>CAZWMK010000006.1:0-1729 GCA_964635065.1 uncultured Sphingomonadaceae bacterium | reverse complement strand
TCGGTGCGCAGCTTGCGGCCACGATGAAGGCAGACATTGTGCATCGCCTTGACCGATCCGTCGGCCTGCCGCACGACCAGGAACGAACGCCCGGCATTTTCATAGACGACATAGTCACCCGGTTCCGGCAGTTCCTCTTCGCGCGCAGCGAACTGCCAGACGTAAGGCCACATTTTTTCCTTTTCGAGCTTTTCGAATTCCGGGCTCCAGTAGCGATCGGCGGCGATCGCCTCGGAACCGAGATATTCATAATGCTCGTCCTTCAGGATATCCGGCACGGACTTGGTGTCGGCAGCCATAAGGTCAGCCCAGCTGGTGCCGGGGCAGCGCGCGGCGCCGGGGGGAAGAATCTTCGGATCACGGTCGGCCATGCAAGGTCTCCCAAGGTGGACAGGGCGCCGACATCCAGCAGGCGGCGAGCTGTCCAGTGGCTGTCAATTGATGCTGTTCTACAGTCTGGATCTATTTTGAACGCTAGTTCAGGAATGCGATTCGAGAATTGACGCAGATCAATCGCAAGAAAGGCCCGGTCTTTTGGACCGGGCCTTTTATCATAATATGCCCTGGCTGTCAGGCGCCGCAGGTATCGACCTTGCCGGCGACCCAGTCATCCAGCAGTTCGTGGAAACGCTGGATGCGCTTTTCCTGAATCGGCAGAACGCCGCCGGTATAACCGCGCGAGTGCAGCCCCTGCTGCTGCGTCAGGATGCAACTGACGTCCTGATCCGCGACGAAACCGACGCTGTCGATGCCAACGCGCGCATCAACGCGTTCGGCATTCTTGAACGGCAGCCGCGCGACCGGGGCATCGACTTCGGTCCGGCCAGGGATGGCGGGCACCATGAACCAGTGATCGAAGATGCACTTTTCCGGATCGGTCGGATGCGGCTCCGTGCGGAGCAGCTGGAAGCCATCCGAGCTGACCGTCAGCGTCACATTCGGGAAGAAGGTGCAGTGATGATAGTCCGTCAGCTGGCTGTCACTGAGGTTCGCAAAATAGTCATAGCCGCGCGCCGGTCCCTGCGCGCGCATGGCCTTGGCCGCAGCCGCCCGGATTTCGGAGGTGCGACCTTCGAAGTCCTTCGGGTCAAGCCCCCACTGCATCATCATGGCATCCAGCGGCGCCTCGATGCGGTTCTTGTTCTGCGACCGGCCAGAGGGCTGCATGCCCTTCATGATCATCCGGTTATGGCCGCCAGGGAACATCTGGAAGATCGTGTCGGTATGATCGTCGTTAATGAATGTCGCCAGTTCGGGGTGCAGCGTCGGCACATGGTAGGATTCGTTGAAATTATCGCGGATGATCTTCCAGTTGCAGTCGAGTTCGGTGCGGATGTACTGGACGCGTGTGCACTTTTCGAGGGCATAGCCTTCGAGATATTCGGGTAGTGGTGCCAGCCACTGACGCAGCGGCTTGGCATTCTTGTCCATGTTGAACCACACGAAGCCCGCCCAGGTATCGCAGGGGATTTCAACGAGCCTGGTCTTGCCGCAGGGATTGCCGCCCGCGAAATCGTCGGGGTCCTGTGCATGGACCAGCGTGCCATCCGGTTCGAACTGCCAGCCGTGATAAGCGCAGGTGATGCGCGGCGCACCGCCGATTTCATCGATGACCAGACGGTTCCCCCGGTGCGGGCAGCTATTGTAGAAAGCCTTGATGCTGCCGTCCTGCTGGCGCACCATGATCACCGATTCATGGCGCAGCTTGTGCATGATGTAATCGCCCGGC
>CAZWMK010000005.1:0-48649 GCA_964635065.1 uncultured Sphingomonadaceae bacterium | reverse complement strand
GACGATCCGCAGCGTTCTCTTGCCTGCCGCCTTGCCGGGTATCGTCGGCGGCGTGCTGCTTGCTGTCAGCCGCGCTATCGGCGAGACGATGATCGTGGTGATGGCTGCTGGCCTTGCCGCCAATCTCACGCTCAACCCCTTCCAGTCGGTGACGACCGTGACGGCGCAGATCGTGGCGCTTCTCACCGGCGACCAGGAGTTCGATTCCGCCAAGACCCTGTCGGCTTTCGCCCTTGGTCTTGTGCTGTTTGTCGTGACCCTGCTGCTCAACATTTATGCGCTGGCCGTCGTGAAGCGCTATCGGGAAGCTTATGAGTGATCATGCCATGACGATGACGGAAGCCACGACCATGACGCGCGCACCGACCGACTGGGCTTCGCCCCGGATGCAGGCCCGTATCCGCCGGCGCTATCGCTCGGAAGCGATTTTCCGCGGGGTTGGCCTCGGCGCGCTGGTTCTTGCGGCGGCCTTCCTTGCCTTCTTGCTGTTCGATATCGTCAGCAAGGGCTGGACCGGTTTTCTCCGAACCGAAGCGCAGGTGGCCATCACCTTTGATCCTGCCGCGCTGATGGTCGATCGCGAAACCGCGACCTCGCCGGCCGGGCGGCATGCGCTGATGTCTGCCGATTATCAGATTCTGATAGCCGAAGCTGCCGACAAGGCGCTGGGTGAAGGCGTGCTCTCCGAAGGGGCGTGGCTGACGGCGCGCGATTACCTTGTCGAAAATCCCGGCGATCTTGGCCGCACGGTCAAGCTGTGGATGCCGACGTCGAGCAAGTTCGACCTGCTTGCCAAGGGGCTGATCGACCGCAATGTGGCCGAAGAGCAGCGCCCTGTCAGCGATGCCGAAATCGCCAATTTCGACAGGTTGTCGCAGGCGGGCTTGCTGCGCACTGGCTTCAACAAGGTGTTCGTGACCAGCGCGGATTCGACCGAGCCGGAACTGGCGGGGGTCTGGGGCGCCGCACTCGGTTCGCTTCTGACGCTTGCGATCACGCTTGCGATCAGTTTTCCGATCGGCGTTCTGGCCGCCATCTATCTTGAGGAATATGCCCCCAAGAACCGGCTGACCGACCTGATCGAAGTCAGCATCAACAACCTGGCTGCCGTGCCGTCGATCATCTTCGGCCTGCTGGGACTTGCGGTTTTCCTCAACAGCTTCGGCCTGCCGCGTTCGGCGCCAATCGTGGGCGGTCTGACGCTGGCGCTGATGACCTTGCCGGTCATCGTGATCGCGGCCCGCGTGTCCATCAAGGCGGTGCCACCGTCGATCCGCGATGCTGCTCTTGGTGTCGGCGCCTCGCGGGTGCAGGTGGTGTTTCATCATGTCCTGCCGCTGGCGTTGCCCGGCATTCTGACTGGCACGATCATCGGTATGGCCCGCGCCCTTGGTGAAACCGCGCCGTTGCTGATGATCGGGATGCGTGCCTTCATTTCCGATGTGCCGACCGGCATTGCCAACCCGGCCACCGTGCTGCCCGTGCAGATTTTCCTGTGGTCGGACGATGTGGCGCGTGGTTTTGTCGAAAAAACGTCGGCGGCGATCATTGTCCTTCTGGTTTTCCTGCTGCTGATGAATGCAGCCGCAGTCTATCTCCGCAACAAGTTCGAGAGGCGCTGGTGAACAACGTGAACGGCTCCAACACGGCCTCTGCCGCTGCTGCCAAGGCGATGAAGATGACGGCGCGCGACGTCAACGTCTTCTATGGCGAGAAGCAGGCGATCAACAATGTCTCGATCGATATCGATCCTGATAATGTCACTGCCTTCATCGGTCCGTCGGGCTGCGGCAAGTCGACCTTCCTGCGTTGTCTGAACCGTATGAACGATACCGTTGAAAGTGCGCGTGTCGTTGGCGAGATCAAGCTCGATGGGGAAGATATCTACTCGGCCGCCATGGACGTTGTGCAGCTGCGCGCAAGGGTTGGCATGGTATTTCAGAAGCCCAACCCCTTCCCGAAGTCGATCTATGACAATGTCGCTTATGGCCCGACCATCCATGGTCTTGCGCACAACAAGGCCGATATGGACCAGATCGTCGAGGCCAGCCTCAGGCGCGCGGGTCTGTGGGAAGAGGTGAAGGATCGCCTCGATGCGTCGGGCACGGCCTTGTCGGGTGGTCAGCAGCAGCGCCTGTGCATCGCCCGCGCCATTGCAGTCGACCCGGAAGTCATCCTGATGGACGAGCCCTGCTCAGCCCTTGATCCGATCGCAACCGCCAAGATCGAAGAACTGATCGATGAACTGCGCGGTCGCTATGCCATTGTGATCGTGACGCATAATATGCAGCAGGCGGCCCGTGTCAGTCAGAAAACCGCTTTCTTCCACCTCGGAACGCTGGTGGAATATGGCGACACCTCGGAAATCTTCACCAATCCGCGCGAAACGCGGACGAAGGATTACATCACCGGCCGCTACGGCTGATGCGCCATATGCGCGAAAGGATATCGCAAAGATGACATCTGGACATACCGTGAAGGCTTTTGACGAGGAACTGCGTGCGCTGCGTTCGCTTGTCAGCCAGATGGGCGGCCACGCCGAGGCGCAGATTTCGTCTGCGGTGCGCGCGCTCGTGAACCGTGACAGCGAAGCTGCGCTTGCGGTGGTGGAACGCGATCGTGCGGTTGATGCCATGGAAGTCGATGTCGAGCAGATGGCGCTCACGCTGATCGCGCGCCGGGCACCGATGGCAGACGACCTGCGCGAAGTGATCGGAGCACTGAAGATCGCGGCCATCATCGAACGCATCGCTGACTATGCCAAGAATATCGCCAAACGCGCGACAGTGCTGGCGCAGACAACGCAGGTCGAACCGGTCGTTATCATCCCGGAAATGGCGCGTGC
Source organism: uncultured Sphingomonadaceae bacterium (assembly GCA_964635065.1). Lineage (GTDB taxonomy): Bacteria > Pseudomonadota > Alphaproteobacteria > Sphingomonadales > Sphingomonadaceae > CAZWMK01. The sequence continues at coordinate 45,804 of CAZWMK010000005.1, read as the reverse complement.
CGTCTCTGGCATGGTGAAAGGCGCGCTTGACGCCTACATCGACCGCGACGCCGATCTGGCGATCAATGTGGTGCAGCGCGACAGGACTGTCGACGATTTCTACAACAGTCTTTTCCGGTCGCTGCTGACCTACATGATGGAAAATCCGCACCAGATCACGCCATCGACGCATTTGCTGTTCATTGCGAAAAATCTGGAACGCATCGGGGATCATGCGACCAACATTGCCGAAAATGTCCACTACTCGGTGACTGGCAGGCATATGGTCGAACGTGAAAAGACGGACAGCACCGCTTTTTCCTTCGCGCCATCTGACGAATGATCCCTGATTGACGGGACGGGAAACTGTAAGATGCGACCGAAAATCCTTCTTGTCGAAGATGATGCCAATCTTGTCGAGCTGATTGCCTATAATCTCGAGAAGGAAGGTTTCGACGTTATCCGCACGGATGATGGCGAGGAAGCCATGGTGCTTGCGGAAGAGGAAAAGCCGGACCTGGTTGTGCTTGACTGGATGATTGCCAATCTGTCGGGCATTGAAGTCTGCCGTCGTCTGCGTCGCAATGCGGTGACGGCCAACCTGCCGGTCGTGATGCTGACTGCCCGCGCCGAAGAAGAAGACCGTATTCGCGGCCTTGAAACCGGAGCCGATGATTACATCACCAAGCCTTTCAGCCCGCGCGAACTGATCGCGCGCGTCCGTGCTGTGCTCCGCCGCTTGCGTCCTGCGCTGTCGGGCGCCAGCCTTGATTATGCGGGAATCATCATGGATACGGTTGCCCACAAGGTCGTGCGTAATGGCAAACCGGTGCAACTGGGACCGACCGAATTTCGCCTGCTACGGCATTTTCTCGAACACCCCGGCCGTGTCTTCTCGCGCGAGCAGCTGCTCGATGCCGTTTGGGGGCGCGATGTCTATGTCGAAGAACGCACTGTCGATGTGCACATCCGGCGCCTGCGCAAGGCGATCAACATCGACGAAGCCGCCGATGTGATCCGCACGGTGCGTTCGGCGGGCTATGCCCTTGATGCCAATGCGGTTCACTGACAGCGGGACGGGGGGCGGTCATCCTTCCGATTGACAGACAGGGCTGATCGTCCCATCCCGTCGGCAGCAATGACTGGATTGGACGATCATGACGCAGCATCAGCAGGATAACCGTCCGCGCCGTTCGGCGCTCTATCTTCCGGCGTCGAATGCGCGCGCCATTGAAAAGGCGCGGCTGGCGGATTGCGATGTCGTGATCCTCGATCTCGAAGATGCTGTTGCACCCGAACAAAAGGCTGATGCGCGGGCACAGGCGGTGGCAGCTGTCGCCGCCGGGGGCTTTGGCCATCGCGAATTGGTGGTGCGGGTGAATGGGCTTGATACGCCTTGGGGTGCCGACGACCTGTCGGCGCTGCTGTCCGTGGTGCCGGATGCGGTTCTGACGCCGAAGGTTTCCAGCCCCGAACAGGTTGCAGCCTATGAGGCAGCGCTTGCGGCCATGCCACCTTCGGTCGGCCTTTGGGTGATGGTTGAAACCTGCGCCAGCCTGTTCCAGCTTGATGCCATCGGCGCCTGCGCCGCGCGTGGCAGGTTGCGGGCGATGGTGATGGGGCTGAACGACCTGGCCAAGGAAATGCGCGCGCCCCTGTCCCTGGATCGCAAAGCCTTTCATGCCGCCATGTCGCTGGCCGTCGCTGCGGCTCGCGCGCATGGTCTGGCCATATTGGACGGCGTGCTGAACCTCATTGACGACGATGCCGCGCTTGAGGCGGCCTGCCTTGAAGGCGTGGCCTTCGGTTTTGATGGCAAGACGCTGATTCATCCGGCACAAATCGCAACAGCCAACCGCGTGTTTGCACCGTCCGATGCTGCTTGCGTGCAGGCACAGGCCATCGTCGATGCCTTTTCGCTGCCTGAAAATGCCGGAAAGGGCGCAATCCGCGTCAATGGCCGCATGACGGAACGCCTGCATCTCTCCGAAGCCGCGCGGCTGCTGGCACAGGCTGCGGCGATTGCGGCCCGACACGGTTGATCTGGCAGCGGACTGCGCTTTCAGCTTGCACAAAGGCGCAATTCACGCCAGATAGCACTTCCTGCCGCAAGGCCGGGCGCTTAGCTCAGTTGGTAGAGCATCTCGTTTACACCGAGAGGGTCGGCGGTTCGAGCCCGTCAGCGCCCACCATTTTCCCGTTCGTGGACGTCCGCAGTCGTCTTTACAACGGCAGAAAATCCCCCATATTCGGACATTATAAGGTTGCTGGCGTTCATATCTGTTCGCTGGCAATCAGCTCGAAGTGGGGGCCTTATTGGGGCCTTTTGCATTAGGGCTTTTTGAAAGGCCCCCAGCATGGCGCTAACGGATGTTGCTGTCCGCAACGCGAAGCCACGTGAAAAAGAATACAAGCTGTCAGACAGTAGCGGCTTGTATCTGCTAGTGACCCCATCTGGTGGGAAGCTATGGCGTTTGAAGTTCCGCACTGATGGGCGGGAGAAAAAGCTCGCCTTGGGGGCTTATCCCGAAATTGGCTTGAGCGACGCGCGCAAACGACGCGACGAAGCCCGTGAACTGGTTGCGGCTGGAAAAGATCCCTCGCGCGAGAAGCAGCAGGCCAAGCATCGCGCCAGGGTGTCCGCCGCCAATACCTTTGGTGAAATTGCCAAGGAGTATATCGCCAAGCGCAGGCAGGAAGGGCTGTCCACTTCAACGGCCGACAAGAGCGAATATTATATTTCACGCCTAGGACCTGCGTTCGCGCGCCTGCCGGTTGCCGATATTGCAGCCCCAGATTTGTTGGCTGCGCTTCGCCCGATCGAAGCCAAGGGCAATCACGAAACAGCCAACAGGGTTCTGCAATTGGCCGGACGTGTGTTTCGCTACGCTGTCGCGACGGCACGGCTGGCATCAGACCCCAGTCGTGATTTGCGGGGCGCGCTGACAGCGCCTCGATCGAAGCACTATGGTGCCATTGTTGAAGCCAAACGAGCTGGCCAATTGCTACGTGCGATAGATGGCTATGAAGGCCAGCTTGTGACCAAGCTGGCCTTGCAGCTCTCGCCGCATGTGTTCGTTCGTCCCGGCGAATTGCGCCATGCTGCATGGGAAGAAATAGACTTGGGGGCGGGGCTTTGGATCATACCGGCAGAAAAGATGAAAATGGGCAAGGCACATCATGTGCCACTTTCTCGCCAGTCGGTTGATTTGTTTCGGCAACTACACGCCATTACCGGCCCGGTGGGGTATGCCTTTCCATCGATTCGTACACCTAGTCGCCCGATGAGTGAGAATACAGTCAACGCAGGTCTTAGACGGTTGGGCTTCTCGGGGGATGAAATGACAGCCCATGGCTTTCGAGCCATGGCTTCCACGTTGCTTAACGAATCAGGAAAATGGCACCCTGATGCAATTGAACGTGCGCTTGCCCATGGTGATGAAGACCGCGTGCGTGCGGCTTACCATCGCGGGGTTCATTGGGCAGAGCGCGTGAAAATGGCGCAATGGTGGAGTGATTATCTGGATCAGCTTCGTGACCAGACCGCATGATCAGCCAAACAGGAAGCAGGCGATACAAACGGTGACTCGACATACTGGTCGCAAAACGCCAGCGTTATGTCATGAATACGATGATACATAACGACATTGAAGTCTGCTTGAATAAGCTCCGATCAAGCGCCTTGAGAGCTTTCAAGGTAAAGTTGACAAGCCTCTACTCTGCCGATGGCGGTGGCATGTTCATTGCTCCTGCTACGATCCGGGAGGCGGTGAGGGTAGCCGAAGACAATGCCCGTCAGCTAATCATTGATGGAGTGTCGACGGTATCTGGCATATCATCGGCTCCCGAGGCATTCGCTTTGATCGACAATGCTGTCTCAGCCCATCTAACAGACATGGAGGGCGCGGTTGAAAGTGGATTCGCTGCTCCACTTTCCACATCGCAATTAGACGTGGCCGCCATCCGATTTGAGACGACCCGACAAGAGGTTGTACGAAACCTCCAAAACCACCGACCAACCTTTCAAGGCACCAAGAAAAAAGGTGGTCGACCTCCTGTTTGGGACTGGGCTGGAGTGAAAGAGCACGTGTTAGCTCAATTTCCAGATGGCCTGCCTAAGGGGCCAAATGCGAGGTCTGTAATTTCAGAAGTGATGAAGATTTGGTTCATAAATAAGCAAGACGATCATCCGGGCGTGACGATGTTGAATGAACATGTTGATCATATTATCAATGAACACCAGTAGTTTGTGAATTTCGGTAATTAGTTTCCGAATGTTGCCGAACGACAGATGTCGCGATTCGTGGTGATTCGCTCCTTGCCGTTGAGGGCCGCCGCTAGGTGCGTCGGCCAACGGCAAGGGCCATAATTTATGAGAAATCCTGAAGAACGGTATCTCTGCTCTGTTGCGGAAACGAGCCGATTGCTGGGGGTCGGACGAACCAAGCTATATGACATGCTTGCCAAGCGCGAACTGGCATCGATCCAGATCGGCACACGTCGCCTTGTAAAGATGGATAGCATCAAGGCGCTGATTGAACGCGCCACTGGCGGTGCAGCATGAGCTGCCAGAACATGAGCGAAGAGGCCGGGAGCGTTGGCGCGCTCACCGGCCCGGAAGATGCCAAAGCTGGACGCCCGGCATCTCCTTTTATCGTTCTTGCAGTGCACATGCCAGTGGCCTTCTCGGTTGCGTGGCTTGCCGCTCGTCACGATCGCCCCGATTTGCTTTGCATGACCTGCGAAGCCTTGCGGCAGGGAGGCGTGCTATGAACCAGCACTATAACGTCATGGCTGACAGCCATGACCTTGTGGAGACGCATATTCTCCCAGATGACGCCCTTGATATTGCCAACGGCGATATGGGCGACGGTCAAGACCCCAATGTCTGTTCGATTGATGCGGCTGATCTTCTTCTCAGGGTGCACGCATTTGTGCGTCGCTTCATCTGTTATCCCTCTGAAGAGGCCAGCATCGCGCATGTGCTGTGGATTGCACACACGCATCTGATGGATGCATGGTTTGCGACACCCCGGCTGGCCGTCCTGTCTCCAGAACCAGGCAGTGGAAAATCGCGCGTGCTGGAAATCACGTCATTGCTTGTGCCGCGACCAATCCTGTCGGTGGGGTCCTCTGCGGCTTATATTCTTCGCATGATTTCGGATCAGGAGAACCGGCCCACCATTCTCTATGATGAGATCGATACCGTTTTTGGTCCAGCCGCAAAGGGCAATGAAGATCTGCGCGGCATGATCAATTCTGGTTATCGCCGTGGTGCGACGACCGGACGCTGTTTTTCCGAAAAGGGGAAAGTTTACACGCAAGAACTGCCCACCTATGGCGCGATTGCGATGAGCGGTCTGGGCAATCTCCCTGACACGATCATGAGCCGATCCATTATCATCCGCATGCGCAAGCGTGCGGGGCATGAAAAGGTGGAGCCATTCAGGCCGCAACACCATGATGGGCTGGGTATGGCCATGCGGGACGAACTCGCCCACTGGGCGGCGAGCGTGGCAAGCAGGGCGGGGACAATGGACCCGATTATGCCAGCCGGCATTACCGACCGGAATGCTGATATCTGGGGGCCATTGTTCGTTGTGGCCGAACTGGCAGGCGGCGTCTGGCCCGACTGGGTGCAAACGGCAGCCATTGCGTTCGTGCAGGCAGCAAAAGCGAATGTCAGGCCATCGCTTGGCGCGCTGCTGCTGACGGACATTCATGCCTGCTTTGGTCATGCAGATCGTCAATCAACGCAATGCCTGCTGGAGTGTCTCTTGGCTGATGAGGAAGCCCCATGGGGAGATATCAGGGGCAAGAAGTTGAATGCGCGTGAACTGGCAAAGATGTTGCGGGAATTCGGTATCACGTCAGCAACTATTCGATTGCCAGATGGAACGACGCCAAAGGGATATCTACGCCATGCATTTCAAGATGCTTGGAAGCGATATCTCCCTTCTGCCCCTGTGACAGCCGCAACAAGCGCCACAAACGCCACAGCGACTGGAAATCAGCAGATTTCCGTGGATTCTGGCGTGGCGGGTCAAGACGCATCGACGTCTTGTGGCGGACGTGGCGGCAACATTGCGGAACCAGAAAGTCAATAAGCCGCAGAAAATAGCCATTGTTGCGGGTGTGGCGCTTGTGGCGGCACATCCGCAGCAGGGTGGAAAAAGTTCAACTTGTGATGGTCTGACACGACGAAGTCGGAAGCGGGAGAACCGCAGTTGAAAAATCCAACAGACAATCTCATGCAACCGGTCAATCTCGCCAGCGCACCACGCTGTGGTGCCAAGACGAGATCGGGGCTGGCGTGCCAGTCTCCGGCAGTCAGAGGTAAGCTACGATGCCGGATGCATGGCGGCACCAACAAGGGTGCCCCCAAAGGTAATCGCCATGCGTGGAAGCACGGCAACCGGTCGGCAGAGGCCGAAGAGCAGTTAAAGCAGGTCAAGGCGACTGACCGTGACCTGCGCTTGATGAGCAGGGTCAGGCAGGGCCTACCGCTTGGTGGCCAGGAACTGGAACGCCTTGCCCTGCTGTTGTTGGAGCATGGTGAGCATGGCCCCGACGACAGCAATCCCGTGTGACAGGTGAAAGGGACTGCACGCCCTGCGGCATACATTGATTATGGCGGGTCTGGCATCGTGAAGCGACGCCAGACCCGCTTTGCTATCAGGCTGTCATCTTATCTCTGGATCATATGCCGGAAGACCCGGATGCAGGCCCTGACGTCGTTGGCAGCATCATGTGCACCGATCAGTTGCTCATTGAAGAAATGGCTGATGCATTCTCCAAGAGTTGGCGCCTTTGGCTGCATACGGCCCGTAGCTATCATTCTTGGTGTTGGTGGCAGGTTCACGATCGGGGCCGCCAATTCCATTGTGCAAAATGTCGGGGATGATGGCGCCCAGTCCTGTCCGGTAAGGCGACGGCTGAGTATCGCCATAATATGGATATCAAAGCTGACATTGTGGCCGACGATGATGCGGGCACGGGCCGCATTGACGGTGAACCAATAAAAGACATCGATCGGTTCCATGCCATGTTCAGCCGCATGGTCGAGTGAAATGCCATGCGCCATATAGGCTGATTGAGACAGCAAGGCTCTTGGCCCTGGCTTGACCAGTGTGATGAGACGGCTGACCTCATGGCCTGTCTGATCGAAGACAATGCCAGCGAACTGGAGCAGGTGTGGCTGGGCATCGTGATCAAGGTCGAGATGATCTCGTGGCAAGCCGGTCGTTTCTGTGTCGAATGCAAGGTACATCAATTTTTCCTTTCTTGGTTCTAACAACCAAAAAAAGCTGATGTCCCCTGTGAGGGCTCTCAGTGGCGGCTTGCAGATCTCGCACAAGCAACCCGGTCTGGCGGCTTGGCAAGCTCATGATATGACCTAACGGTGTCCTTTGTCTGGCATGTTCATTGTGTCAGAGGGGGGGGCATAGGTTCGCCTAGGGAAAGACCACCGGGGGGGGACTTAATCTGGGGTGGCCTCGATATACCAAACACAGGCCTTGGACCTAGCTATGAACATCGTGGGCTTCGCAGGCGATATGCCTCTAGGCTCTGGCTGACGGCGATGCTCTTGTTCATGAACCAATGCGTGCAACGACCGTGTGGCTATCGCCGGAACCAAAATGGGAGAGGCCATCACGTCTTCTCTCTGCCCCGCTAGCTTCTGATCCGTTCGGAACGTAGGCCCGTCCAGCCGGACCGCAGCGCAGCGTAGGTCCGGGGGACAAGGAGCCGGGAGTGCAGATCGGATCAGAAGCTAAATAAATAAAACTATTTTATAATTTTTATTGGTCCAACCCTGGCCAGCCAAAACCCATGAGGCTTGATGGCCTGATATTTCTTCCTTGGTTCCAGAAGGTGTTTTGGATTTCTTTTTTCTCTTTGGTTCATGAATTCGATCGGCCGCTCTCAACCTCTTCCACTCCGGCCTTACCCCGCCTGCGGCGGGTGCGTTGGGTGGACGGTTGAAGCGGACCGATCGAATGTCTGCCTGAAACTCGGTTTGCACAAGCACGATCAGTTCGCCTCCATGATCAGGGGGGCTATTGAGGAGGAGGCATGGACGGTCGTCATATTGTCGGCACTGTCTCACGCTTGGGTTTCAATAACCGCCATGTTGGCAAGATGCTGAATGAGAACATCGGCCACCTCCGGTGCCGCAAGGGTGATTTCTAAACCTTGCCGCCTTCAGCCCAATAATCGCCTATCCGCTTTCCGGACTTGAGCGCGCTTGTGGCGCTCTGGGCCGGGATGAAGTCGCTTTGTCCGGCCTCAGTCACGCACCGAGTCGCTGTGCGGACGTACGGTCAGCTCTGCGCAGAAAAATACGATCCTGCTTCGAAGTCGAGATAAGTAATTGATAAATATGAATTAAAAAATGCACCATGCACTCGTTTTGAAACTTGCATTCTTTCTGATTGAAAAATATAATACGCCCTAGAATTATTTCTTCATAAGTTCTGGGTAGGACCGCCATGAGTGCATATTATTCCAGATTGGCTCGCCGGCGTTTGCTGGTGACAACAATCAGCCTCGCTGCCATCGCACAGCCGGCAATCGCGCAGGAAAATACCCAAGCTGACAGTGCATCCTACAGCGATCAGATGTCGGATATTGTGGTGACGGCGCGCAAGCGAGCCGAGCGATTGTTTGATGTGCCAGTGGCCGTTTCAGCCATGGGGGCGCAAGATTTAGAACGTTACGCGTCGAACAGCATTTCAAAAATTGCCGAAACCACCACAGGCCTCAATATCGGCGCACGCACTGCGGGTGGCGCCGGCGCAGGCATCACTATCCGTGGGGTGGGCACCGATGGTTCGAACGTCGGAATTGCGCAATCCGTTTCGATCAGTATCGATGGCGTCCAGACCAGCCGTGGACGTGCCCTGTGGGGCAGTTATTTCGACTTGCAGCAAGTGGAAGTCATGAAGGGACCTCAGGCCCTGTTCTTCGGCAAAAACTCACCGGCGGGCGTCGTGGCGCTCACGACACGCGGACCGACTGATGAACTCGAAGCCTCGTTCGGTCTGGGTTATGAATTCCGTGCGGATGAAATCGTTGCGGATGCGGCGATTTCAGGGCCGCTTACGGAAGCCCTTGGTGCGCGTGTCGCTGTGCGCGTACGCAACATGAAGGGCTATATCCGCAATGACGCCCGCCAGATCAGCACTGGCATGGCCGCACCTTATGATGTTCTGCCTGGTGCAGACCCGCGTTCGGGAGAGCGCGAATATGCCGGACGCCTGACACTGGCCTATGACGATGGCGGGCCTTTTTCGGCAACGCTCAAGCTGACGGGCAACCACTACAAGGATGATGGTGCGGTCTATCCGCTTGAACTGATCAATTGTGGCGGCAATTTCCCCTCAAATTTCAACACGGTTCTGCTTGGCACGTCGCGCAGTGAACCGGTGGGAGATTGCAAGGCCAACTGGCGAACCGCGAGCAGCGATCCCGCCAAGGCCATTTTGTCGGGCTACAAGCATGGTCTTGTCGCCGATGGCCAACAGTACAGCGATGTGAAGACGATCGTGGCCGCACTGACGATGAATTACGACTTTGGTAATGACGTCTCATTAACCTCGACGACTGGATATTATGACCTGAACAGTCGGTCCTTGATGAACAATGACTGGACGTCCTTCGCCACCATCGCATTCACGGAAGCTGAAAAGGCATGGCAGTTCTCCCAGGAGCTGCGCATGCAAAGCAGTTTTGATGGTCCATTCAACTTCATGATCGGCGGATATTTTGAACGCGCCAATGTGCATTTCGATGGCTCAGGCATTCTCGACCAGCTACCGGCCGATCCGACCACCGGAAAATTCCAGACTATCGACAAACTGGCGATCGAACATGGAAAAACCTATTCGGCTTTCGCGCAGGTGACCCTCGACATCACGCCGGAACTCGAACTTTCAGGCGGGGCACGGTACACCCATGAAACCAAGCGTGGCTATATCGCCAATACCTTTTCGAATGCATCAGTCGGTTTTGTACCAATCTTCTTTCCAGTGAAATCGGTGCCAGCACGCAACACGTCGAATAACGTGTCGCCGGAAGTGACACTGACATACCGGCCAAACGATGATCTCATGGTCTATGGTGCGTTCAAGACAGGTTACAAGGCGGGTGGCCTAAACCTGAGCCAGGTTGTCACAGCCGGCCTGACCTCGGAGGCGGCGTCGTTCGGCAAGGAAACTGCGCGCGGGTTCGAAGCTGGCGTTAAAGCCAAGTTATTTGGAAACCGTGCCGATGTGCAGCTGACCGCTTATCGCTATAAATATTCAGATTTGCAGGTCAGTGCTTTCGTGCCGCAACTCCAGACCTATGTTGTGAGCAATGCCGCTGCTTCACGCAATTATGGTGTCGAACTCGAAGGCCGGTTCCGGGCGACTGAATCGCTGACGCTGCGCTCGGCGATCGCTTACAATCATAGCCGTTTTCTCGATTTCCCGAATGCGGCTTGCTATGGCGGGCAAACCGCTGCGCAGGGTTGTTCGCCGACCGGGCAAGATTTGTCGGGACGTCCTACGCTGACCGCGCCCGATTGGGTGGCAACTGGCGGCTTCGATTTCGATACGCCAATTTTTGATAACTATCGCTTCGGTCTGACGGGCGACATCTATTACTCCAGCGACTATTATTTCATCCAGACGCAATCCCCCTTTGCCCAGCAGAAGGATTTCGCGCGCTTCAATGCGAGCGTGCGCTTCTATCCTGAGGACAAAAAGTGGGAATTCGCGCTGATTGGACGAAACCTGACGAACAAGAAGGTCCTTGTTTCAGGTCAGGATACGCCGCTCGGTGGCGCCAACGGCAATCCACCGGCTCTGAACGGGGTGCTGGGACGCCCACGTGAAATCATGGCTCAGATCAATTTCAGGTTCTGATTTTTCCGATCCGGCAATTGGTGGTTCAGGGTTGCAAGCTCTAGTCCGCCAATTGCCGGATTGCTGAAATTGAAATGTCTCTATGATGTTTCCCATGATGTAACATTGCAGAGAAACAAACCTTTCTGCAGTACGAGAGGGTCTGGAATGTCTGACACGCGCCAAAGAGCGATTGATGTGATGCTCGCCAAGCAAGCCATATATGATGCCTTGTGCCGATACTGCCGTGGTATCGACCGTTGCGACGCGGAAATCCTCCAATCTGCCTATTGGCCAGATGCCTATGAACAACATGGCACGTTTAATGGAAATGCTTGGGAGTTCGCGGCGCATATCACCAGCAGTATGCGCTCTGCCTTTTTACGCAGCACTCAGAAGATTGGTAACGTATACATAGAGGTCGACGACGACTGCATGCGCGCGCGTTGCGAAACCTATGTCACGGGCTATATGCAGCAAGAAGAAGATGATGGCAGCATCACCGACATATTTGTTGGCGGTCGCTATCTGGATCGCTTCCAGCGTCGCGGTGAAGAATGGCGCATTATTGATCGCGTTTATGTTCTTGATTGGAACCGTCATGATGCGTCTACGGCGAAGTGGAACGATGGTCTGTGTGCCATGCTGGAAACGCGTGGAGCACGCTCGCCTTTGGACCCATGGGATCAAGGACTCCCGCTGGCGCGTGCCCTGCCAGAGGGTGGTAGCTAATTGACTGTGACGGATGCGGCGCGTTATATCGCCGCATTAGCGCCCCCTATGTTGCTTCCAACAAGGCCTGCCAGGCTAGAGCGTCTGAGTGGCGTTCGTGTCCAGCGAGGCGTCTCCCCGCGCTTGATGATTTGATCGTGCAATTGGGGAAGATTGGCACTGTACAGATCGTGCGTGCCTTATGACGTCGCTATGGCAGGGCCGATCGAATGGAGGGGGTGCGCTTAGGGACATTCAATGTGCGTATGGCATTGAAATACCAAGCATTAGTCGGCCATCTATTTCGTTGAACGCATAAGTTTTACACTCTTTGGATCGTACCAATATTCAACAATGGATCGATCCCTGATGCGCTGCACGGCCTCGTCAATCACGTTGATCGGTACGAGAAACCATTCGCGCGGTTTGACTTGGTTGCCGAAGCGATCGGGGATTGAGAAGTTGATCTGGGCGGCAGCGAACACCTTGTGGATCAGGGTTTCCAGCTTCTGGCAGTTCACGCCATAGACCTTGTAGGTCGCCACCACATCAACACCAGCCAGAAGGTAGGTTGAACTTTTTTCGGCCCCGGCGATCCGGCTTTCTACGTTGCCGCTGGTGACGCCGATCTTGTGCATGATCTCGCGATGTTCGGCGACCACCGGATGCTCCGACTTGCTGCGAAGCACATAGATCGTGCCGGTTTCAACTTCGCCGTATTCTGCGGCATCGGCAAAAAGTGGTCCGGCCACGGGGTCGGTGATACGGCGGCCAGCATCGTCCTTGTGCAGGGCGCGTTGCAGCGAGCGCATGAGCATGGTGCTTTGGGTGCCATTGTCGAAGATGACACGCAGGCGGGCGTCCGTCCGGCCTTGCGGGTTGGTGAACATCTCCCCCATCTCGGCGATATAGGCGATCTGGCCACCGACGATGAACAGGGCGCCCGGTCGGATTTCCGCCTTTAATTCGAAAGGCCGGGTTGCCCGGACACCGGAGGCTATGTCGTTCTGCACCTGTTTGAACAGGGACTGGAACTGCTCAAAGTCGGGGCATTTTTCGCGGTTGGCGACTTCGTCTGCCGTCCGCTTCTCTTCGGCGGTGCGGACATGGCGCAGGCGCGTGATGTCATCGCCTTCTGCCAGCCCGGACAGCTCTGCCATCAGGTCATCCGGATCAAGACTGGCTTCTTCTGGCACATCATCGGTGCGTGTCAGCAGGCCATGCTTGTCGAACGATGCCAGGAGGGTCCGGCATTCTTCGAGGGCGCGCAAACGATCGAGACGAACAGCATAAAGGCGTTCGAAGATGTCACGGTCCTCGCCATGCTGGGGCAGGCGGCCATGTTCTTCGTAAAAGCATTCGATATCTTCGAACCCGGCGATGACCCGTTCTTCGCGAGGGGTGTAGCTTGCCTGTTTTTTCTTGGCAGGTGCAAAGTCGGCCAGCGCCTCACTCAGCGCGTCGAGGTCGAACTCACTCATAACGGCCTTCTTCCCGATAGCGCATGAAGGCGGTTGCTCCCTCGGCTAGACGCTGTTCCCATGCGTCGGCTGCCGTGATCGACGGCAGGCGGCCACGTTCTTTCTTGAACCGCACGGCACGGGCGGCAAGGTCTTTGGCGTCTTCCGGGGTGATCTTGGTTCGTTTGCCCGAAATGGCAGCCTGCACCTGCTTCAAGGTGCTTTCGCTCATCGACTTCGCAAGCACGGCATAGGCAGCCTGAAACGGATTGATGCTGTCGATCAGGTCAATGTCGAGTTCACGCACGTCCATGGCGAACTGACGCACGCCATCGAGAAGCGCCGTGTTGGCCTTGAGATCATCACCTGCATCACCGCCGCCCATGGCAAGGGCCTTCGCCTTTTGGGTCAGGTTGAGCGCAGCAATCGCATGCTGGCGCACGGCTTCCTGATCTTCGGGCGTCAGTTCGGGGTAACGATCGCGCACGATCTTGCCCATGCATACCTGCGTCAGTTCCTGGGGCGGCGTTTCCTCGTCGAACAGGCCGCGTTCGGCCACGGCCTTGTTCTGGACGAAGGCGGCAATCACCTCGTTCAGGTCTTCCTGACAGATGCGGGCGGCTTCGGGGCTTTTGGGTTCGACCAGCCCGTTGATCTCGAAATGATAGGTGCCGCGTTCTTCGTTGAAGCCGACATTGGTTTCGCCGGCCTTGTAACCGCCTTCGCCATAGTCAAAGTCGGGCAGGGGGCCTTTGTCCTTTGGCGTGAAGTTGAAACGCGGGGCCAGCACCTGTTCCATCAACAGGCTGGCGGCAATGGCTTTCAGCGTGTCGTTGATCGCCTCGGCCACAGCGGCTTCGGAGGCATCGGGTTCTGCAATCAGGTTGGTGAAGGTCGCAACAGCCTTGCCCGGCGCATCGCGGGTAGCTCGGCCGATGATCTGGACAATTTCGGTCAGGCTGGAGCGATAGCCGACAGTCAGCGCATGTTCGCACCAGATCCAGTCGAAGCCTTCCTTGGCCATGCCAAGCGCAATGATCATATCGACATGATCGCGGTCATTCTTGTGCGCCGGGTCTTTCAACGCCGCCAGCACGCGGGAACGGCGGGCCGGATCGCTGTCATCAACAAGGTCGGCGATTTTCAGCACCCGGCCATCGGGCAGTTGCACGCGGTGAAAGCCGGTCAGGGGATCGGCGCCTTGCCATTCCCCCAGATAGTGCATGATCTCGTCGACTTCCTTGATCTTGTCCTTCGTGCTTTCGCGCGCGTTGACAGACGGGATGTGGACGATCGTCTTGCGATCGGGATCAAGGCAATGCTCGATCGCCTCAAGATAGCGGCCGGTATAGAAATAATAGCCGATGTTGAGCGCCTTCAGGTGCGCATAGCCGTTGAGTTGTTCGTAATAGGTGTAGGTGACTGTTTCGAACTTCGCCTCGTCCTCGGGGCCAAGCACGGGGGCGGCATCGCCACGGAAATAGCTGCCTGTCATCGCGACGATGTGGGTCTTGTCGCGGGTGATGAAGGCGGCAAGCTGGCTGCCCAGCCGGTTGTCGGGGCTGGCGGAGACATGGTGGAATTCATCCACCGCGATCAGGCGATCATCAAAGGCCTCAACCCCCAGCGCATCGACCGCAAAGCGGAACGTGGCATGGGTGCAGACCAGCACCCTGTCGTCGCTGGCGAGAAACTGGCCCACGGCCTTGACCTTGGACGGATCAACCTTTTCTTCGTCCGGCCCCGGTGCGTTGCACAGATTCCATTGCGGCTTCACCACCCAGTCGGCCCAGAAGCCATATTGGCTGAGCGGTTCATCGGCAAAGCTGCCACCGATCGACTTTTCCGGCACAACGATCATGGCTTGGCGAAGCCCCTGATGGGCCAGCTTGTCGAGGGCGATGAACATCAAGGCGCGCGACTTGCCCGATGCCGGGGGCGACTTGATCAAAAGATATTGTTCGCCCCGCTTGTTATAGGCGCGTTCCTGCATGGGGCGCATACCAAGCGCATTGGCCTTGGCCGACACGCCGGTGCGGGCGGTCTGGAAGCTGACGGCGGGAATGGTTTGAGCATTTGGCTTCATTTTCTCTCCCCAGCCACACTAGCAAGTGCCGCTTTCAGAACTTGAAAACAGACTTTCGCTGTATGCTCGTCTGGTGTGAAACCAGACTGCATCTGCTCATATGGATGAATGTAATTTCGAAAATCGCGCAGCCCGTGGCTGAACTTTTTAACGTCCGGCTTTAGTAAGCCTGCCGCACACGCGACATCTATAAGCTGCGCGAGATTCCATTCGTGAAAACGCTTCACACTTCCATCAACAGCCTTGGGGCTTGCTGAAACCCTATTAAAGCGTGCCGCACCGAGAAGGACAGCTTCCAGCACACTACCGCACAAGAAGATCGTGGATAGGTACGCGCCTGCGCTCATCGTCGTCCGTGCTTCAGTCAATCGGCTCTCAATGACCGCCACGGCCATCGACTCGATCGGCAGTTTCTGGATATTGGGAAGCGAAAATTCACTATGCAAAAAATCATCAACTGTCTGAGCGGATTTTGAAGGCGTAACGACACCAGACAGCCGATTGGCGATGCCGCGCGACTTTTCGAGAACGGGGGCATCGGCAGTACAGTTATTCAGAACGCAGTCAGTTTCATAGGCATCAAGCAATTCCACCAGCACTTGCCCGACCAAAACATCCGGTTCCTGTTCCCAAAAAGCCCGCAATTTTTTGGCTTTTGAGGTGCCGTATGTCTGATATTTTGGACCGTGAATGTTAATCCGGTGCCGGTTGAAAAACTCACTGAAGGCTGGATCAGAGAAATCCAGAACGTAACCGGTCTCCATTCTAAACAATTTTTCAAAATAGCGCTTTTCGGTTTCGGTGAGACTGCTCATGCCACACCCATCACCCGTTTCTTTGCAGTTCCGACTCCTGCGGTCATCTTGGTGTAAAGCTCGAACAGTTTTTCCAGCCGTTCGGTGTCGTTTTTGAAGCGGCGGCCGATGTAGATGCGTTCCAGCACTTCGTCGTTGCGCTCATGCGCCGCGCGCAGGTCGGCGGGCATGGCTTCGGGGTCATAGAGGTCGGCGATCGTTGCCGGGAAATGCGCCTCGCGCGCCAGCAGGATATCCTCGGCGCAGCGGGTGAGGTCGGCCTTGTTCTGGTCGGTTAGTGTGGGGATCGGAAAGGTGTTCCAGCCGAGGGTGTTGGAATACCGTAGATCGGTTTTCATTTTTCCACATACAGTCGATATCCAGATTACATGGATGCGCGAAGATGTAACGCCAAGCGACCAAAGAGGTGCATCCAGCATTACGAACGTCTCACTTGAAAATATCCAATTAGAGTTGGCAATTCCGACAGGGATGAAATCACGGTTCTCGGACGATGTTCTCGGCACGACGATTGTATGAAATTTAGACACATTGCGATCCCGAAACTGATGAGATCGCTCAGCTAGTTTTCTCCCTCCGGCATCGGTACTTGCCAAGCGCTGCGCTTTGACCTCTCCAATTCGGGTTGATATGAAATTGGACTCAAGTGCTTCGGGCAGATATTCGTCGTCTATCCACAAGCAGAACCGCGCCTTCGAATGCAGAAACTCTTCGCCGCCAGCAAAGGGGCGCAGAAACTTAGCTGCACTGGGGTTCTCAGAAATAAGCTGATTTCTCTCATCTCCGTCTAAAAGAAGCCCCGCCCCATAAGGCATATTTCCAAGCTTCATTTCTGGAATCGACGGCCTCGGCCTGTACTGCTTTTCGACATTGATAACAGAAGATTCAATAAGATAGGGAGATATCTGCGCGCACTCCCTTCTTGAGCCTTCGGAGTACAAGAACTTCGGTTTGGCAGAGGGCCTTCTCAGGTTGACGATCGCAACCGTGACTACAGCCTTATTGCTTGCGAGGTTGGACCATCGGAAAGAGGTGTGTGCCCAACCGATTTCGGTGCCAAGAGAAAAAATTGTCGGCCAAAGAAGTGGAACTTGCGAGCCTTGAGTGATGCTATTAGTGGTCACAAGCGCAGCTTCACCACGCCCAACACGTAAATATTCTGCACATTTAACTAACCAGCCTGCAACGTAATCGTTATCTTTCCACTTTGCCTGATATTTAGAGAGAACCAGTCCCAACTCCTCTGTAAGGTGGCGGTCTCTCTTCTTGCTGCCTTTATAAGGTGGGTTCCCACAGATATACGTCTCGCCCCCCTCATTCTCGAAGTCGATCTCAGCCTGAGCCAGCGGGGTGGCAAACAGGTCATCCGCCTGCACCTTCACCCCCGTTCCGGTTGGCGGGCAGATGCTCAACCAGTCCAGCCGCAGCGCATTGCCGCAGGTGATCCAGTTCTGACTATCAAGCGGCAGGAACTCGGCCAGTGCTTCCTTCTGGCCGCGATAGGTCACGTCGCACTGATATTCGGCGATGATCAGCGCCAGCCGGGCGATTTCGGCCGGGAAGTCGCGCAGTTCGATGCCGCGAAAATTGGTGAGCGGAATGTCGCTGCGCCGATCAGCCTCGCCACGCCGCTGGTTGATCTCGGCCTCGATCGCCCGCATTTCCTTATAGGCGATCACCAGAAAATTGCCCGAACCGCAAGCCGGATCGAACACCCGGATCTTCGCCATGCGGGCGCGCAAGTTCAACAGCTTGCGCGGATTGTCGCCGGCTTCGGCCAGCTTGGCGCGCAGGTCATCGAGGAACAGCGGGTTCAGCACCTTCAGGATATTCGGCACCGAAGTGTAATGCATGCCCAGCGAACCGCGTTCCTCATCATCAGCCACGGCCTGGATCATCGATCCGAAAATGTCGGGGTTGATCTTCTGCCAATCAAGGCTGCCGATGTGCAGCAGATAGGATCGCGCGATCTTGCTGAAACGTGGGCAGTCGGTGCTGCCTGAAAACAGCTGTCCGTTCACATAGGGAAACTGATTAGCGTAACGCTTGATGCCCGCCGCGTCGCGGTCGGCCAGTCGCGTGTCCATCGCCCGGAAGATTTCGGCCATGACAAGATGGGTGTCGGCGGCGTCGCGCGCGCTCATCTGTTCGATGGTGAGACTGAACAGCCGTTCGCCAAAAAAGATGCCGGTGTCTTCGGCGAAGAAACAGAAAATCAGCCGCGCCATGAAATGGTTCATGTCCTGCGGGCGGCTGGCCCAGTCGGGATTGTCCTTCAGCAGTTCGACATAAAGCCGGTTCAGGCGTCCGGTCGCCTTGATGTCGAACGCGCTTTCGCGGATCTGTTCCACCGTGCTAATGCCCGCCAGTGGCAGGAAAAAGCCGAAGTGATCGGGAAAGTCGACATAGCGGCAGGCGACCGTGCCACCGCCCGCCATGTCTTCAGCCTGAAACGCCTCACCATCGGTAGCCAGAATGAACTTGGCCTTGGCCGATGCGGTTTTCGGGCTGGCGCGCAGGGCTTGCAGCGTCTCGTCCACCATGCCGGGATCGCAGGTGGCGATGTGAATGTTGCTGCGTTGAAGCACGCCGCCCGGCACATCCGACTGGTTCGTCGCCCCCGCACGCAGGCGCTGGATCGTCGTCGGCTTGTTCCCGAAGGCGGTCAGGAACTGATAGGGAAATTCAGCCCGGTCAAACGGCGCAAGCGCCAGATTGGATACGGCTTCTTCGATTTCAACAGGATTCATGTGGGCAGCATAGGGGGGGCGGTGATGGTCGCCAAGGGCGAAGCTTGCTCGATCCGAACATGATGTAACGCACCATGGCGGGCGGTGTTTGTGTAGCTGAGACGCACTGCGAGCCGCGTGAAGGCCTGCATATCGTCCGCATCGACAGCCAGTTATTCGTCAAGCGCGTACAACGCGCGGGCCCAACGACGCTGATGCTGGCTTCAGCTAATTCGGCCTATCCCCCGTTCGAGATTGATCTCGAACGCGACGGCGATGGCTTCGCGGTCATGGGCAAGGGTGTCTGGATGGGCAGGAGTTTGTAAGGAATTTGTGATCCTATCCTTTCCGCCGGGGCATGCCTTTGAAGCATCTCTACAAATGCAGGGAATGGAGACGATGCGGTGGATCACTTAGAACAATGGCAGCGGGGCATTCAAATCTGTCTGATAGTTTCCTTCATGCTCTTTTTGGGTTTTTTGATGTCCGCCATGGCTGCTGTGGTCATCGTAACGATTGGCGAATATATATTAGATATCGATTCCAATGATTACAAGAATTACATAGAATTTCTGACATTTATACTAACGATATATATCGCACCAACCATGGTGGCTCACATCAATTTTGATGAAAAGTAAAAGGCATGTGTTTCCCATCTTTTTGTGGCGCCATCACTCCAGATCGCCGTCGAAAACACGACGACACATTTACGGTCGTGGACAAGGCTACCTGGGTGAGCAGGAATATGTGATGAGCGAAGTTAAGCAAGTGCCGGTAAGACAGGATCACGATGCGCCACCTTTGGCAGGCGAGGGCATGAAGTGGATCGGGCTATTTCTGCTGTGCATTGCCCTGCTGTTCGCAGGGTGGGCTTTGACCTAGGAGACCTCGGTGATCGTGGTGGCGGGCGCGGATGAACTTCTATCGGCCTCCGGAGTGTCCACGCAAGAGGTCACAAATCTTCAAAAGTAGCACATCAAGATCGTCACGCTCATGTCGTGCGGTTTCGCTTTTCTAGCCGGCACGATCTTGTACGGTTGCGGCGCAATCGTACAGCATTTGGCGTCTCAGAAATAAACGGCACATACACAGCTATTGAGTAGCGAGGGCGCATGTCAGATCCGTTTTGGCCGACAAACTTTAAAGACTGGGTCGCCACATTATCCTCTGCATTTGCTCCGCTGGTAGCGATCATCGTTTATCGCCTGCAACTGAATGAAAAGGCTTATGGCAGCGTCGAGTGGAGATATCACCAATGCCACGATGATGATTATGAAATGTTTGTTGTTCTCGTAATCCACAATCGCTCTGATCAATCGGTTGCCATCAAGGATATTCGCTACAGAACTGGAATTTTCCGGAGGAGCTGTAGCAAGTATATGGCAAACTATTGCGATGATCCGACGGATATAGATTTTCCATTCTCTGTTGAACCCGGCAAGATGAAAGCACTGCGGCTAGATGAAGCGCAGGCAGCGAGAGAAGCCAAATCAACCTCGTGCGTGGCAAACCTGCTGAGTCGGATTGGCTATCCTCGGATTTGGGTGCAAGCCGTTACTACAACGGGCAATACAATCACTGTGTCTGCCGAGGGCGTCATTCCCTACGAAGACCGACCCGCATGGCTTCAGGATGCGCGCGACGATTAAAAGCATCAACAACTGAGCTTGCTGTATCGCATGACCGCATGCCCGGCCTTGATCATCGCGCATAACAGATCAACGCCTTTAGCGGTACAGCGCGCCAGCGTGCGGCCATAGCGGTCCTGCCCAGTAGTGCTGCAGCTGATACCGTCACGCGCCAGCTGCGCGAGATAGTCGCGGGCGGCATAGGGATCGCCGGGCGTACATTCGCGTCCCGGTCTGCAGCTGCTCGGCATTTCGGGCGCGTCGATGCCGAGCAGCCTGACGCGGACTTCGCCACAGCGGATCGAGTCGCCATCGGTAACGCTCGGGCTGGTACAGATGAATGCGGCGGCGGCAATGCCAAGGCGTCGCTATTCCGTGTCGACGGAGAATCGATGGAGCCCGAGCTGAGCAGCGGCGACCTGATGATGATCGACTATGGCTTGCGCCTAAACGGTAGTTCGCCCTTGTTCGCCTGTAACCAGAGAAGGCTGGGGGCCTTTTTGGGGGCTTTTTGCTAAGTCATATCGACATGAATGGCTGAAAATCGTTTGTTTCAGGCGCCATTGTGAAGCCGTCAGCGACCATGTTTTCCGAACAAGCGTTTCAAAACATGGTGGTGGCCCGGCACCTTGGGATGGATTTTGCATCCAGGGTTCGCCATCCGTGTCGCCCGCTTTTTTGAGATCCGCCCTCAGTCGCGGGACGGGGTCGCGGTTTTCCCGCTAGCCGCCCCATTTCCGGACCTGTCACGGCCTGACTGGACTTGCGATTACGGCAGCACGTCCGTGTGCGCCACATCAACAACGCGCAGGAGGCGGGTCTGGCCGTCGCGGTCGGGCCAGTCGATGGCTTGTCCAGGACGCAGGCCGATCAATCCTGCCCCGATAGGCGTCAGGATGGAAATGCGGTTGGCCGCAATGTCCGCCTGCTGCGGAAAAACCAGCTGCACGGTACGATTCTGGCCTGTGCGGTCATCGATGAAGGTCACGGTCGATCCCATGCGGATGACATCGTCTGGCATGGCGTCATCGGCCACGATCTGCGCACGTCCGATTTCCGAGATCAGCATTTCGGCGATATGCGGCAGGCGGTCTTCGACGCCATCGGCGAGACCGGACAGTAGATCGGCTTCGGTTTCGCACAGGATGATCGGCGGGCGGGGGGCGTTGGAAGCCTTGCGGGTCATGAATATCTCCAGTCGCGCTGGATGGCGCGTTCGTCCAGTTTATTGTGGAAGTGGCCGTGCCCCGGACTTTTCAGGACGTGGAACGTCGAAGCCCGGGGCTAGATGCCGCCGAGAATTTGACCCGCATGAACACGGAAACGCAGAATCACATACTGCTGGCTCATGCCATCACTATGAGCGGCATGTGCCGGCATGTCAAAGGCACACGCGGACGGTAGCCCGCGCCTGCAGGCTGGCTACCGTCATCCAGCGGTGATTGGCGGGTGCTGGTCATTGCCCGGTAAAATGTGGCGGGCGGCGTTCATTGAAGGCTGCGACGGCTTCTTCATGGTCGCGGGTTTCGTGGCTGACGGCCTGCATCGCCGCCGACATGTCGAGCAATGATGACAGCGTCGATTCCTGTCCCTGCCGCAGCAGGCGCTTGGTCATGCGCACGGCATGTGGCGGGTTGTCGGCAATTTGCCGGGCAATCGCGCGTGCCGTTGGCATGAGATCGTCAAGCGGAACGACCCGCGAGACAAGGCCGCAGGCGAGGGCTTCGGTCGCGTCGATCACCGCGCCAGTCAGCGCGAGTTCCGTGGCTTTCGAAATGCCGATGACGCGCGGCAACAGCCAGGCGCCGCCATCGCCGGGGACAAGCCCGATCTTGACGAAGCTTTCCGCGAATTTGGCGTTGTCAGCGGCGATGCGTATGTCGCACATGCAGGCAAGGTCGCAGCCAGCGCCGATGGCCGGGCCGTTGATGGCTGCCACGATCGGCACTTCAAGCGCCTGGAACAAGAGCGGCAGGCGCTGGATGCCAGTGCGGTAATTGCGGCGTGACTGGGCGGGGACAGCATCGCGCAACCCGCCGCCCACGACCATTTTCTTGATATCGCCGCCCGATGAAAAAGCGCTGCCAGCGCCGGTCAGGATGATGACGCGGACCGCAATATCCGCATCGGCATCTTCAAGGGTGGTCACGAGCGCATCGATCATGTCGAGGTCGGAAATCGGGTTGCGCTTGTCGGGACGGTTGAGCGTCAGTGTCAGGATGCCGTCGTCAAAGTCCTTCAAAATCAGATCCATCATCAACTCCCAGCAAGGCGTGATCTTTGTTGTCGTGCCGCGGCCGTCACCGCCATCGTGCACGATCAGCGTTAGGCGCGTGGCGAGATTTTCGCAAAGGGCAATAAGGCGCAAGAAAAAACATGCAATAGTGCTTGCAACTTTGCAGGTGCGGTTTAGTCTCCTGCCTAATAAGGGCGGGTCAACAAGATGCCGTCCAGCAATCCTTGGGCGTGATGGATGGCGTTTTTTGCATGTCCATAGCCCTGCCATCACAGGAGAAAAAACTGCATGAGCACTCTGGAAGACCGGCTTGCACGCGTTGAAGCCGAACTCGCGATCCGCAATCTTGTGGCCCATTATGCCGTCATCATGGACGACCGCGATGTCGACAAGATTGGTGGTCTGTTCACGAAGAATGCGCGCGTCTGGAGCGGTGACGGCGTGATGAATACGCGCGGTCGCGAGGCGCTGGTCGATTTTTACAAGGGGCGCTTTGCCGTCCTTGGCGCAACGCTGCACAATGTGCATGGCGTCGTCGTGATGTTCGAGAGCGACACGCGGGCGCGGGGTATCGTGTCGGCTGGCGCAGAAGTGTGGCGTAACGGCGTGCAGCAACTGGCCGCGCTGCGCTATGAAGATGTTTATGAATATGAAGATGGTGCCTGGCGCATTGCCGATCGCAAGATGCTGTACATCTATTATTGCCCTCTGGAAAATTACGCCGGCATTCTGGGCACGCTGCAACGTAACCTGACTTATGGCCGCCCGATCGACGCAGATGTGCCAGAAAAGACTGATGCCTTCATCAATTACATGAAGAACCACGTCTGATTTTGCCAATCATCGCAAGGATGGGTGCCGGCCTGATGGCCGGCACTGGCTTTTTGTGGGTGACATGTCCTTTTGGGCAATTGTCAGTGGAGAAAATCATTTTCTCTTGAAAAAAATATCGGCAGCGGCGAATTTCACACCGCAGCCATCGTTGCGTGGTGACTGGGTGCGCAAGGTGCATCGCGGGAGGCGTGACAAGGCGTTTGGCAGGGATGACTGGGCATGACTGACGAAATCAAATCCATCGTGCAGGAGACGACGCGTCGCCTGTTCGAGGCGCAGGTCAACGACGATCTTGCGCGCGTGACCTGGCCGGGGGGCTGGAATGCCGAAGCCTGGCGCGCAATTGAAGAGGCCGGGTTGCCGCTGGCCCTTTTGCCTGAGGAGCAGGGCGGCTTCGGTCTTGCCGCCGCCGATGCGTTTGACCTCATGCGCATTGCCGCCGCGCAGGCCGCGCCGTTGCCGATGGCCGAAACCATGGCGGCAAACTGGCTGCTGGCGCAGGCGGGTTTGCCGCTTGCCGACGGTCCTGCAAGTTTTGCCATCGCCGGGGGCGAAGCAATGTTGCGCCGCGTGCCTTGGGCGGGGCAGGTGGAGTGCCTTGTTCTTGTCTCGGGCGATACGGTGCACCGGCTTGGCAAGGGGCAGTTCACGGTACAGGCGCAGACCAACGCCTTCTGGCCGCGCTGGGATGTGACGGTCGATCCCGGCACCGGGCAGAAGGGGACGCTTGCGGACGCAGCAGCAGTGGCGCTCAATCTTGGTGCCCTGATGCGGGTGATGGAAATGGCCGGCGCATTGCAGCGCATCGTCGATGTTACGGTCGGCTATGCAAATGACCGTGTGCAATTCGGTCGCGCCATTGGCAAGTTCCAGGCGATCCAGCAGCAGATGGCCGTGATGGCAACGCACATGGCCGCGACCAATGCCGCCGCCGATATGGCGTCTGAAGCCTTTGGTCTGCCTGAAGCCACCTGCCTGATCGCCGCCGCCAAGGCACGGGCCGGGGAGGCTGCCGGCATTTCCACGGGCATCGCCCATCAGGTGCTGGGCGCTATCGGCTTCACAGCCGAGCATCGTCTGCATCTTTTTACGCGTGCACTGGCGGTGTGGCGCGATGAATTCGGTTCCGACCGTTACTGGCAACAGCGCCTTGGCGCGACAGTGCTTGAACAGCATGCCGACGATCTTTGGGCCTTTGTTGTCAATCCTGCCGCCGAAGGGAGCAAGGCATGATCAACATGAATTTTCCCGCGCCGCCCGTCTCCGATGCTGCGGAGGCACTGCGCCTTGAGGTGCGCGCCTTCCTGAAAACCGCACTCGAAAAGCATGGCGCGCTGGGCCGCGCTCATTCCTGGTATGGCTTCGATCCGGATTTCAGCCGGGCCGTTGGCGCGCGGGGCTGGATCGGCATGACATGGCCCAAGGCCTATGGCGGCCACGGACGCAGCAATGCCGAACGCTATGTCCTGCTGGAAGAAATGCTGGCGGCGGGCGCGCCAGTTGCCGCGCACTGGATTGCCGACCGCCAAACTGGCGTGTCGATCCTGCGTTATGGTACCGAGGAACAGAAGCGGTTTTTCCTGCCGCCGATGGTGGCAGGCGAGCTTTATACCTGTATCGGCATGAGCGAGCCGGATTCCGGTTCCGATCTTGCCAGCGTTCGGACCAAGGCGGAGCTGGAGGGCGATCATTATCGCATCAACGGCACCAAGCTCTGGACGACAAACGCGCACCGCGCCCATTACATGCTGCTGTTCTGCCGCACTAGCGGCACACCAGCCGATCGTCACAAGGGCACCAGCCAGCTGCTTGTCGACCTCTCGACGCCGGGCATTACCATCCGGCCGATCACCGACATGGCGGGCGACGCGCACTTCAACGAAGTCGTGTTCGAGGATGTCATGGTGCCCCGCACGGCGCTGCTCGGTGAAGAGGGCAATGGCTGGGAACAGGTGATGAGCGAACTGGCCTATGAACGGTCGGGACCAGAGCGTTTCCTGTCGTCGATGGCATTGCTGACCGAGATGATCCGCAGGCTGAGGGATCAGCGTTCGCCGGGTGCCGACGCGGCTGTTGGTCGCCTTGTTGCCCATCTGATGACGTTGCGCCGTATGTCGCGCGGTGTCGCATGGATGCTGGAACAGGGCGAGGACCCATCGTTGCAGGCAACGATGATCAAGGACCTTGGCGCCGTCTTTGAACAGGAAATTCCTGAGATCGTGCGTCAGGTTGTCGATCTTGACGATGACAGCGAAGAAGGCGTCGCCTTTGCCGCCCTTCTTGCATACACTACGGCTTCGGTGCCGGCATTTTCCCTGCGCGGCGGTACGCGGGAAATCCTGCGTGGCATCATCGCTCGCGGTCTTGGCCTGCGATGATCGTCAAGGCGCGCCAGCGCATCTGGAAAGGGCGGCGGGTTTGAAACCCGCCGCCCTTTCCATGAAGGCCTACCTGTTGCGTGCGATCAGAAGCGGAAGGTCGCCTGAAGGGCGATTTCGCGCGGAATCGTTGTCGACTGGATATAGGTGTCGGCCAGAAGCCCCGCCGCTGTGCCTGTGCCAGCGCCTGTTCCGGGGTTGTCGGTGGCGGAAATGGGCTTCACCATGTCGAACAGGTTGGTGCCGATGAGTGCCAGCTCCCAGCGATCGTCATTCTGATAGACGCGCAGCGTGGTATTGACGTTCCAGTAGCCATCGGTCTTCTGGAACGGCGAGAGCGTTTCCCCGAAGAAATAGGAGCTGACAAAACGTGCATCGACGTTGAAGCCGATGTTGACCGTGTCGGTGACCGGTCGGTCATAGTTGCCGCCGACGTTGAGGTTCCAGCGCGGTGCATTCGGGCGCGGACGTCCGGCATAATCCTGGCCAAAGCCGACCCCGCCGGCGGCATTCTGGTTGCAGCCGGCGGCAAAGGTCTGACCGGCATAGCAGGCGCCGATATAGTCTGTGTAATCCGCCTTGTTGTAGGCGATGGCGCCGCGCAGGGCGAGGCCCTCGACTGCGCGCGGCTCGAACAGCATGTCGAGTTCGACCCCGGTTGTGCGGAATTCGCCTGCATTGCCGACGGGGAGACCGGTGGTCACCGGATCAAACACGCCGACCTGGAGATTCTTGTAGGTGTATCGATAGCCGGTGATGTTCAGTCGCAGCTGGCGGTCGAACAGCATGGTTTTTGCGCCGACTTCAAAGCCATTGGCCTTTTCGCTGTCATAACCGAATTTGGCGGGATTGACGAATGTGTCGCCGATATTGGCACCGCCCGATTTGTAGCCGATCCGATAGGCGGCAAACAGTGTCACATCGTCCGTCGGACGATAGGACAGTGACACGGTCGGCGAGACATTGTTGTCGGCAAAACGGTTGGTCACATCGCCCGCCGGGAAGTTGCCGGCCAGCAGGAAGTTTGGATTGACGAACAGCATGCTGAACAGCGAGTTCTTGACCTCCCGCGTGAAGCGTGCGCCGCCCGAAAGTTCGATTTCAGGCGTCAGCTTGAAATTGAGATCGGCAAAGGCTGAATAGGTCTTGCCGCTGGTCCTGCCATACTGGACCCAGTCGTTCGATCGCCCGGTTGCCGCATCGGGTGCCGTGTGGAAAAAGGCAAAGGGGCTGGCCGGGTCATAATCAGCCGACAGCGTCGATTTGAAGAGTGAGGTGCCACGTTCGACCTCGAATTTCGTGGAGTCGAAGAAGCCGCCGACCGTGAAGTTCAGCGGGCCGTCAAAATCCGAAGCAAGGCGCAGTTCTTGCGTGAAGGCACGATAATCGCCAAATTCATGGCCAAAGATGACATTGGCGGTGCCGATGTCAAAGTTACCAAATGATTCATAATTAAAGTCGTAATAGCCAGTAACCGCTGTCAGCATGATGTTGCCGAGGTCATAGTTCATGGTGTTCGACAGCATGACCGATTCATAGTTGTTATAGGGCAGGCCGCCGCGTGCTTCGGGATATTGCGCGGCAACGATCGGCTCCATCGCCGAGATCGAGTGCTTCTTGTCGAGTTTGCAGCCATCGTCGCCCTTTGAGGCCCAGACGCCGAAAATCGGCTGCGCGCCACCATTGGGTCCCTGACAGTTGGTCAGCTGCGCCATGCCATTGATGTCGTTGGTCTTGTTATTCGAGTAGGAGAGTTTGAGCTTGCTATCGAAAGCGTTGCCGGGGTCATAGGCCAACGTCAGGCGGGCCGCGATGTCGCGATTCTTCGGCGCAAAACGATCGACCGGAATGCCGTCGATGGATTCGGCGATATTTTCAAAATAGCCATGGTTCAGTTTCGAATAGCGCCCCGCCACGCGAACGCCGAGGCTGTCGCTGAGCGGTGAGGACACCACCAGTTCGCCATATGGGCCACGCCCTTCGAAGTTATAGCCGGCCTTGGTGATCACTTCGAGTTCGTCGCCCGGATCCTTGGTCTTGATCGAAATGATGCCTGCTGTCGCATTCTTGCCGAAGAACAACGCCTGCGGGCCTTTCAGGACTTCGATCTGTTCCATGTCCATGTGCGTTTCGAAGATCGCACGGCCCTTGCTGATCGGGATATTGTCGACGTTGATGAGGACAGCCTGATCAAAGGCGAGCTGAATTGGTGACGAGCCGACACCGCGCAGGAAGATGGTGGCGCCACCATTGTTGACGCCTTTCGAGACGATCAGGCCGGGGGTCAGCTTGGATGCCGAAGTCAGGTCGGTGACGGCATTGCGTTCAAGGTCGGCGGCGGTCACAGCGAAGGCCGCAACCGGAACATCCTGAAGGGATTCAACGCGTTTTCGTGCCGTGATGACAATGTCTTCGATCTGAGCGAAGGCGCTTTCTGATGTCACCAGCGCGCTGCCGCATAGCAGCATGGCTGCAATTTTTCCCATCCGGTTCTGAACGCGCATGATTTCTCCCCAATCTTCTGTTCTGGTCTGAGCCATCTGTGCTCTCTATAATTTTCTGTGCCTTTAGAGAGTGAAGTTCAATAATTTTTTACAATCTCTGATAAAATTCTGCATGTAGAATGATCGAGGTGGACCGCGCACGGGCTATCCGTTACGACAGAGCTATCGGAGACCAACGGAACTGCCTTTTCCCATGTCATCGGGACCTGGTGCAGGCGCGGCCTCGATGCGGTGCCGGGTTCAGATGGAATCTGAGAAAAATAACAATCGTCTGAAGAATTGGGGAGAATGATGGCCTGCACTTTTTTGGCGCGTTTTCGCATCCTTCCGGAAAAGGAAGCCGATTTCCTGAAACTCATTCCGGTCATCGAGGAAATCAGCAGCCGCGAACCTTTTACCCTTGCCTATAAATTCTATCGTCTGGAGGAGCCTGGCATGTTCGCCGTGCTCGAAAGCTTCACCAGCGAGGACGGTGACCGGCTGCATCAGGAAAATCCCGAAAATGTGGCTTTGATCAAGGATATCATCGCCTGCATGGATGGTACCTATCACCGCGAATATCTGTTCGACGTCGCCTGATCCTGGCCCCGCACATCGGCGCTTGCCGATGTACGGGACGGTTCCCAACTGCATGGATGTATAGAATGGCCCACGCCAAATCCTTTATCGCCACCTTGCGCACCAAGCCCGAAAAGCGGGCGGATTTCATCGCGCTGCAGACCGAGATGAAGCATCTTGTGAAAATTCATGAACCGGATGTCTGGGTTTATGAAGTGATGCAGTCGGATGACGATGAAAATCTCTTTTACTGCGTCGCTACTTTCCGCGACGAAGCGGCGTTCGAGCGGCATATGCACATTGATTTTCATGATCGGCTGGTGCCGCCGGTCCTGGACTGCCTGGCCGAAGACATGAAGCTGAATTTCTTCAAGTCGCTGCTCTGAATGGACCTGTGCGATCCTCCTTGCCGCGCGGGGATGGTCGCTCAGAGATAGGGCATGGACGCGGTCAGCAGGTTTGCCGGACGGCGCAGTTCCTGCGCGAGGATTTCTGCCCGTTCGGGTGAAAAATAGGCGGAGAACATCGTCGCCGACAGCACCAGCGCCGCTTCCCCCTGACCATCGAGAACCGGCACGGCAACCGAGGTTGCGCCGATGGTATAATTCTCGTTGTCGACGGCATAGCCTGTCTGGCGCACAGTCATGGCCTGCTGCATGAATTCGCGGAACGGCGGGCGCTTTTCCATGCGGACCTGCTGATATTGCTCGCTCAGTTCTTCCTCGGACAGACGGGTGTAGGCTGCCATCACCCGTCCGCTGGCGCCGGCAAGAAGCGGCAGGCGCCAGCCCGGCTTCATCTTGATGCTCATGTTGCCGGGAGGCAGGGTTTCCATCACCAGCATCTTGCGGTCACGCCTGATCCGCCGCCACAGCGTGATCGTGACATTTTCGATGTTGGAGATCATCTCCATCGCCGCGCGGACGTCGCGCATGTCTCCGGCATGGCCAAGCGCCCCGCTCATCAGTTCCAGTACGCCGACGCCGATGCTGTAATGCTTGGTTTCGGGGTCGAACAGGGCATATCCTTCTTGCACCAGCGTACGCAGGATGTTGAGGCAGGTGCTGGGGTTCAGCTTCACGTCGCGTGCGATGCGCGATAGCGGCTGCGAACCGGATGCAGCCGAGAGATGACGCAAAACGGCGATGCCCGCCTGAAGCGCGCCGACAGGTTTGTAGGAACTCATTCGCACGGGTTTTACGCCAGCGTTCCGCGCGTCCGAACCGGATGGCTCGGCGCTCTTGCCTGTTTCGTCCCTAGCCGACGCGCGCGATTTCATGCACTTCCTAGCCGTTTTTTTCGATATGAACGGTTATCTCCATAACGAATGATTTTTCGCAATGGAAAAAATATCGTCCTGAGCGGGTGAAGCTTCGTCTATACGACGCCTTGCCGCCCATGTTAGCAAAGCTGCGCGCGTAGATGGTTCGGCGTGCGGTTGGTCAGGTTCAGGCATGTCGAAAAAAGATCCGGTACTGCAAAGAGATGATGATCGGATGCAGTATCATGCTCTTTCAAGCGCGCAGTGTCTCGCACGGCTTGATGCCGATGCCGGTGGCCTCTCGACGCAGGAGGCTGAATCCCGTCTCGGACACTATGGCCGGAACAGCCTGCCGCAACCACACAGGCCGGGATTGGGGCGCCTTTTCCTGCGGCAGTTCCAAAGTCCGCTGATTTATCTTCTGTTGCTGGCAACGCTGGTGTCATTGTTGCTGGGGCATCGTCTGGATGCGCTGTTCATTGGCGGCATCCTCCTGCTGAATGCGGCGATCGGCACTGTGCAGGAATATCGGGCGAACGCCAGCGCTGAGGCCTTGAAACGCTTGGTGCGCCATCAGGCCCATGTCCGCCGCGATGGCCATCTTGTGCGGATCGATGCCGAGGCTCTGGTGCCGGGCGACATCGTTTTCATCGAAAGTGGCGGTCATGTGCCGGCCGATATGCGGTTGATCGAGGCGACGGGATTGTCGGTCGATGAATCCATTCTGACCGGTGAATCCATGCCGGTTGCCAAGGTGCATGATGCACCTGTGGCACCGGAGGCGGTGCTGGGCGATCGCAGAACCATGCTCCATGCCGGCACGCATGCCGTTGAAGGACGTGGACTGGGCGTGGTGGTGGCAACCGGTCCGGCAACCGCATTGGGGCGGATCGCGGCTGTCCTGCGCGACACAAATCTGGAAGTGGCGCCGCCGATCATCCAGCGCCTGCAACAACTGTCGCGCCAGATCGCCATCGGCACAATGGCGGCGATTGCCCTCCTTGCGTTGGTGATCGGCGTGCAGGGCGGATCGATCAGCGAGATTTTCCTCCTCGCTGTCGCGCTTGCGGTGTCAGCCATTCCCGAAGGGTTGCCGATTGCCGTCACCGTGGCGCTGGCAAGCGCAACCCGGCGCATGGCACGCCGTCATGTCATCGTGCGGTCGCTGCCGGCGGTCGAAGGCTTGGGCGCCTGCACGCTGATTGCCAGCGACAAGACCGGAACCTTGACGCAAAATCGCCTGACGGTCGATCGCGTGCTCCTGCCAAGCGGCGCTGTCATTGCGCCGGATGGCTGGCAAGCGGCCGATCCGGACGATGTGCATGTGCTCCTTGCCATTGCGCGGGCTTCGCACTGGTGCAACGAGGCGCAAGACGGATCCGACGGCATGCCGGTTGGCGATACGGTCGACATTGCGCTGCGTTTGTTTGCACGTCGCCTGTCGCCTGCCGGTTTCAACCAGGATTGCGACGTTGTTGCGCGGCTGGCCTATGAGCCGGTCAACCGCTTTGCCAGTGTGATCATGCGCCAAGAGGGCGGGGCGCTTCAGCTTGTTGCCAAGGGTGCGGTCGAGACAATTGCCGGTTTTTGCGACGATGTGCCGGTGCCGCTGCTGGAACAGGCCGAAGCACTGGCGATGGCGGGCTATCGGGTGATCGCGCTGGCAAGCGGGCCGGTAACGGAGGCAAGCGAGGCTGCGGCAAGGAGGCCACAAGACCTGAAACTGCTCGGCTGCGTCGCCCTATTGGATCCGTTACGTCCGGAAGCCGCCGCTGCCGTCGCCCGGTGCCGGGCTGCCGGCATCACGGTCTGCATGGTGACGGGCGATCACCCGGCCACGGCGCTGACCATTGCGCGTCAGCTTGGCTTTGCCAGCCACGCCAGTGAAGTTGTGACGGGACAGGAACTGGCCCGTCTTGCCGACGACCCTGCGGCGCTTGCGGTACGACTGGCAGAGGCACGGGTATTCGCCCGCACCGAACCGACGCAAAAGCTGATGATCGTCCGTGGGCTTCAGGCGCAGGGGCACATCGTGGCGGTCACGGGGGATGGCGTCAACGATGCGCCTGCACTGCATGCCGCCGACATCGGCGTCGCGATGGGCATGTCGGGCGCCGATGTGACGCGCGCGACGGCGGATCTGATCCTGACCGACGATCATTTCGCCTCGATTGTCGGCGGCGTCGAGGAAGGGCGCATCACCTACGCCAACATCCGAAAAATCGTGATTTTTCTCCTGGCAACCGGCATTGCGGAAATCGGTATTTTCCTCGGTGCCCTGTTCCTTGGTCTGCCGATGCCGCTGACCGCGGTGCAACTTCTGTGGCTCAATGTCGTCACCAATGGTGCGCAGGATGTGATGCTGGGCTTTGAACGGGGCGAGGGCGATGAACTCGACCAGCCGCCGCGCCGGCCCGATGCCGCGATCATCGACCGCGCTGTGCTGACCATGCTGCTTCCGTCCGCGATGATCATGACGATTTTGTCGCTAGGGTTGTTTGCATGGATGCTGGATGGAGGGGCGACTGTCGAAAGTGCGCGCAATGGTGTTTTGTTCATGATGGTGCTGTTCCAGAATGTCTATGTCCTGAGCAGCCGCAGCCAGCACCGGCCCTTTTATCGCAACAGCCTGCTGACTAACCCGTGGTTGATGCTGGGCATGACGACAGCGCTGTTGCTGCATGTTGCCGCGCTTTATGTCCCGCCGCTTCAGGCCCTGCTCGGCACGTCGCCGCTCAGTCTGGAGATGCTGGGCTGGTCGCTCGGGGCCGCAGCGTGCGTCTTGCTGGTCGCCGAAGTCGCAAAGGCGCAGGACCCGCGCTGGCGGCGCTGACAACTGCGCACGATTGACGGCGGCTGGCCCGGCGCGGCAATGTGCGGACATGCTCAGCGTCACGCCTATCACTGATATTGCGCACATCATTCAGCTGGCGGTTGCGCCGGTATTCCTTCTGGCCGGTATCGGCGCGATGTTGAATGTGCTGACGGCGCGGCTGGCCCGCATTATCGACCGGGCGCGTGCGCTTGAACAGATGCTGCCGCAACAGGATGCGCGGGACCGCGACTGGTCGATGCGAATGCTCGACACACTCGACCGCCGGATGCGCGTCATTCACATTGCCATCACCCTGTGCACAGCGAGCGCGCTGTTCGTCTGTATCGTCGTGTCATTGCTGTTTGTGGCCGACCTTGGCGACTTCGGCCTCGGCAGGACGATTGCGCTTCTGTTCATTGCCGCCATGCTGCTGATTGTTGGTGGGCTGGTGATGTTTCTGGTCGAGATCCGGCTGGCGACACGATCCGTCCGGGTGCGCCGTGATCTTATGCGCTTGCCCTGAGCTTTAATCCTGTGAACAATGCATGCAGATTCAAAAAAAAGCCCGTGCCGGAGTCGGCGCAAAGGGCGCTTGGGGAGACACAGTCATGAATATCGAGAATCTGGCAATTCGTCCTGAAAACGTGCCCGCTGACAGGGTTGTCGATTTCGACATCTATAATCCACCCGGCGTGGCAGATGATTACCACGCGGCATGGCTGACCCTGCAAGGCGAAGGCAAGCCGCCCATCGTCTGGACGCCGCGTAACGAAGGCCATTGGATTGCGACCGATGGTGCGGTGATCAAGGCCATCTATGCCGATCACGAGCATTTTTCGAACAACATCATCGTCGTCCCTAAATCTCTGGGTGAACTGCACAACATGCTGCCGACGACGGTAGATTCGCCCGTGCACAAGCCCTATCGCACCTTGCTGAATGAAACCCTGTCGCCGCGTGCGGTGCGTGGTGTCGAGGACAGCATTCGCGAACTGGCGCGCAAACTGATCGACGATGTTGCCGATCAGGGGCATTGCAATTTCACGACCGCCTATGCCGAAGTCTTTCCGGTTCACATCTTCATGAAGATGGTCGACCTGCCGCTCGCGGATGCGCCGCGCATGAAATATTGGGCCGATCAGGTGACGCGCCCGGACGGCAGCATGACCTTCGAAGACGCGCTTCAGGCTTTTTACGACTATCTCGATCCCGTGATCGATGCGCGCATGGGCAAGGATGGACGCGATCTTCTGAGCCATCTCATCAATGGCACGGTCAATGGCCGGCCGATGACCCGCGATGAAGCCTTGCAGATCTGCGCCCAGGCGCTGATCGCCGGGCTGGATACAGTGGTGAACTTCCTGAGTTTCAGCATGATGTTCCTCGCGCAGCACCCGGAACACCGGCATGCCTTGGCCAATGATCCTTCGCTGATCCCTCAGGCCGTCAACGAGCTGCTTCGCCGCTTCCCGATCGTCAACAACGGGCGTGTCGTGAAGGAAGACATCACACTGGGCGGCGTGACGCTCAGGAAAGGCGACATGATGATCATGTCGTCGGCGCTTTATGGGCTTGATCCGAAAATATATCCGAACCCTATGGCGGTTGATTTCGCCCGGCGCGGGCCAGAACATCTGACTTTCGGCCATGGCGTGCACCGCTGCGCCGGAGCCCATCTTGCGCGCACCGAAATCCGCATCACGCTGGAGGAATGGCTGGCGCGCATTCCCGATTTTGAAATCGCCCCCGGCGCGCAGCTGTCGTTCAAGAGCGGCATTGTCGGCTGTATCACCGAACTGCCGCTGGTTTGGGATGTGAAAAAGCCTGGCTGACCGGGACCAGTAAACCGGCGGGTGCTTGAACGGCACCCGCCGGTTTTGTCTGTGATGATGTCGGTCAGGCGTCGGTTGGCCAAGGGTCGAGGTCGACGCGCAGACGGGTCAGGAGCGAGGTCTGGATCTGCCAGCGGCCATCGCACCTGACATAGGTTTCCCAATAATGGCCATAGCCGCGCAATTCGCGGATCAGCACGCCGTCTTTGACTTCGCGTACAATGTCTTCCATCGCCCAGACCGCCTTCGCCGTTGTGGAAGACAGAATTTCGATCTCTGCCATATGGCCATGATGCACCGTTATCAGCGGTTCGACGGCGGCGCGGATGAATGCGGCGATGTTGGCGCCGCCCCGGTTGTTCCATTCCGCCCCAAGCTGCTGGTGCTGACTATCGGGGCCGTTGCCATTGCGAAGCGCGTTGGTCGCGTCGTAGGTTGCGTCCTCGGCAAAGATGGTGGCAAGACCGTCCCAGTCCTTGGTGTCCATGAAACGGAAATAACGCGCCTTCAGCTGGCGGATTTCTTCAATGGCGAGCAGTTTTTCAACAGTGTCCATGTCGCAGTTCACTCCGGATGGATGCTGAAATTGTCGGCCAGACGCTTCGGCACCTCGGCATAGACCTGCTGCATCGCGGCAGGATTGAAATAGAAGATCGATATTTCGTTGATCCGGCCGTTTTCAATACGGAAGATCTCGGCAATCCGCGCCTTGATGCCATGATCGAGCAGGTTCAGATCGACAAGTGCCATGACGTGGCTGTCGCCGCTTGTCATCGCAATGAAATCGATCGAGGCGCGGCCCGATGCGCCAATCACGGACGCATACATTGCTTTCAGTGCCTGCCAGCCCCGATAGGTGCCACCGAATGGCAAGCTGGGCGATTGCACCATGCGGAAATCGTCCGACAGGATGGTTTGCACCTTGTCCCAGTCGCCCGCACCCGATGCGGCGTAAAGATCGCGGACAAGCTGTTCATTTTCACGGTTGCTGGTTGTCATATATCCTCCCTTGGACAACAGTGTAACAGCATGATGCGCTCGCGCAACAAGGGCTTGCTGACGTGCCGGAGGTTGGCGCGGGACGGTAATGCTGTATGATCGCCCCATGGGGGATGAAGGTCTGTTCCAGTGTTGAAGTTTCTTGCCCTGCGCATGGCATCGGCAGTGCCGACGCTCCTGGGCGTTATCGTGCTGTCTTTCCTGCTGATGCGGGTCGCGCCTGGTGGGCCATTTGATGGCGAACGACCGCTGCCCGCCGATGTGCGCGCCGAACTGGACGCCCGCTATCATCTCGATGCCCCGGTCAGCGAACAATTGCTCATCTATCTTGGCGGGTTGCTGAAAGGCGATTTCGGGCCAAGCTATGCCTATCGCGATTTTTCCGTCACCGATCTTGTCGCTGAAGGCCTGCCAGTCAGTTTGAAATTGGGGGGCTTGGCGCTGGCGATTGCGCTGGTCGCAGGCGTTTCGGCAGGCGCTGCGGCCGCATGGCGCGGGGGACGACTGGCGCGTTGGGTTGGCGCCTTGTCATTGTCTGGGCTGGTTTTGCCGACCTTCGTGACCGCACCCCTTCTGGTGCTTTTTTTTGGTCTGTGGCTGCGCTGGCTGCCAGTTGCCGGCTGGGAACCGGGTCGGGTGGACGACATGGTTCTGCCGGTCATCGCGCTGGCGTTGCCGACAACGGCTGTTGTTGCGCGCCTGATGCGTGGCGCGCTTGATGACGTGCTGGCCGCCGACTTCATCCGGACAGCGCGCGCCAAGGGGCTTTCTGGTGCGACAATCCTGTTCCGCCATGCGCTGAAACCTGCATTGATGCCGGTTGTCAGCTATATCGGCCCGGCGGCGGCGGGGCTTCTGACCGGCTCTGTCGTGATCGAAACTGTTTTCGCGCTGCCGGGCATCGGGCGATATTTTGTGCAAGGCGCACTCAATCGCGACTATCCGCTCGTGCTGGGTGTGGTGGTGATCTATGCGGCGCTGGTGATTGTCATGAACCTTCTGGCAGACCTTGCTTATGGTTGGCTCGATCCCCGGACGCGCCGTCGATGATGCGCTGGCCCTTGGTCCTGCTGGCGGTTCTGGTGCTGGGGGCGCTGGCCGTGCCGCTGTTGGCGCCGCATGGTCATGATGTGATCGACTGGGACGCGATCCGCGCCGCGCCCGGTGTGAACGGGCATTGGCTGGGGACCGACAGCGTCGGGCGCGATCTTCTTGTCCGCAGCTTCATGGGGCTGCGCGTGTCGCTGATGGTCGGGCTGGCGGCGGCTTCGGTCAGTCTTTTCATCGGCGTCCTGTGGGGTGCGGTTGCGGGCTTTGTCGGCGGCTGGGTCGATAACTTCATGATGCGGATGGTCGATCTGCTCTATGCGCTGCCCTTCATGTTTTTCGTGATCGTGCTGACGGTTCTGTTCGGCCGGTCGGTGCTGCTGCTGTTCCTGGCTATCGGCGCCGTCGAATGGCTGACGATGGCAAGAATCGTACGTGGTCAGACGATGAGCCTCAAAGCGCGCGGCTTTGTCGAGGCCGCCGAGGCGGGCGGGGCAAGCCGCCTGCGTATTCTGCTGCGCCACATCCTGCCCAATCTGTTCAGCATCGTTCTTGTTTATCTTGCCCTGACCGTGCCGCAGGTCGTGATGATCGAGAGTTTTCTGAGCTTCCTCGGTCTTGGCGTGCAGGAACCGCAGACATCGCTGGGCATCCTGATCAAGGAGGGGGCTGATGACATGGAAATGCAGCCCCATGCCCTGATCGTGCCGGGTGTTTTGCTGGTTGCGCTTCTGGTCTCGTTGACACTGATCGGCGATCGTGCGCGGGCACGGTGGCTGGCATGAGCCTGTTCTCGCTGCGTGATTTCAGTGTTACCTATGGTGCACGCCGGGTCGTCGATTCCATCAGTCTTGATGTTGGCCCCGGCGAATGTTTCGCCATTGTCGGTGAGTCCGGGTCGGGAAAATCACAGACCGTTCTGTCGGCCTTCGGGCTTGGCACCGGCTTGGTGTCGGGGCTTGTCAGTTTCGACGGCAGTCCGCTTCAGGGCTATGTGCGCGCACTGATGGGGGCGCGCGTCGGTTTTGTCTTCCAGCAACCGCTATCGGCGCTGACACCGCACATGACGATCGGCGCGCAACTTGCCGAAAGCGCGGGAACGCGCGACCGAGTCATGCTGGCGGCGCTTCTTGACGAAGTGCGGCTGTCCGAACCCGCCGCGCGGCTGCGGCAATATCCGCATGAATTATCGGGTGGCATGCGACAGCGGGTGATGATCGCCATGGCGCTGGCGCGTCGTCCGGACCTGCTGATTGCCGACGAACCGACGACGGCGCTTGATGTTCTTGTCGCACGCGAGATCCTGGACCTGCTTGATGAACTGCGGCGCGCCCGCGGGCTGGCGCTGGTGCTGATCAGTCATGACCTGGCGCTGGTATCGGGACGGGCCGAACGCATTGCCGTGATGCAGGCCGGTCGCATTGTCGAGACCGGACCGGCGGCGGATGTGCTGGCGCATCCCGCTCATGATTATACGCGCCGCCTGCTTGCGGCAGCACCACGTTTGGATACACCGGTGCCGCCGTTGCCAGCGACCGGCGACATCCTGCTGCACGCCCATGATGTCGGCGTCGACTTCACGTTGCCGGGCAGCTTTTTGACGCGGTCGCGGGTGACGGCGGTTGATGGGGTCAGCCTTTGCGTCGCGCGTGGCGAGGCCTTGGGCATTGTCGGCGCGTCCGGATCGGGCAAGTCGACGCTGATCCGCGCACTTGCCCGGCTGGGACCGATGACGCGCGGACATATAGAACTGGACGGAAAACCTTTGCCGGTGCGTCAGGCCATGCGGCCTGCCGACCGTCGCGCCTTTCAGATGGTGTTTCAGGATCCCGTCGACAGCCTTGACCCGATGATGCGCGTTGGCGACATCGTGGCGGAACCGCTCCGAACATTGCGGCCCGACATCGCGCCGACCGATCATGCAGCCCGCGTGGCGGCGGTGCTGGGCGAGGTGGGGTTGAACATGGACCATGCAGCCGCCCGGCCACGCCAGCTTTCGGGCGGGCAGGCGCAGCGCGTGGCCATCGCCCGTGCGCTGATATCCGAACCCGATCTTCTGATCTGCGACGAGGCGACAAGCGCTCTTGATGTCTCGGTTCAGGCCGAGGTGATCGAAACGCTTGCCGGTTTGCAGCATGGTCGCGGCTTGGCCATGCTGTTCGTCACGCATGACCTCGCCCTTGTGCGGCGCCTGTGCCACCGCGTCATCGTCATGGAGCATGGCCGGGTGGTTGAAACCGGCCCGACAGCCGATGTCATTGCCGCACCCGCGACCGATTATGCGCGACGGTTGATTGCAGCAGCGCCCGTTCTGCGCTCGCCTCAATAATCCTTGGACCAGCGCAGGTTGATGCTCGATCCGCTGATGGCCGACAGGGCGGACAGGATGGACAGTGACCGCGTCAGTTCTACCTCGATCTGGGTTGCGGCAAAGCCCTGGCCATCAGCCGCGACTTCGACATAGACGCGATCGGTGAGATATTCGCCAGCGGCAATCGACGTGCGGCTGCCGTTCTTGTCATTGCCGCTGCTGAACCGCAGACGATCAAGGCCGATGGCCTTGCGGATCGCACCGACCGGATCAAGGCCGCCGCCGCCGCCCGACCGCAAGGCTGCCACAGCGCCCGCAAGCTGCAAGGCTTCGCCCGCCGACAGATTGGCAAGCGAATTGCCGAACAGAACTCGCGACAGCACTTCATCTTCGGGGAGAGCCGGGACCGAGCTGAAACGGATTTCGGGTTTGAGTGCTGTGCCGCGGATGTTGAGCGTGGCGGTCAGCCCCTGCACGCGCGATTCCGCAACGATGTCGACAATCGGATCGGGTGGATAGGTACCGGTAAACCGCACAGATCCGCGCTGCAATTCAAAGGTCTTGCCGGCAAATTCATACTCGCCGCGGATCAGGCGGGCGGTTCCCGACAATTGCGGACGCGTTGCGGCGCCGTGCATGACAAGATCGGCCGACCATTCAGAATCGAGGCCCATGCCGCGTACGTCGATCTTGTTATTTGCCCGTGCGCGGACATCAAGTTGCCAGATCGTTGGTCGGACAGTTTCGCTGCTGTCTTGCACCAAGTCGCGGTTTTTCTCGCCGACCTGGATTTCCGCAAACTCGGTCGCTGTTGCCGTGCCGAGGCGGAAGCGTGCGCGATCGACCGATAGATCCCCGGAAATCAGGGCGCCGTCCGGGCCATTTTCTATGGTGAGTGGGCCGGTCACGGTGCTGCGCAGATCGTCGCGGTTCATGACCTGGGCCTTGTCGAGCGCAAGATCGAGCCGCATCGGGAAACGCCGGTCGAACGACAGGTCGACATAACCTGATCCTGTGATCGTGCCTGTCTTGTCGTTCGTGCCGTCCTTGCCGGTGAAGCGGTCGAATATCAGGCGCGAACCATCGAAGCGTGCCGCAAGGTCGATATCGTTGACGACCATGCCCAATGTCGTGCTTTCGATGCGTGCGCGCGGGCTGGACATCGTGCCGCGCATCACCGGATCGCCAAGATCCCCGCTGATGTCGACGGCAAGCTGCAGTATGCCACGTACGTCGAAGGCTTCGATGCCGGTCACTGCCCATAGCGGACCGGATGGTCCCGACCAGCGGACTTGTGCGGTCAAAGGCGCGGCCAGCAGCCGTTCCAGGGCGCTGTCTGCGGGGGTGCCGGGGATCGGCCGCAGCACGGCCTGTGCGCGGCCGAAGATACGAGCTTCATTACGGAAAATGGCACGCAGACTGCCGCTGGAGCGATCGAGGCGGGCATTGATGCCCACGTCGATCGGTCGCGCCGTGCTGGCAAGCGAGGCGCGCGAGAAGCCGCGGACAACAATCTTCGCATCACCCTGTGGCAAGCCGCCGCCGGACGGCAGGGTCAGCGCCAGGGTCCCGCTTGCCTTCCCGGTTATGGACAATTCGGGATTGAAGATGCTGATCACGTCAAGTCCGACGGAATCGAGCTTGCTGTCGATCTGGATATGATCGCCAAAACTGCCGGCAAGCGTTGCTCGGCCATTGGGCAGGATCAGCGTGACAGGCGCCAGTTTCCAAACGCTGTCCGACTGTTCCAGCCGGGCCGGCCGGTCGAGCCGCAGCGCCTGTTTTGCAATGCTGCCGGAAAGGTCGGCTTCAATCTGGTCGGGCAGGATCTTGCTGTCGATCTTGAGTGTGAAGGGGGCACCATGGCGTCCGCTCAGGGCGGCGGTCAGTGCGCCACGCTTTTTGTTGAGCTGATAGACGCCCTGCGCGCTGTCGATACGCCATTTGCCATAGGTAATGCGCTTGCCGTCGAAACTGATATCGTAAACCGGCTGGGCGGACAGCAGTGCGGCCACGTCCATCTGCCCGTTGCGGATGACAAGCGGTGTGGCAAAGCCGATCTGGCCATTGCTGGCCGCAAGACGTGCATTGATGCGCTGGTCGCCATTTTCGGCAGATAGCTGTGCATGGCCGTTGATCCCAACGCCGGTGATGGCAAGTCTGCCCTGAAAACGGCCATTTTCCGCAAAACGTAGCGGCCCCTGGGCATTCAAACCGGCCAGCCGCAGCGTGTCGATGGCGATCTGGCTGGGCTGGATCAGACCGCGTGCGATGAGGGGGCCATAATCTGTGGCTGCATTGGCCGTGAAGCGATAGTCAATGTTCTCCGGCGTCAACGTCGCCTTGATTTGTCGCAGCAGAATCCCGGCCCTGTAAGCGCGCAGCGCCAGATCGACCTTCGGACGGGCAATGGGCCCCGCGAGGACCGTGCTGAAGGCGCCATAGGTGCGTGATACGCCATCTGCGCGTAATTCCAGAAGGCTGCCGGGCAGTAAACGACCGCTGCCGCTGGCGGTCATGTCGGGCGCGTTCAGCCGCAGATTGGAGAAGGTAATGATGCCATCTCCACGCCGGTCCATCATGGTCGTAATTCGCGGGGTACCCTTGAACAGCGACTGGAACAGGCGGCTGTCGACCCGTCCCAGCCGGACATCGGTCTTGCCCTGTGCGCGGATACGGCGATCGTCCGGCGTGATGCGCCAGTCGGCGTCAAGATCGACAAGGCCGACTCCCGCCATGGGATATTTTTTGACGCCACCTTTCAGGTCAATGAGATAGGCGCCACTTTTCATATTGATGTTCAACCTGGCGCCGGCATCGATGTGCTTGCTTTTGACCAGAAGTTCCCCGGCTTCAAGCCGGCCCTCCCGGATAGTCAGGGGTCCGCTCAGGCGCAGGCCGGTCAAAAGATCTTCGGCAAGCTGACTGATACCCGTGACTTTTTCGGTCCGTGCATCAAAGCTCAGCTCTGGCGTGTCGCTGTCGAGCGCGCCTTCTCCCGCTGCCGTCAAGGGTGCAAAGCGGGTTGTGCCGATAGCCAGTTGGTCTGCGGACAGGCGATAGCGCAGATCCGGTCCGGCCATGGGGCCATCCAGCGCGAGTTCAAGGCGCATGGCGCGTCCTGACAGGTCGCGACGGATAGCGTCAGGACGCCTGACGTCAAAACGCAGGTCGAGAGCCTTGATGCGGCTGCGATCAAGGTCAAGCCCACCCTTTGCCGTCAATGCTGCGGCGGGCGCGCCAAGGAAGATATCGAGTGCGAGGTCATTTCTGTCATTCGACAGGATGGCCCCGGCCTGAATGTCGACGACCGGCGAGCTGAGGCGCTGTAAAAGGCCGCCCAGCATCAAGGATGGCGCGGCACGTCCCGTGATGTCGAAACGTCCAGCCTTCGCGCCCAGCGAAAGATCGGCCA
Organism: uncultured Sphingomonadaceae bacterium; assembly: GCA_964635065.1. GTDB lineage: Bacteria > Pseudomonadota > Alphaproteobacteria > Sphingomonadales > Sphingomonadaceae > CAZWMK01. The sequence continues at coordinate 3,314 of CAZWMK010000005.1, read as the reverse complement.
GCATGGCCTCGCCAAGCCGGGCATCAAGCCGCCCGCGCCAGCGCGCCCAGCTGCCCTTGCCGTTCAGTGTCAGCGCGAGTGGCGCATCGAGCTTCAAAAGTCCCGCAATGATCCCGCCCTTCGGCGCGGCAATGCGTGCCGCAATATCAAGCTGGTCCTGGTCAGGGGCGGCGTCAAGCCGGACCTCAAGCTGGTCGAAGCCATCTGCCGTGCGGGCGTCGAGATCGACCAGCGCCCGTCCTTCGTAGAGACTGGCCTTGCCGTCGATCACTGCCGTCGCCGCACGTCCGGCCACTGGCGCATCGAGGTGCAGCCGCGAGATCGTCAAGCGGCCAAGGTGGATGTTGATGTCAGGCAGCAGCGGCTTGTCGGGATCACGCGGCGTGTCGCGCAGGGCTGGTTGGCGCAAAAGCCGGACATCGTCCGCTTCCACAAAGCTGAGATGGACGCGCTTTGACCACAGTCGCGCCGGATCCCAGTCAAGGTCGATGCGCGGTGCGACAAGAAAGACGCCCTTGGGATCGCCCAGTTTGAGATCGCGGATCGTGAGCCGACCGAACAGGGACCCGTCCAGACGTCCAACAGCAATGGTCAGCCCGGATTCTGGGGCGATCGTTGCAAGCTGGCGCGCCAGCCATGCGCGTCCTGGCCCTGTATTCAGCCCCTGCACGGCGGCAATCGACAGCGCGATCAGCAGGAACAGGCCGCCCAGCGTCCACAGCAGAACGCGTCGCCAGCGCGGTGGCAGGTTTTCCTCGACCTTTGCGCTGGCATCATCCAGCGCGGTGATGATGTCGTCGACGACCTGCATCAGAAAGCCTGTCCGATCGAGACATAGACGCCGACCTTTGGATCGCCACGGCGCGGGTTGAGGGGCGTCGCAAGGTCAAGCCGGATCGGGCCAAAGTTGGTGTAATACCGAAAGCCCAGGCCCGCGCCGAAACGCAGGTCGCTGAAACGCGGGTACACTTCGGTGTCGATGGTCCCGGCATCAATGAATGGCACAATGCCGATATTGCCGATGCGGTAGCGTGCCTCGATACTCATTTCGACCAGCGAACGCCCGCCGATCGGGTCTCCGTCGGCATCGAGCGGACCGACTTTCTGATAATCATAGCCGCGCACCGAGCCACCGCCGCCGGCATAAAAACGCCTGGTGGGAGCGATGCGCTCGCGTTCGGCGCCAAAAATCGTGCCCAGTCGTCCTCGCGCGGCCAGCACGAAATGATCACCGCCGACCGGTAGATATGCCGATCCGTCGACCTGTGCTTTGAGGTAGGCGAGGGTGCCATTTTGCATGGACAGTTCCGGACTGCCCCGGATCGACAGGCGCGCGCCACGATGGGGGTCAAGCAGATCGTCGGTGCCGTCAAAACCGAGGAAGGCTGGCGCGGCCGCGATCAGGAAGGTACGTTTCGGTTCGCTGAGGCCAAGGGCCGAAATGCCGCGGTCGGTTTCCTGTGATGCCGTCAGTTCCACGCCCAGCGACCACACCCATTGTTTCTGCCAGATCAGGTTGGTTTCGCGTTCGATGCGGGCGGACGTCGAAAAGGTGAGGGCTTCAAACGCCTTGCGGTCTTCGTGGCTTGCCTGCACCAGCGCGCCCAAGGTGCGGTCACGACGTTTCCAGTTGGACCTGCGCAATTCGGCGGCTGCCAACTGCTGTTGTGTGCCGATGATGCTGCGTAGCGTGACTGCGCCTTGCGGCGGCAGCAGGTTCCTGTGCTGCCAGCTGCCTTCGACCTTGGCGCCTTCGCTTGTGGAATAACCGACCTGCGCCGCAAGCGTGCGCAAGGGGGCAGCCTCACCGTGCACCAGAAGATCGACGGTCTGGTTGTGGTCTTGCCCGGCGGCGCCTGCCGCAACGGGGCGCACGGAAACGGCGCCGTAAAGGCCTGTCGCAACCAGTGCGCGGCGGAGATCTTCTGTCAGGCGGGCATCATAGACATCGCCTGTCCTGAAACGGCTGATCCGCATGATGTGCTTTTCGCCGAGCAGCCGGTCGCCGTCGACGCGCACAGTACCGATCCGCGCCAGCGCACCGGTGTCGATGCGATTGTAATAGCTGGCGTTGGCATTTTCGTGATCAATCACGACCTGCCGCTCGTCAAGGCTGGCAAAGGGATAGCCCTGTTCGGGCAGGCGCGTGACCAGAGCGGCCTCCGCGGCGAGGATCGCTGCGGCTTCGACCGGTGTTCCGGATTTCAGGTCGAACAATGCGGCAGTGGCGGGCGCGGCTTCCGGCGGAGATGCGTCGAGACGGACATCGCTGAAAACATAGCGCGGCCCGGTGATAACCGTGATCTGGACCACGACGGCGTCGGGTTTTTCACCCGGCAGCATCTCGCTTTCAACCAGCCCGCCGTAATAGCCCTTCGACCGCAGCAGGCGCTCGATCAGGTTGCTGTCTTCATGGGTGCGGCGGCGAAGCTGGGCGAGATTGTTGACTGGATCGTTACGCCCGGCATGAAGTGCCGAAAGCGAGCGAAAATCGCTCTCGAGCCTGAGCGTATCGAGGCCGATCAGCCGCAGGCTGTACCGCACATCCTGTTGGGGCAATTCCGACAGGGCCGCATCGTTCTGGTCATCGCTCTCGTCGGTGCCAAGATCGGGCCAGTCAAGTTCAAGGCCGGGCAGGTCGTCGAGACGGATGAAGGATTCTGATCGCGCCCGCCGTTCTGCCCGTAATGCGTCGCGCGCCTCTTGCGACAGGGCCGGCGTGTCATTGTCACGGCTGCGCTGTCGCGTATTGTCCTGTGTCTTGCCAGGGGCGGCACAAAACAGTGCAAGGAGTGCAAGGCTTGTCCTGACCGGGGGCGACAGCATGTTTTTGCTGTAGCGTAATGCAGGCGCCCACCGAAAGGGCCGAAATGGCTGTCAGGCGTTATTTAGTGAATTTCGCCGACAATATCCTCAAGCTGCAACATCATGATGGCGCGCTCGACCTGCCGCCAGCGCGAGAATTGCACGAGATTTCCGGAGTCGCGATAGGCGTCGGCACGTGTAGCCGCCTCGATGATCGCATCGTCGCCAAAGCGGTCGATGAGACTGCTGGCTTCGTTGAAAAGCTGACGATCGTTGACGGTCTGCATTTGCATGGCGCTGTTCCTGTTTCCTGATTTTGTTATGGCATGAAGCAAGGAGCGGGCCATGTGGCGTGCGCTTGGATTTCCGCCATTTACTGCGACCATCAGGGGGCGTGTCTTGTCCGGCCTGTCCCGGCGTGGGGCAGCTGTGACAGTTGCGGTCGCGCGGGGGCGATAGCTGGCGGCAAAAAGGCTGCCATTCAGGCACGTTATGGATTAGAGGCAAGA
>CAZWMK010000004.1:0-54118 GCA_964635065.1 uncultured Sphingomonadaceae bacterium | reverse complement strand
CGCCCGGTAAACTCGTCGATAATCACCACTTTGCCATCGCGCACGATGTAATCGGTATCGCGCTTGAAGATCACATTGGCGCGCAAGGCCTGATTCAGGTGGTGAACGGCCTGCGTATTCTCGAAGTCATAGAGATTCTGTCCTTCAAGCAGACCGGCCTCTTCAAGCAGGCGCTCCGCTTTCTCGGTGCCGCTCTCGGTCAGCACCACGGATTTCTGCTTTTCGTCAACCTCGTAATCACCTTCGACAAAGGTGCGCACAATGGCATCAACGGCAAGGTAAAGATCCGACTTGTCGTCGGTCGGCCCCGAAATGATCAGCGGCGTGCGCGCTTCGTCGATCAGGATCGAGTCAACTTCATCGACAATGGCGAAATTGAACGGGCGCTGCACCATCTGGCCGCGCTCATATTTCATGTTGTCGCGCAGATAATCGAACCCGAACTCATTATTCGTGCCATAGGTAATGTCGCTGGCATAGGCTTCGCGGCGGGCCTGATCATCGATATTGGGCACGATCACGCCGGTCGTCAGGCCGAGGAAGCCATAAATCTGGCTCATCCAGCCGGCATCGCGCTTGGCGAGATAATCGTTGACGGTAACGACGTGAACGCCTTTTCCGGTCAGTGCATTCAGGTAGACAGGTGCCGTCGCGACCAGCGTCTTGCCTTCACCAGTGCGCATTTCCGCAATTTCACCGCGATGAAGGACGATGCCGCCGATAAGCTGCACATCATAATGACGCTGGCCGATGACGCGTTTTGCAGCCTCGCGCACCGTTGCAAAGGCTTCGGGCAGCAGGCTGTCGAGACTTTCACCGGCCTCAAGACGCGCCTTGAGCTTGGGCGTCTGCGCTTTCAGTTCATCGTCGGACAGTGCGGATATCTGGCTTTCCAAAGCGTTGATCTTGGCAACGATGGGCCGGAGCGACCGGACATAGCGATCGTTGGATGAACCGAAAAGCCGCTTGGCGATGCCGCCTAAACCGAGCATGAGACCACCTTGAAAAGCCGCATATGTGCGACGGACATTTGAGGTCGGGACATAGGGAGCCGCGCCGCACTAGTCAATTGCGCGCCCTTCGCTTCCCGGGCTATGGCGATATCCAATACGCCGAATCCCTTTATGGAAGCTTGCCCATGACTGCACTTGCCCGCTCGCCGCTGGCGCCGTCCCGGTTCCCAGATCTGCCTGCCGTTCCTGGCGTCCGGCTCGTGGTCGCGCGCGCCGGATACAAGAGCTGGACGCGCAATGACATGACGCTCGCGCTCCTTGATCCCGGCACGGCGGTTGCGGGCGTGATGACCCGCTCAAAATGTCCGTCCCCCGAAGTCGACTGGTGCCGCGCGGCCCTGAAGGGCGGCGCCGCGCGGGCGCTTGTCGTCAATGCTGGCAACAGCAACGCCTTCACCGGCGCCAAGGGAGCCGCGGCCGTGCGTTTCATCGTCGACAGGGCGGCCGCTGCTCTTGGCTGCAATGCCGATCAGGTTTTCGTCTCGTCAACCGGCGTGATCGGTGTGCCTTTGCCGCAGGAAAAGGCCGCCATCGGTCTTGATGCGGCCCTTGGCAAACTTCAGGCCGGGGACACTGCATCCTGGGAAGCTGCGGCCGAGACCATCATGACAACAGACACCTTTGCCAAGGGTGCGGTGCGACATGCCATGATCGGCGACAAGAAGGTCGCGCTTGTCGGCATCATCAAGGGATCGGGCATGATCGCGCCAGACATGGCAACGATGCTGGGCTACATCTTCACCGATGCCGCCATCGCGCCGGCGCTGTTGCAATCCATGCTGACCGAAGCAACCGATCAGAGCTTCAACTGCATCACCGTCGATGGCGATACGTCGACAAGCGACACCATTCTCGCCTTTGCCACCGGCCAGGCCGGAAACGCGCCACTCGCTTCGGCTGCCGATGCGGGCGCGGATGCTTTCGTTGCGGCCCTGTCCGATCTTTGCCGCGAACTGGCGCAGCTTGTCGTACGTGACGGCGAAGGCGCCAGCAAGTTCATCACCATCACCGTCGAAGGCGCGGAAAACGATCAGGCAGCACGGCGCGTTGCCCTGTCGGTGGCCAATTCGCCGCTCGTCAAGACCGCCATTGCCGGAGAAGATGCAAACTGGGGCCGTGTTGTCGCCGCCGTTGGCAAGGCAGGCGAAGCTGCCGACCGCGACCGGCTTTCCATCCGTTTTGGCACCACCATCGTCGCGCGGGACGGCCTTGCCGTTGAGGGCTATGATGAAGCGCCCGTCGCGCAGCATCTCAAGGGACAGAATATCGACATCGGCATCGGCCTTGGTATCGGACAGGGGCGCGCCACTGTCTGGACCTGCGACCTGACGCACGGTTACATCAGCATCAACGCCGATTACCGCAGCTGAGGCCGGCGACTGTGGATGCGCTGGACGCCGCCGTTGCGGGCATGATGCGGATCGCCGCCGAACGCTTCATCCTGCCGCGATTCCGGAATCTGCGCGAAGGCCATGTCACAGAAAAAAGCCCCGGCGAGACCGTGACCATCGCCGACCAGGAATCGGAAGCCTATTTGACCGAGGCGCTGCTGCGGCTCATCCCCGGCAGCCGGGTGGTTGGCGAGGAAGCCGTCGCTGCCGATCCCGAACGGCTGACGCAACTGGCGGACGGCACATGCTGGCTCGTCGATCCACTGGATGGCACATCGAACTTCGCTGAAGGCCGGACTCCCTTTGCCGTCATGATCGCACTGCTTGATGATGGCGAAACCCAGGCCAGCTGGATGCTGGATCCGGCCACGTACCGGCTGTGCCGGGCGCGGCACGGGCGCGGCGCATTCATCGACGACATCCGTGTGCATGCACGCGAAAGCGGCCACACACCCCCGGTCGGTGCCTTGGCGACCGGCTTTCTGCCGCCCGATCTGCGTACACATATCGAGGCGCGGGCCGCAGGCCGCATGACGGTCGCACCGATTCCGCGCTGTGCGGGGGCGCAATATCCTCGTCTTGTCACCGGTGAAAATGATGTGGCGCTGTTCTGGCGGACACTGCCGTGGGACCATGCCCCCGGCGCACTGTTCCTGACGGAAGCAGGCGGCCAGATCGCGCGCTTTGACGGCACGCCTTATACGCCGACCGAACACGGACAGAGCCTGCTCGCAACGGCCTCGCCCCGGCTGTGGGGCGAGGCGCATGCGATCTTGCAGCTTTAGGCGATTTCGCCTTCAATCCAGCCCTTGATGGCCGATTTGGGCTGGGCGCCGACTTTGGTTGCCGTCTGCTGGCCATCCTTGAACAGGATCATCGTCGGAATGCCGCGAATACCGAATTTCGACGCCAGTTCCGGAAAGTCGTCGGTGTTGAGCTTGGCGATCGTCACCTGACCGGCGAGTTCGTCCGACAGTTCTTCGAGGGCGGGTGCAATCTGCTTGCACGGGCCACACCAGGGCGCCCAGAAATCGACGAGCACAGGGGTCGGCGACTGCAAGAGCGTGTCGAAATTATCTGCGGTCACGTTGATGGTGGCCATGTTATGTCTCCCGTTGATTGTCCTCATGAAGCTAGGACGGCGCGCGCTCCGGTTCAATGCTTGCCAGCACGCTGTCAAGCAATTCGTCAGACAGGTCAAAGCGCCGCGGGCCGCTGGTGTAGATCAGCGTAGCCGCCACTGTCCGATCCGGGAAGATGCGCCGTAGCGCCGCCCGATAAGCGGCCATCTGGATGAGATAGCTGCGCGGCACCGCCGCGACCGTGGCGGGGATCGCCAGTCCTGTCTTGTAATCGACGACGGTGACGCGCGTTTCGGCAATGCACAACCGGTCAACAGTGCCCGCAATGACCTGTGAACCGACCACGGCCGTCAGTGGCGCCTCGACCAGCGCATCGGCCCCGAAAATATCGGCCAGCGCCGGATCGTCCAGCATGGCGAGAACGTCCTGCGCCATGCGGTCGCGCTCGGCGTCTGAAAATCCCGTTGCCTGCGTTTCCAGCCAACGTGCTGCCACGGCCGCGCGCTGGGGCGCTGAAACCGCTGGCAACTTTTCGAACAGGCTGTGCAGCAGCCTGCCGCGCTCGGCGGCACGCAGCGCAGCAGGCGATGGCGGCGCTGTGCCACTATCATCACGCCCAAGCTGCGAGGGCGACAAGGGACGCGGCGGTGTACTTTCGGGGGGCGCAGACGACAGCGCCCAGCCCGGCATCGGCACGGGCGCGGCAATAGTGCCGGCATCTGTCTTGCCGTCCGGCGCCTTGACCGCGGAAGCCCCCGGATCGCCCTGATCGTAGCGGATCTGGCCGCCCCACAGCGCATGGCCCTCGGCCTCCGCGCCAAGTACGGCAAAGGCGGGCTGAAGGCGGGCGTGCCAGCTATCGGGTTTTGGCGCCTCCTCCTTGCGGCCAAGCGCACCGCCGATGAACAGCATGTCCTCAGCCCGCGTCAAGGCGACATAAAGCAGGCGCCAGTCCTCGGCCGCCAGTTTGTCTGCGATCTGGTCAAATGCCGCAGCGACCACAGGCGCACTCGCGCGCATCTTGCTGTCGGCGAAAACCGGCACCGTAACGCCCCCGGCATCGACAAGCGCATGGCTGGCGCGCGAGACATCCTTTTCGTGGGCAGCATCGGCCAGAACGACAACCGGCGCCTGCAAACCCTTGGCGCCATGCACAGTCATGATGCGCACCGCAGCGCCCGCCGATTCCGGGTCGCGCTTCAATTCAGACGTGTCGCTTTCGATCCAGTTGAGGAACCCCTGCAACGATGGCGGATGGTCGGCCTCGAACATCAGCGCCTGCGTCACCAACGTGTCAATGGCGTCGCGCGCCTCCTCGCCCAACCGCGCCAGAAGCCGGGCGCGGCCATCGAGCGGGCCGGACAATATGGTTTCCAGAAACTCGTAGGGCGGCGTGAAATCAGCAAGATCGAGCACACGCCCCAGCCAGGCCTTGGCGTCCAACCCATGCGGGGTTTCCGCATCGCGCAACTGCCGCCACAAACTGCCGCGTCGTCCGTGCGCCAGCGCGAACAGCTGCTCCTGACTCCAGCCGATAAAGGGCGAGGTCAACAGCGTTGCAAGCGCCAGATCGTCACCCGGCTGCAAGGCGAAGCGGATCAGCGACAGGCAATCCTGCACCCCGATCGGTTCGACCAGCCGCAGCCGGTCAACGCCGGCAATCGGCACATGGCAGCGGTGCAACTCCGCAACCAGCGCCGGCACGAAATTGCCGCGCTTGCGGACAAGAATCAGGATATCGCCCGCTGCGGCATAGCGCCCGCGCGCGCCCAGCCACAGCCGGTCCGGGCTGGCAGGATCAAGCCAGCCAGCAATCTGCGCCGCGAGTTTCTGCGCCATCAACGTCTGGGCGCCAGGCACGAAACGCAGGGCGCCATCGGGATCGGTGCCATCCCCGGCGCCATTGTGGGCACCTTCTTTGGCCTTGTCCCGGACATTGCGCGGATCGCGCACAGCATCCCACAGCACAACCTGCCCCGGCACCCCCTTGCGTGCGGCCTGATGCGGCGGCACCGCGCCATCCAGCCCCATGGAACCGCCGCCATGATGGGCAATCATGGCATCCACCAGCGAAAGCACCGCCTGTGTCGAGCGGAAGCTGTCGCTCAGCGGCACGGGCTGGAATGCGGCGCGCGCGGCATTCGCCAGATCGCGGTAACGTGTTTCCGCAGCCGCGAACACCGTCGGATCAGTGCCCTGAAAACTGAAGATGGCCTGTTTGAAATCGCCGACGGCAAATAGCGTGCGCTGCCGGTCAACCGCCCCCTCTCCCGCGAAAAACGGCGCAGCGAGAGCATCAATGATCGTCCATTGCGCAGCATTGGTATCCTGCGCTTCATCGACAAGGATGTGGTCGATCGACTGATCAAGCTTGTAGCGGACCCATTCGGCCATCCCCGGCGCGCACAAAAGCCGGGCTGCCCCCGTGATCATGTCGTCGAATGCCAGGCCGCCCGTCCGCGCTTTGTCACGCGCAAAAACCGAGGCCAGCCGCCAGCCGACGCGCAAGTGCACGCCAGCATGATCGAGAAGATCGAACCGGCTGCGCAGGGCAGACAGGCCGGACAGCCAGTCGGCCAGCCGCACATGCAGCGCCGCCAACCCGTCGTCCTTGGCCGGTTTTCCCTTCAAGGCCCGGATGCCGCCATCGGACTTGAGAAAGACCTTCATCAGCTTGTCGATGCTGGCCACGCGACCGGCCGGCGGCGCCATTAACCAATCGCGGATGATGTCGGCATATTCGAGGCCGGTTTTGACGTTCCAGTCGGCCATCGCCATGGCATAAGCGTGCAACCCTGCCTCATGGGAACCGTCGCCCACGGCTGCCGAGATCGCCAGATCCGCATCGCCGGTGAGCGGCAGATCAAGCAACTGCCGCAATCTCGCGTCAATGGCCTCGATCGGTCCCAGTGCCTGAATCGCCTCGCCATGCTGCAACAGCGTTGCTGTCACCTCATGGACGCGCACTTCGCCCAGACGGACGGCAAGCGCGGCAAGATCGTCGAGAATGGACCGCACGCCGCCAGCCTCGGCGGTTTCCACCAGTGCGATGAGCGCACGATGACGCAGTTCCGCGCCCGTCCGGTCGTCCATCAGGCGAAAACCCGGCGCTATGCCGGCTTCCAGTGGAAAACTCGCAAGCAGCGACTGGGCGTAGCTGTGCAACGTCTGGATCCTCAGCCCGCCGCGTGCGTCGAGCACCGTGGCGAACAGCTGCCGCGCCCTGGTGCAGGCATCGGCATCGTGGGCCGCACGCAACCCCTGCAACTGGGCAGTCAGCGACGCATCATCGGCATGCAGCCAGCCCGCCAGAATGCCATAGATGCGGTCCTGCATTTCCGCAGCTGCCGCGCGCGTGAAGGTAAGACACAAAATGCGATCGGGCCGCACGCCATCCAGAAGCAGCCGCAGAACGCGGGCGGTCAGCACCTGTGTCTTTCCGGTTCCGGCAGAGGCCGAAACCCATGCATGACTGGCGGGATCGGCAGCACGGGCCTGCGTGTCGCGCAAGGTCTGTACAATCCGGCTCACAGGTCCTGCCCCAGCCATTCCGCCACACGGGCAAGGTGATCATAATCACGATAGCGTTCAGCATATTCGCTGTGCGCCTTGGCGATAAACGGCGCATTGCCCAAAAGATAAACAGCGGCAAGCTGCGCGAAATCGTCCCGACAGCGCGCGATGAAGCCAGACGTGTCGATCCACGGCTTGCCATTATACAAAAGCGGATCCCGCTCCTCGCCTACTGTCCCCGCGCCACCTGACAATTTCCAGTAGGACAGACGTGAAACGGGGACTGCGGGCACGTCCTGAAGGGCGCCGTCCTGTGCCAGCAGGGCAAGCAGCCCCAATTGCAGGGCAAACCCATCCTGCACCATCGCATGGACTGGCGGATTGCCGGTTTTATAGTCGACCACTGCAAGGGTGCCGTCCGCTCCCCGGTCGATACGGTCGGCCTTTCCGGTCAGGGTGACACCCGCGATAACGGCCTGACCCTTGGCTTCGACGCCCGACAGCGTCCAGCCATCCGCACGCCAAGAGGCGGTTTCCGCCGCCGCCCATTCAACCGCACGCCGAACACGCGGCACCCAGAGCGCATGGAGCAAAGGCTGGCCGGAAAAAGCCGCCAGTCCCTCGGCAATGAAGCGCGGCAAAAGCGCGGGGTCCTCATGACCGCGCTTCGCCCAGTTTTCCATGATCGCGTGAATGGCAGTGCCGCGTTCGGCTGCGGTCGGGTCCTGATCAAGTGGGTCAAGCGGACCGAGCTTCAAAATCCGGTCGGCATACCAGCTGAACGGATCGGCCTTGAGTCTGTCTGCCTGCGTCACGGAAATCGTCGTCGGCCGTGCCATGCGCGGCGGGGCAAAGGCGGGTCGGGCGGCGCGCGTGACGACATCGCTCGTCTGCAGTTGCCGGGCGATGGCCAATAGCCTTGTATCCCTGGCGATGGCATCGGGTTTCAGGGCCTGCAGCCTGAGCCACAGCCGCGATGCCACGGTCGGTGCCGTCGCATCGCGTTCGGCGCGGGTCAGGATCACGCGGCGCGCGCCCATCAGCTGCACAAAATCATGTGCTGCCAGCCCGGCATTGCGTTCGGGGCCGGGCAGGCCAAGGTCTGCACGGACCTTTGGCGGCAACCATGGGTCGGGCGCGGGCTGGGCGGGCCACACGCCTTCATTCAAGCCGCCCAGCAGCAACAGATCGGCACGCTGCAGCCGTGCTTCCAGCAACCCCCAGATGAACAGGCGCGGATGTTTGCCATAGGTCGGGCGTATCGCCACCCCACCCAGCAGATGCCCGAGCAAGGCGGGCGCATCGGCTGTCTCGAACACACCAAAAGGCGCGCCATGTGCAGCCAGCCCCGCCATAAGCGTCGACAAGCCACGCCCATCGGCCCCCTGCCACAGCCGTTCGCTGGCCAATTGTGTCGCCGTATCGGTCAGGCAGGAAACAAGATCGGGCAAAGTGCAGTTTTCTGCCGCAAGCAAGACCGCAAGCGGTTGCAACTGTGCTGCGACATCTGCCCACCAGGCGCGCAGGGCGTCGATGCCAGCGCCAGCCGCCCGCACGCTGCCTTTGTCTTCAAGACGCGCCGTCACGCCCGCCAGCCCTGGCCCCGGCCGCACGCCACGCAGGGCGCGATCGAGCAGGCGCACCTGATCCAGCCACGCCAGACGCCCCGCGCCTTCGTGCACCAACGGATGCTTGAGCAGCGCAAGCAGCGGCACGGGTGCGAAGTGGCTGACTGCTGCCTCGGCCAGCGCCTGTATCAGCGTGCCCGCAGGCCGCACGCGCAAGGCGGTGCCTGCCGTGTCGTCGATCTCGATGCCCCAACGCGCAAGCAGCACCGCAACACGGCGGGCGAGCGCGCGATCGGGCGTGACAAGGGCCGCCGTCGCTCCGGGTGTTTCCAGCTGTTCGCGCAGGGCAAGCGCGATCACCTGCGCCTCTTCCTGCGGGCTTTTGGCCGCGACCATCGTCACATCGGCAAAGGCGTCGGCATCAATGACGCTGTGCCGCCATTCACCCGTGAAAGCCGCCGGTGCCATGGCGCGACTGACCGCCGCCAGCCGCGCGGGTGAACCATTCTGCGCCGTCGTCGATGGCCAGAGCGCGACCTCCCCGCGCGCCACATCCATGCCCGCCAGCAATGTCTTCAGGCCATATTGCGGATGGGTTTCGCTGTCCGGTCCATCGCCGCTGTCGCCCGGGGCGCTGCAACGAATGGCCTGCCATTCCTCCGCCCTCATCGACAGATCGAGACCGGGCAGCACCACCGCGCCGTACGGCAGGCGGGCGATCACGCGCAAAAGCCGCGCCGCCGCCGGAAATGTGCCCGTGATCCCCGCCGCGACAATCGGCGATTCAGGCGGATTATCCGCCCAGCGCCGTGCCTGCGCATCGATGAGCAACATGCGCCGTGCCGCGCCATCGCTTTTGCCGCGCTCCGCCAGAATGGCAGGCCAGCTGGCAAGGATGATTTCAAGAAAATGCAAGGTGCGCTGCCAGTGCGTCGCCAGTTCTGCATCGGCGACGACATCGCGCAACCGGCTGACATCGACGCCTTCAAGCGTGAGTTGGTCAAGCGTACGGGCTAGCGCATCCGCCAGCCGCATGGCTTCGACCGCCGACAGAGGGCGGCCATCGCCCTGCGGCAGGCGGCGCACCAGTTGCGCCAGAATCAATCGTCGTTCCATCTCGTCGATGGCAGGCGGCAGGGTAATTTCGGCGTTTATATCCTCGGCGAAACGCCCCAGCGCCTCGTCGGCGTCAAGGTCGCCGATCGGGGCCAGCCTCGGCAGAAGCAGACCGCGATCCCCCGCCGCGCGCACGAAGGCATCGGTCACGGCGCGCACGGCGCGGCGATTAGGCAGAATAACGGTCAGGCGCGCCAGTCCCAGCGCATCGCCGCCATAACGGGCAATCAGGCCATCGACCAGCGCATCGGCGAATGCCACATGCGCCGGGATGGTGAAAAGCGTGGGGCGGCGCGCCTCAGCGGCCTGCAAGCAGCGCCTCGGTTTCTGCCACAGCCTCGGGGGTGCCGACGTGGAACCACAGCCCCTGATGGGCCAGACCGTAAAGCCGTCCGTTCGCTATCGCCTTGTCATAGATGCGATTGAGCGAAAAAGGCGTGACCGGTTCACCGCTGAACAGCTTTTTTGACAGGATCTGCACGCCCGAAAAAACATAGGGCGCCATGCGGGCACCTGTTCGGCGACGCAGGCAGCCCCGGCCATCCATGTGAAAATCGCCGCGCCCGTCATAGCCGACCGCGCGCGCCAGCGGCACCATCAGCAATAACGCGTCCATTTCATCGGGATTCCAGCGCTGGGCCAGCAACGCCAGCGCGTCCACCGCGCCATCGATCCAGATATTGTCGGAATTGATCACGAAAAACGGGTCAGCATCGATCAGCGGCAAGGCCTTTGCCACGCCGCCACCGGTTTCAAGCAAGCAGTCGCGTTCATCCGAAATCGCAATGTCCAGCCCGCCCGCGCGCACGGCGACATGCGCCTCGATACGGTCGGCCAGATAGTGGACATTGACAACGGCGCGGCGAATGCCAGCCGCCCGCAGATGATCGAGCGTGCGATCGAGCAGCGTGCGGCCAGCCACTTCGATCAGCGGTTTGGGCCGCATGGCGGTCAATGGACGCATCCGCTTGCCAAGGCCCGCAGCCAGCACCATGGCGGTCTGCGGCAGGTCGACCCTGGGATTGGGCCGCAGCGCCAAAGGCGCGCGAAAACGGCTCATGCGACAGACTCCCATGCCGCAGCACGCGCCGCAAGCGGCACATGTGTGTCAAACCAGTGCCGCACCGGCGCCAGCGCCGGATGGGCGAGATTGCGTTCGACCAGCCCCCAGACACGCGGCTGGAACGCCTTGTAACCGGGCTTGTTGTCGCGCTTCCAAAGCCGGGTGAAAATGCCAAGAATCTTGGTGTTGCGCTGTGCGCCGAGCACTTCATAAGCCGCGCGAAAGGCGGTGGGGTCTGCGATGCCCGCCGATGCGACATAATGATCAAACATCGCGGCCTCCAGAGCCGGCGTCACATCGCGACGGGCGTCCTGCAGCAGCGAGACGATGTCATAGGCCCGGTGCCCGGCCAGCCCGTCCTGGAAATCGAGCAGGCCAAGGCGCTGGATGCCCTGTCGTGCGGGCAGCAGCATCAGATTGTCGGCATGATAATCGCGCAGCACCAGCACCGGAGACGCCGCTGTTTGCGCCAGCACATCACCCAGAACGGCATCCCACGCCGCGACAAAGCTGGCCGTGTCGCCCGACAGACCGAGCGCGGGCAGATACCAGTCGGTGAACAGTTCCACCTCGCGCAAAAGAACCGCGCGGTCATAGGCCGGGACAGCGGGCGCGGGATGGCGATGCAGGGCGCACAGGATGTCGATGGCGGCACGATAGATGTCCACCTCTGCACTTCTGTCATGTGCAAGCACGCGGGCGATGCGGTCGTCGCCAAAGTCCTCAAGCAGGATCAGACCCTTGTCGAGCTCGACAGCCAGAACATGCGGCGCCGCGAAACCAAGGGATTCAAGATGCGCGGCAATCGACAGGAAGGGACGACTGTCTTCCTTGTCGGGCGGCGCATCCATCAAAACCGCCGTTTGACCGTGCAGATGCACGCGGAAATAACGGCGGAACGACGCGTCGCCGGCCAGAGGCCGGATATCAGCGCCGCCCCAGCCATGGGCGGCAAGGAAAGCGGGTGCGTCTGCGGGCGGAATCATGCTGGGGGCCATCGCTCCTCCCAAGCCGCTGGCACACGCGCTGTCAAGCACCGGCTGTCGGTTCCGGCACCTTCAAGCCTGAGCCACAGGGCATCAGCCGGCAGGTCCTCGCCCAGACGCTCTGGCCATTCGATAACGAGAATGCCGTTATCGCGTGCCTCGTCAAGGCCGAGTTCCGCCGCTTCGTCGGGATCATCAAGACGATAGAGGTCGACATGCCAGACCGGCAGGCGCACATCGGGCGGCTCATAGGTTTGTACAAGCGTGAAAGTCGGACTGGGTGCTTCGCCGGCCAGACCGAGTCCGGCCAGAAGACCGCGCGCCAGCGTTGTTTTTCCAGCGCCAAGATCGCCCGACAAGGCGATAACATCGCCTACCTCCACGCGGGCAGAGAGTTCACGGCCAAGCGCCTCGACGGCCTGTGCGCCCTGCAAAAGCATCAGGCGGCCCCTTCCGTGACTGGCGGATTGCGCCACAAGCGGATCGTGACAGTCGTGCCAGCGCCAACTGTCGATTCCAACTTGATATCACCACCATGCATGGCGACGAACTGACGGACGAGCGACAGGCCGAGGCCAAGACCTTCACCCGACGTGGCGTTGGATCCCTTGCGGAAACGGTCGAACACGAACTGCTGCTCATCCGCCTCGATCCCGATGCCATCATCCGATAACATGATCGACACGCCAGACGCATCACCATCGGCACGAACCAGCACGCGGCCATCCGCTTCAGTGAAACGAATGGCATTGGATAGAACATTGTGCAGGGCCTGCGAGAGACGACGACGGTCGCCACGAATATTGCCCGCACCCGGGCTGACCTGAACATCCAGGGTCAGCCGCCGGCCTTCCGCCTGGACGCGCATGGTCGCCGCCGCGTCATTGACAAGGTCCGCCACGTCAATGTCCTCGAATGCCAGTTCAATGCCGCCAGCCTCCGCCGTGGCCAGATCGAGCACATCATCGATCAGCAGCCGCAAGCGCGATGCCGAAGTCAGGATCGAGCCGACATACTCATCCTGCCGCCCGTTCAACGCCCCGGCATATCCCGCCGCCAGCATTTCGGCGAAACCGGTGATCGCGGTCAGCGGCGTCCGGAGTTCATAGCTCATGTTGGCGACGAAAGCGGATTTGAGACGGTCGGCGGTTTCCAGTGCTTCGCTGCGTTCGCGCAGGGCGTTTTCGATACGCATGCTGTCGGTGACATCGACCCAGGTCAACAGCATGTTGCCATCGGGCAGCGGCACACCGCCATAATCGAAAACGCGGCCGCCAAAGGTCTCCAGCCGTCCTTCGCGGCGCACCCGGCGCGCGGTCAGGTCGCGCACCGTCTCGCGCAGGACATCGGCCGACGCCTGCCCCAGGCCAGCACTGCCACAGGCTGCAATATCATTGACGTGCCACAGCTTTTCGGCGGCATCGGCAGGCAGGGACCACATCTGTTCAAACGGCGTATTGCACAGTTCGAGACAACCATCGACGCCAAAGACCGCAACCGCTTCGTGCAGGTTGTTGAGCGTCTCGACATGAACGCGCAGCTGCGTGTCGCGCGCGCTTTCCAGCCGCAGCTGCTCGGTCCGGTCCTCGAAAATCAGAAGCAGGCCGCCCGATGGATGCGGCTGGGCGATGACGCGGATGATGGTATTGTCGGGCAGCGCCCAGGTTTCCTCGACCGGTTCGAGAATGTCGGTTATCCACGCCCTGCGTTCGCGCCTCCAGCCAGGAAAATCCCGCTGTTCCGGCAGGCGCCGCATCTCGCGCATGCGCTCAAGTACCCGGTCAAACTCCGGCGCCTGTTCCAGCCAGTCATGATCGAGATGGAACAGTGCTGCAAAGGCCCGGTTGTGGAAACTCAGGCTGCGGTCGGCAGAAAAACGGGCAACGCCAGCCGACAGGCGGTCAAGCGTCTCCAGTTGCGCCTTGGCAAGACGGACGCTCCAGTCCTGCAACTGTTGGCGTTCGGTGATGTCCACGGCAAAGCCAGCCGTTCCGCCGTTGCTCATCGGCTGGTCGATGATCTTGAGATGACGCCGCTCGCCGGCAATGATTACAGTGTCTTCATGCGACTGCCGTTCACCGGAAACCGCCGCCTGCCTGACCTGCGCCAGAACCGACGTCGCATAGCTCGTCAACGCCAGCTCGGCCCCCGATGCCACCGCCTGCGCCGGCGTGGCCGCTTCGACGGCATGGGCATAGGCTTCGTTGGCCTGCACCAGTTTGAGGCTCTCGTCGCGCCGCCAGATCGGCAGTGGCGCCCGGTCGATCAGTTCATGGGCGATCGCCAGTTCCCGGGCGAGCATGTCGCGCTCCATGGAGATCTCGCCCAGCCCCGATACGGTGTCCGTCGCATCGTTGAACCATACGATCACCCCTTGCGCCCCTGCCACCTCGACAGGGGCCGCACGCCCTTGCGCCACAAGGAAACGACGGCCATCAGCGCTTTGCACAGGCAGGGCGAAGGCTTCGCCCGTCAGCGCAACAGCGGAAATCTCCTCGGCAAGCCGCTTGAAATCGCGGGGATCAAGCCCCTGCGCACCGGCCTTTTGCAGATCGTCCAGCCGCGATACCTGCCGGTCGATATTGAGCCAGCCGCGCAGCATTTCCGAGCAACTGACATCGCCTTGCGAACCGATCAGCAAATAGCCGCCCGGCGAGGTCAACAGCAGGCCCCGCAGGCGCATGCCCCAGGCCTGCGCCTGTTCTGCCTGAACACGCGCGCGCGCCGCCCGAATAACCGCCCAGACAGCGAAGGTCAGCCAGGCCGCAATCACGATTGCAACCGCAGAATAGCGCGTCGCCTGAGCGGTCATGGCCAAGGCATACACCGGTTGAGACAACATCAGCGCGGCCAGCGCGCAAAGAGGGAGAAGCCTTATCGTGAACACCCGTGCACCATAGCGGCATGGCAGGCCAGGCGGCAAGCAAGTGCTTGCCATGTCAGCGCAACAACATGGACCGCCCCTTGCGGCCACGCCATGTCCGGTCCACAATCAATCGCAGCGTCGTATGTGTTGCAGTAAAAAGGTTCCTCCATGTCGAAAGCCCCAGTCCTCACTTTTCACGGCGCCGCGCGCACCGTGACTGGATCGGCCTATGAAATCGCCCATGATGGACAACGGCTGCTGATCGACTGCGGCATGTTTCAGGGATCGCGCTCGCTTGAACGGCTCAACATCCAGCCTTTCGATTTCGATGCCACGGCCATCGACGCCGTCATCCTGACCCATGCTCACATCGACCATAGCGGACTTTTACCCAAACTGGTGCGTGCGGGCTTTACCGGCACCATCTGGTGCACCGAACCGACACGTGACCTGCTGGAATATATGCTGCCCGATTCCGGTCGCATCCAGGAAGCAGAGGCCGAGCGCCACAATCGCCGTCCGGACCGGCGCGACGAACGTCCGTTCGAACCCTTATACGGTGAAGCGGACGCCATCCGCACCATGGAGCAGATCGAAACCCAGCCATATGACGAATGGTTCGAACCGCTCCCCGGTTTTCGGGCTCGGCTTTGGAATGCCGGGCACATCCTGGGTTCGTCTTCGGTCGAACTGAGCGTCGGCGATGTCCGCCTGCTGTTTTCCGGCGACATCGGTCCCGAAGAAAAGGCTTTTCACCCCGATCCCGACGCCCCGGCCGGCCTCGATCATGTGCTGTGCGAAAGCACCTATGGCGATCGCGACAAGCACCGCCCCAGCATCACCGAACGCCGTCATGATCTTGAGCGCGAAATCGAGGATGCACTGGCGCGCGGCGGCAACCTCGTCATCCCCGCCTTTGCCATCGAACGCACGCAGGAACTTCTTCTCGATATCGCCCGCCTGATCAACGAGGGGCACCTCGCGCACCGGCCCGTCTTCATCGACTCCCCGCTGGCGACGCGCGCCACATCGGTTTTCCGGCGCCATGCCCAGGACCTTGAAGACCTTGGCCATGGCAATATTTTTTCGCATCCATCCTTTCATTTCGTCGAAACGGTCGATCAATCGCGTCGCCTGAACGAGATGTCGGGCGCCATCATCATCGCCGCATCCGGCATGGCCGAAGCCGGACGCGTGCGCCACCATCTGCTGCATAATCTGCCGCGCAAGGATTCAACAGTGCTGTTTGTCGGTTTCGCCGCCCAGGGCACGCTGGCCCGCGTATTGATGGATGGCGCCGAGCGGGTCCGTATGTCGGGGCGCGATGTCACGGTCCGGGCGAACATCCGCACCATCGACCATTATTCAGCCCACGCCGATCGCAGCGAACTTCTTGCCTGGATCGCTGCGCGCCAGCCGGTCAACGGCACATTGTTCCTGACGCATGGCGAAGCGCAATCAAGCGACAACCTGAAGGCGACGCTTGAAGCCGAGCGTCCCGACGCCTCGATCATCGTGCCTGAAATTGGCGAAGCCTGGGCATTGCTGCCGGGCAGGCCCGCCAAGCGTCTGAAAACCGGGCGGCAAGACATATGCGATGCGGTCGGCTGCGACTGGCAGAATGATTACGCAGCACTTGCCAGCCACCTGAAGCAGGATCTCCAGCATATCAGCGACAGCAAACTGCGTCGCGAGGCGATTGCGCGGATGCGTGCCATTCTCGATGATTATGGTGGCCGCCTGCCGCGCCGCAACGAACGGTCACCGCGCTGATAGAAATATCGTCATGCTATCCGTTCTGGCCCGGGTCATGCAGCGCCTACGCCTCGACCCTTTTCTGGCCGCCCTTTTCGCCAGCATCGGCCTTGCCGCCATCGTCCCCGTTTCGGGCACGATGGCCACGGCATTGCGCCTGATCACCGACATCGCCATCGGCCTGCTGTTTTTCCTGCACGGCGCCCGTCTATCGCGCGATGCCATACAGGCCGGCTTCACCAACTGGCGCTTGCAGTTTCTGGTGCTGGCCATCACCTTCCTTGCTTTTCCGGTGCTCGGTTTCAGCCTCAAGGCGTCGATGCCGCACCTTCTGCCCGCGCCACTGTGGACGGGTATCCTGTTCCTCTGTCTTTTGCCGTCGACCGTGCAGTCGTCGATCGCCTTTGTCGCGCTGGCGCGGGGGTCGGTGGCGGCGGCCGTCTGTGCGGCATCCCTGTCGAACATGCTGGGGATTTTCCTGACGCCGCTCTTCGCCGCCGTCCTGCTCGATACGGGCAGCGGCGACATCAGCGGCGCGCAGATGCTGAAAATCGTCGGACAGTTGCTGGTGCCCTTTGTCGCCGGGCACATGCTGCGCCCCTGGATTGCATCCTGGGTTGCACGTCATCCCCGGCTGGTCATGCTGAACGACCGGGGCGCGATTTTGCTGGCCGTCTATACGGCTTTCAGCGCAACCATGGTCGGACAAGCATGGTCGCTGATCCCGTCTTCGGCAATCATCGCCCTGTTCGGCCTGACGCTGTTGTTACTGGTGCTGGTTATCGGTGTGGCGCTCACCGCCGCGCGCATGGCGGGGATGAACAGCGCCGACACAAGCGCTGTGCTGTTCTGCGGTTCGCAAAAAACGTTGGCGGGCGGCATCCCTATGGCCAATGTCCTGTTTCCCGCCGCCAGTGCAGGCCTTGTCGTCCTGCCGCTCATGATCTTCCACCAGATCCAGCTGGTGGCTGCCGCCGTGCTGGCACGCCGTATCGCGGCGCGCCAGCCAGCGGCATGATTACACCTTAATCGAGGGTCCAGCGCAGTCCCGCCCACAGCGTGCGCGGGCTGCCGCGGTCGATGATGCCGGTGCCTGAAATCCCTGCTTCGATCGTCTTGTCAAACAGGTTTTCCGCGCGCAGCTCGACGCTGACGCTCGGCGTCAGCTTCATGCGGGCATAGGCATCGACCGTGAACGAATCATCAAGCGCGCGAATGTTCAGATCGTCCTCGAACTGTTTCGCTTCATAGCGCAGCGTGACGCTGCCCGTCGCGCGTTCGCCATGGCTGTATGACACCGTGGTCGAAGCGCGATGCTTCGGGACCTGCGCCGGACGCTTGCCGTCGAGTGCGGCAGAAACGCCATCGGCACGGACCCGCGCGTCGATATAGGCATAGCTGGCCGACAGACCGACGCCCCCGAGATTGACGCGCGCATCCGCCTCGACGCCGCGCGCACGGATCGAATCGAGGTTGAGCCGTTTACGATATGAACCCGCGACGAAGCCGACATCGGGAAACAGCCCCGGCCCGGTGCCAAGCGTGACATTGCCAATCGCGTCTTCCAGGCGGTTCCAATAAACGGTCGCGCCGAACGACACATTGTTCATCGGCGTGATGTCAACGCCGGCTTCCACGCCCTGCAACCGTTCGGGTTTCAGGTCGGGATTGGCCGCCACAGCATCGGTTCCGACGCGGAACGGGCGATAAAGTTCATTGAGCGTCGGCAGGCGCCAGCCCGTATAGCCTGCTGCCCGCAGACGGATGGCGGGCGTTACCGCAAGCGACAGGCCACCGCGCAGGCTGGTACGCCAATCGTCGCGCTTGGCCGGACGAAGCGCAAGCTGCATTGCGCCAGTGGCCGGGTCCATTTCGTCAAGATAGCCATTGTCGATCGACCAGCGGTCGATGCGCGCACCGCCCGTCAGTGTCAGCGCCTCGCTGGCCTTGACCCCCAGTTCGGCAAAGCCGCCCATCACAGACTGTTCGCCGCCCGCCGTGCGCAGGCGTGTCGGCACGCCGCCGACGTAGCGGAAGCGTTCGCGCGTCTTGCCCTTGGCGCCGCGCATGTCGGCTCCCAGCCGCAATTCAATCGCTTCGCCCAGGGGCGGCCGCACTTCCAGCTTGCCACCCCAGCCGGTTGCGGGCGTGTTGAACTGGTCCAGCGTCTGCGTTGTTGTGCTGCGCGTGTTGTTGACCGAGACGAAGCCCGACGTGAATTCGCGCGCCTGGATATAAGCCAGACCTTCCCATGCCCAGTCGCCGCGACCGATCAGGCGTACACTGGCATCCACACCGTCCGAGGTCGATTCGGTGCCATCAAGACCCCGCAGACGGGTATCGCCAAAGGCCATGCCGCGCAGTTGCAATTCGGTCTGGTCGCCGATCGGCACCGCGCCACGCGCTGTGACGTGCCACTGTTCATAACGTGCCGGCACATCGGCGGGACCACGCTGGTCCGGCCCGATCAGCATATAGCCGTCGCCGCGCGCAAAGCCGCCACTCAGCCAGCCATGGCCCTGCCCCAGCTCGCCCGACAGAGCGGCATCGGCGGCAATAGCGTCGCGGCTACCATACATCAGGCCCGCCTGTGCTGTCGGCGACTGGCTGCTGTCGGCGCTGATCAGCTCGATGGTGCCGGTCATGGCACCCGCACCAAATGCGCCTGCGCCGCCGCCGCGCGTCACCCGCACCGCGCCCAGGCTGGCGGGATCAACCGCACTCCATGGGAGCCAGCCCCCGAACGGATCGGCCAGCGGCACGCCATCCAGGGTCACAAGCGCACGGCTGGCGGCATTACCGCCAAGGCCGCGCAGCGTCACGCCCTGACTGGTCGGATTGGCGGCGCGGCTGTCAGTGCGGCGGAACTGCTGGAAAGACGCCACATCGCGCAGCACATCCTCCATGCGCCCCGATGCCGTTGTCGTCAGACGGTCGCGGTCGACCGTTACCGTTGAATAGACCTCGCTGCCGATCGCTTGCGGCAGGCTGTGCCCCGTAACGAGGATGACATCATTATCCGCTGCAACTGCGGGAACCGAAAGACCAGCCAGACCGGCCAGCAGAAAAACGCGACGCATCGACAATCTCCACCAGAACTTGTTTGATTGTTGATCAGCGTGCTAGCGGACAAGGAAGGATTTTGCAAAAAAAGCTGGCAATCGATGCGCATGTTCAACGACTCTTCGACAACACTCTCCCTGCTGGCGACGCGCCGTTCCGCAAAGGCACGCGATCTTGTCGCACCCGGCCCGGATGCATCGCAGTTGCGCAACCTGCTGGAAGCAGCCATCCGCGTGCCCGATCATGGCAAGCTGGCGCCGTGGCGTTTCGTGATTGTCGGCCATGACCAACGCGTCATGCTGGCGGACGCGATAGAGGCGGCCTATGTCGCCGCCACGCTCGATGCCGGACGCCTCGAACGCGAGGCCATGCGCCAATTTGCCCAGCAAGCGCCAACCTTGATCGTCGCACTCAGCCGCCCCATCGTCGGCCACAAGATTCCGCAATGGGAACAGGAGCTTTCGGCGGGCGCCGCCATCCAGAACCTGTGCATTGCAGCCCACGCCCAGGGTTTTGCCGCCAACTGGCTGACGGGCTGGCCCGCATATAGCGACGCCGTACGCGCGTTGTTCGGCGACGATCAATGTCGCATTGCCGGTTTCATTTTTGTCGGCACGCCGTCGCGTCCGCTCGAAGAAAGGCCGCGACCGAATTACGACGATGTCGTCAGCAACTGGGGCGGCCCGAACGCCTAGCCGCGCGCGGCGCGTCTGGCGGCGGCATTGATCGCCGCGGTCAGCCGATCGGGCGGCACGGCGTGCGGATCGCCGGTCAGCACATCGAACAAGTTGGCCAGATCGGGCGCTTGCAGATACGGGCGATATTGTGCGCGGGCCTGTGCCAGCCGTGTCTCGTCGCCGAGCATCGTGGCCGCGACAACATAGCGCAACGCCAGCGCCAACGCCGCATGATCCTGTTCCAGCAAGCCTGCTGCGGGCAGGCGGCCATCCAGCGTGCGCAACACCCCGGCCCAGTCATTCCGACGCCAGGCAATCTCGCTTAAAATCGCGACGGCTTCAGGTGCCTTGTCACCTTCGAGGAGGGCAGCAGCTTCATCCGCACGGCCAAGATCGACAAGAATCGCCGCCTCCTGCCGAGCCAGAGCAACATCCGGGGCATGACTGCTGGCATCAATTCTGGCAAGACGCAGCGCCGCCAGCGCATGATCGGCCATAGCCGCATCGCGGTAAAGACGGGCAAGGCGCATGGCCGCCGCAGCCCGCTCAGGCCCTGCTGCCATGCGCTGCTCGACCTGCCATGCCAGCAGACCCGCGGCCTGGCCGGGCAGATCCAGGGCTTCCAGCCGCTCGACAAGCGCCAGGGCCATGGCATCGCCAACCGGACCACGCGGCGCCAGATGGCGAAACTCCCAATAGGCCGCCAGCGCCCGGATCGTTCCCTGACGCGTGCCGCCATCGTTCATCAACTGATCAAAAAGCTGCGCAATCGTCGCGCTGCGCGTCGCGCTTTGCTTGTCGGGTGGCAGATAGCGCGCCACCATGTCCAGTGCTCTCAGCGCCCGCAGCGGATCGTTCTGCGCCATGGCCATGCGCGCCTTCGCATCCAGAAGCCGCCGTTCGCTCTCGCCGCCACGCCATGAAAAGCGCAGGCGATCCAGCTGCGCCATCATCGCTTGCGGATCGCGTGCCTCCTGCTCGAACAATGCAATACGCGCGTGCAGCGCCGCCGCCGGATTGCCGTCGCGTGCCGCTTTCCTGAACCAGGCGCGCGCACTGTTCGTGCGGCCCATGCGCTGGTTGACCACAGCCATCCAATAGGCACGCTCGCCCCGCAGCACCGCATCTTCGGGTTTCGCCAGCATCAAAAGCCGGTTGGCGCGATCAAGCTGGCCCGGCACAGCCAGTGCCGCGCGCACGCCGGACAGCAGGAACACGGCCCGGCTGTCGGCCCGCCGCCCTGTCAGCGCCGGCATGCCGCACGCATAGGCCGACAGCGCGGCCTTGGCGTCGCCGACGCGTTCCAGCGCAAAACCTTTCCACAAGCAGGATTCCGGCTGCATCAGCAGAACAGGAGCATCAAGATCGGTTACCGCCCCGCGATAATCGCCCGTCTGCACGCGCACCCGACCGCGCAAAGCCAGAAAATGCGGATCCTCTCCAAGGGCTGGCCGGTCCGCCAGCACAACGTCCAGCACGGCGGCCGCCTCGACCGCACGGCCGCGCGTGGCATAGAAATGCGCAAGGGCAAGGCGCGCGTCAGAGCGATCGCGCAAACCGTCATGCGCGACAGCCGCCAGCAGGGCGACTTCCTGATCGCGCAGACTGGGCGGCGCCTGGGGCACGGGTGGTGGCGCGGCGCCCAGAAGCGCACATGACGCCAAAAGCAGCAGTTTTTTCATGGCCCCGCCTGCGCAAACAAGCGATCAACCGCCGACTGGGCATTGCCACTGCCCGTCCAGTCAGGACCGGAGGCTCCGACCGTGCCGGACGTGACGGGGGCGGCGTCGCCAGTATCCCGCTCATCATCGCCGACGATTTCCGCCAGCCGCGCAAGCCGGGCTTCAACAAGATGTAAAAGATCGAGCACACGCCTGACATGCTGACCGGTAACATCCTGAAAGGCCGCAGCTTCGATGATGGATAGGGCAATCTCGCTGATGCGGCCCGCCAGTCCCGGCTGGGTAGCGGCCGTCGCCTCCGCAAGCGCAAGCAGGGCTTCCCCCTCGGCAATGATGTGCAGCGCTGCATCTTCCGAACTGCGCAAAACAGCGCCCAAGCGTCCCTTGGCATCGGGGAGCGCGTGCGTGGCCAGCCGGGCGGGTTCCAGCGCGGAGATGTCGTGGCATGCACTGGTCCTTGGCTGCGCAAGGCCATCGATCTCGCGGCGCAGCAGGCATATGCGTCGTTCGACAGAATGGGATGTCCGCGTTTGCGCCATGTCGCTTGCACTCACCTCGGAGAAGGCTGTCTGATGCTGGCAAGGGCCAAAGCCGTCACCACGCCAGCAGAAACTATGCCAGTCAGGGGTTAAGCTCGTCTAAAGACGGGTCGGGCGCAGTGTTTCCGGACGCCGTGCCAGGGCCATGGTCAGGCGGGTCGCTGCTTCGGGGGTCATCTCGGCCATGATGGCGGCCATAGACCGCTCGCGCATGTTGAGCGCGACAGCGGTCTGCACATTTTCATCCAGCCGCTCGAAAATGCGGGCAGCGGCACGCGGCTGCATCGCCTGATAGAGTTTGACAAGCGCGACAACCCGATGGTTGTCGTCCCGGTCCGCGACCGGCGCCCGGTCCGGCTGCGCCATAGCAGCCTGGCCTTTGGGCGCTTCTGTTGCAGCCTTTCGCAGCCGGTTTTCCGCAGCCGCCAGAAGACGCTCGCGCATCTCGATCTCGCGCAGGCGATCATCGACCTGCTGCCGCCGCACGGCAAGGTCGCTGTCGAGCACGGCGGCCATGCGGGTTTTGGCGCCCCCCTGGGCTGGTACTGACGTCTGCCGGGCCGGTACAGATTCCAACCTCGCCGCTGTCGGCTGCTCGGCGGCTGTCACGCTATCCAGCCGCGCGACAAGCGACGCCACGGCCACGACGAGCACCAAGGGCATGACCCGGCGGGCATTCATCGGACGGCCCCCCGCTTCATAGAGCCATCAAGTTCGGCGAGACGCGCGGCAAGGCCACTGCTTCGCGTCGGATGGGCCGGCATCTGGGGCATGGCGGCACGCTCCAGTCGGCGGGCCAGGCTGTCTCCGGCCTGCGTCATGATTTCCAGTTCATCGGTCAGACGCCGCACCTTGTCGAGCCGGTCGCCCAGCGCCTTGTCCGCATCCTGCGTAGCGGTTTTCAGAAGGCCGATCGCGGCATGCGACTGATTGACCGCCGTTGTCAGTTGCACCACCAGTTGCGCCAGTTCAGCGCGACTTTCACGAAAACGGTCAAGACGGCGGCTCAGCATCACGCCGCCGCCAATGGCGCCCGCAAGCAGCAGAGCCAGGCCGATATCGATCATCATGGAAAGCGCACTCATGCCCCGGTCTCCGGATCAATGATGCGAACGGCCACAGCGCCACCCGACCGGCCGATACGACCACTGGCCAGCGTGACGCCGCCACAACGCAGTTCAACGGGGTCTTCGGGCGATGCGTTGAACAGGATCGTCTGACCAACCTTGAATGTCATGACATCGGCCAGCGTCATCACCTGTTCGTTCAGAACAGCATCGACATCCAGACGGGTACGGTGCAGTTCATGGGCAAGATGCGCCTCCCATATGGTGTCGCGGCCGAATTTTTCGCCCATGAAGCGTTGCAGCAGCAGTTCACGTACCGGCTCCAGCGTCGCATAGGGGAAAAGCAGTTCAAGCCGGCCGCCACGATCGTCCATATCGACGCGAAGCCGCACGACAACCGCCGCATTGGTGGGCCGCGCTACACTGGCAAAGCGCGGATTGGTCTCGATGCGTTCGAAGGCGAAGGTCACCGGCGACAGCGGCTCAAAGGCCGCAGACAGGTCCTTCATCACGATTTCGATCATGCGTTCGACAAGCGATGTCTCGATGGTGGTATAGGGCCGCCCCTCGATCCGCATCGCCGCCGTGCCGCGACGACCACCCAAAAGCACGTCAACAATCGAATAGATCAGCGCCGAATCGACCGTCAGAAGACCGAAATTGTCCCACTCCTTGGCGCGGAACAGGCCCAGCATGGCCGGCAGCGGCACGGAATTGAGGTAATCGCCAAAGCGGACCGAGGTGATGTTGTCGATCGACACCTCGATATTGTCGGATGTAAAATTGCGCAGTGACGTCGACATCACCCGCACCAGACGGTCAAAGATGATGTCGAGCATCGGCAACCGTTCAGAACTGACCAGGCTGCTGTTGATAATGGCGCGGATGCCGGTCTGCTCGGTGTGGCTTTGTGCCTGCCCCACCCCCATCAACCGGTCGATCTCGTCCTGATCAAGGGTGCGCTGGGCGTTCTGCGGTGGCAGAACCCATTCGGCTTCTTCAGCGTCAATGAAGCGGCGCGGGTCAAGGGCGCGGGCATGGCGGCTCATTGCTGGATCATCTCCTGCACGAGAACGTCGCTGGCACGCGCAGGCGCTGCTGCCTGATTGACGCGAATCAGCAGTTCTTCCTTGATGCGATAGGTGCCGGATGCGCCTGCCAGATCCTGCGGTCGCAGTTCGCGCAAAAAGGCATGAAAGCCATCCATCACGCCCGGCAGACGCGCCTTGATGGCCAAAGCCGCATCCGGCGTGGCCGCCTCGATCACCAGCCGCACCTTCAAAAAGCGCAGGCTGTCATCCGTGGCGCGGATATTGACCATGATTTCAGGCACATCGACATAGGTTGGCGCAACAGCCGCAGACGCGTTGCGCCCGTTCAGCACATAAAGGCCGCTGGCCAGCGCCATGCCCGCTACGATGGCAAGCACCACCATCACGATGCGCTTGCCGCTCCAGCGCCGGCGCGGCAGCTGCGCGGCCAGTGCCGCAAGCACATCGGCTTTGTCCATCGTCTGCACAGCGCCAGGGCCTTCAAGCTGTTTCATGCCCGGCAAGATACGCCCGATAAGGTTAACGACCCGTTGAAGATCGGCAGATTTTGCCCAGCTTCGTGCAATGCGTCTCACGGCTTTCCGCCATTTCGCATTTGGCACGCCCCTTGAATGAGTAAATCCGCAACGCTCGCCAGAAGGGATGGGCAGGCCGCTTATGGACGTACAGAATTATGTCGCACTTTCGCATCAGACGGCGCTTCGGCGGCGGCTTGATGTCGTCGCGAACAATCTCGCCAACATGAACACCACGGGCTATCAGCGCGAAAGCGTGATGTTCAACGCCCTCGTCGACCGCATGCAGGGCGCCGCGGCGCCCGGCGGGCAGGCTGTATCCTATGTCATCGATCGCGGCATCGCCCGCGACGTGACGCAGGGTGATTTCCACGCAACCGGAAATCCGCTTGATCTTGCCATCGACGGCCCCGGCTATTTCAGCGTCCGCACCGCCGATGGTGCCACCGCCTACACCCGTAACGGCCGCGTGCAGATTCTGTCCGGTGGCATTCTGGGCCTGTCGAGCGGCGAGGAACTGCTTGATACAGCGGGCCAGCCGATCCGGATCGAAACCGACGAAAAGGACATCAGCGTCTCGGCCGATGGCGTCGTTTCAACCAATCTCGGTGAAAAGGCACGGCTTGCGATCATGACTTTTGCCCAACCCGCCGCGATGACGCGCCTTGGCAACAATCTGCTGACCGGCAATGGTGCCGAAGCCGCCGATTATGCGCGGGTGCAGATCAAAAGCGGCGTTCTTGAAGGCTCGAACGTCAAGCCGATCGTCGAAACCACGGACATGATCGACATCCTGCGCAGCTACCAGTCCACCGCCCGGCTGGTCGAGCGCATGGGGGATGTCCGCGAGCGCGCCATCGAGCGCCTTGGCCGCGTCCAGTAAGGAAGTTTCAACATGCGCGCACTATCCATTGCCTCGACCGGGATGCTGGCTCAGCAACTCAATGTCGAAGTCATTTCGAACAACATCGCCAACATGAACACCACTGGTTTCAAGCGCCAGCGGGCGGAGTTTCAGGATCTGCTCTATCAGACGATCAGCCGCGTCGGCGCTGAAAGCAGCGCACAGGACACGCGCCTGCCATCAGGCATCCAGATCGGCGTGGGCGTGAAGGCCGCAGGTGTCTATCGCGTGGCCGAACAGGGCAATCTCACCCAGACCGGCAACATCTACGATCTTGCCATCGACGGGCGCGGCTATTTCCGCGTCGAAATGCCCGATGGCAGCGATGCCTATGCCCGCGCCGGATCATTCCAGCTTTCGGCAAATGGCGAACTGGTGACGCCCGAAGGCTATCGGGTGCAACCGGGCATCGTCATCCCAGAAGATGCCGTCGATGTCAGCATCTCGCAAACGGGCGCCGTGCAGGTCAAACTGGCGGGTCAGGTTCAGATGCAGACGGTTGGCCAGATCGAACTGGCGACCTTCGCCAACGAAGCCGGCCTGGAAGCAATCGGCGGCAATCTGCTGCTGGAATCGGCTGCCTCCGGCGTGCCGCAGATTGCCGTCCCCGGCGAGCCGGGTTTCGGCCTCATCCGCCAGTCCTTCCTCGAAACATCGAACGTCAATCCGGTTGCCGAGATCACCGCGCTCATCACCGCCCAGAGGGCGTATGAAATGAACAGCCGCGTGATCCAGACAGCCGATGAGATGATGAACGCTGTCAACCAGATCCGCTAAGGAGCCACACCGATGCGCAACTTCGCCCTCGCCCTGCTGTTGACAGCCGCCCATGGCGCACAGGCCGCTCCGGTCAGCGTGATTGCCCAGACGATCGAACGCGGTGCCATTGTATCGGAAGCCGATATCGCCATCCGCGACCTGCCCGAGGCCGATGCCCGGCTGGCCTTGCCGGGTGCCGCCATCGTCGGCAAGGAGGCGACCCGTCGCCTCGATGCCGGACGCATCGTCCGGGCGGGCGATGTCGCCACGCCGCTGATGGTACGCAAGGGCGATCCGGTTTCAATCCTGTTCCAGCGCGGAAGCCTTGCGATTTCGGTGCAAGGCAAGGCGCTGACCGGCGGCCAGAGCGGTACAACGATCCGCGTTCAGAGCCAGACCTCCCACGCTTTGATGGAAGCCATGGTCATCGCCCCCGGTGTGGTGCGCATTGCCGCGGCCGCCTCCCTCTCCACCGCCGTCGCGGCCCGCTGAAAGGCTGATCCATGTTGAAGAAATCAACGCTCGCACTCCTTTTGATGATGCCTCTGGCGGCATGCGGCACGGCGGATCGCCTGGCCAATGTCGGACGCGCGCCCCGGCTGTCTCCCATCGACAACATTGCAGCGCCCGTCACCGAAGGGTCGATCGGCCATCCCGGCAGCGGCCAGCGCACGGCAGAAACCGGTGCTGACGCGACGCCCGCCATTCAATCGACGTCGCTGTTCCGCAATGGTGCCCGTGCGCTGTTCCGCGACCAGCGCGCCAACAAGGTCGGCGACATTGTCACTGTCCGCATCGACATTTCAGACAAGGCGGAAGTCGGCAATACCACCACGCGCACCCGGTCCAACAAGGAAGGCGCGCAGTTGTCGAACTTCCTTGGCCTCGAATCCCAGCTCGACAAGGTGCTGCCCAACGCCGTGGATCCGTCGAACCTGATCAACGGCGGGTCGCAATCGCAGTCAAGCGGCTCCGGTTCGGTCAACCGGCAGGAAAAGATCGACATGACCATCGCAGCCATCGTCACAAGCGTACTGCCGAACGGCAACCTCGTGATCCGTGGCCGGCAGGAAGTCCGCGTCAACTATGAGGTGCGCGAACTGGTGATCGCCGGGATCGTCCGGCCCGAAGACATCACGCGCGACAACACCATTCGCCACAGCCAGATCGCAGAAGCACGCGTCTCTTATGGCGGGCGCGGTCAGCTGACCGATGTGCAGCAGGCCCGCTGGGGACAGCAGATCTACGACGCGCTTTTTCCCTTCTAGACGGGAAGCCGGTGCAAGGCCTGGTTCAGGCCGGGCGCCCCATACGGATCGCGCGCGGGGCAGGCAGGGCATCGACCGGTTCTTCAAATGCCAGTCCATAGCGCCCCCTGGCCTTCCAGACGACGCGCGCGGTCTGCGGCTGGCCGCGGGTCAGCGCCACTTGCACCTGTTCGCCCCGTGCCAGCGGCAGACCGCTATCGAGCATCAAGCCATCGGGTGAAAGGTTGCGGACATGAATGCGCACCGCCACCGGATCGTCGCCCAGTTGCAGTTGCTGCGGATAGGACACGGGCGTACGCGCCGCTTTCCGTCGTTCGCCGTTCATATCCCCTGCCTCCTGCCCATCGTCCATACTTTGGACAGGCGGCAGAGTTTCATGAATCAACCGAACACGCAATCATCCAAGACACTGATTAACCACGATTAATGGTTAATGATCAGGCTTTTTCAGGCAGATTCACCATCTTCAGCTGTTCCAGCGCGAACACCATGTCCGGGCTGGTTTCCTGAATTTCCACGATATTGCCCTCGGGGTCCTTGCCATAGACCGCGCGCAATTCGCCAAAATTGGCCGGACGCCGGAAAAAGGTCATGCCGGCGGCGGTCAGGCGATCATGCTCTGCCTCAATGTCGGTCACATCGAGGCAGAAGTGCGTGTAGCCATGATCCTGCGGCCTGAGCGGTTCGCCGCCGCGCGGTGCCGGAGCGCTATACTGGAACAGTTCCAGATGAGCATTGCCCGCACGCAGCATCACGGCACGCGCGGCAGAACCTGGCACCCCGATGACGCTGTCGATTTCTTCGCTGTCCGCCCAGCTGCTGTCACTGACCAGTTCGAAACCGACGACATCGCGGTAGAAAGCCAACATGCGTTCCATGTCACGGACATGGATGGCGACGTGATGAATGCCACGGATCATGATTCAACCCCAAAAAGCATAGACAGGATCGGCGGGCTTGTGTCCGCCGATAGTGCTGAGCGCGGCATACATGCCCGCCCCATATTGGCCGGTGGTCGGTTGCAGGATGAAGCCATCCTGCACGAACTGGCGATGCGTAAACTTCCAGACGCCCTGACGGCGTTCATAGCGGTCGACATAGCGGCCAATAACAAGGCCGTCCTGTCCGCCTGCCGTGTAGGTCGAAATCAGATAGGTTTCGCCCACCGCCTTGTCACCATCCACCTCGAACCACGCATTGGCCGTGGCATGGACGCATTTGTCCATGTTCTTCGATACCTGTTCAGCGATGAACGGCGCGAAATCGACGCCCTTGCCCTGAAAGCCGAGATCGACGGTCGCATCGTCGTGGAAAACCGAGCGCACAAGATCGGCGTCAGCACGGTCGACGCCGCGCCGATAGGCCATGCCAAGTTCGTGCAGCGCCTGCTTCGACAGCGCGACGTCGATGGCATCTGCGCTGATGTCAGGGGTTCCGCCACGTCCCGGCAGTTCCATACCGGATGCTGCAAGCGCCAGCACGGCGCGGCCCGCATCCTGCGCACGCTGCCCGCCACGCGGATTATACGCACCAAGCGCCAGCGCAGCTTCGGGCCAGTCCATCTGACCGGGCTGATTGATGTTGCTGTCGAGCACATACGTGCGATGGGTGAGTTTCCATATGCCGTTCCGCTTTTCATGGCGGTCGAGATACCGGCCGAAGACCAGCCGCTGCTTGTTGCCGTCATCGCCGTGCGTTTCGACATAGGCAATGATATAGCTCTCGGAGACAGCGGTATTCCCTGTCACCTTGATCCAACTGCTGCATGTGCGATGCAGCGTCGTCGGCTGCCCCCATTGCGCGTCGGCGAGTATGCGCGCCAGGTCCCGTGCCGGTCCCTGGAAAAATCCGTAATCTACTGTGGCATCGTCGTGATAGGCGGCGCTGAGCAACGTGTAATCGGCGCGATCGACGCCCCTGCTGTGCAGGGCGAGCACCTTTTCAATCGCCTGCTTGTCTCCCATTTCGCGAATGGCGGCCAGTTGTGCTGCCGATATATCCGTCATGACGCTTTTCACTCCCCATCTTCATTCTTTGAGCAGGCGCCATGAAGCGCGCCCTGTCCATTCCACTCAGACAACGAGGCCCGGCATCTGGCCGCGGTCCGACATCGGCTCGAACCGCTGCCAGTCGAGAATGCCCGTGCGTTCGGCGATCAGCCATGTCCCGTTGCGGCGTTCAAAGCGGTCGATATAGCGACCCGCGATAAAGACATCTTCATCCGGCGCTGCGCCGGGCAGCACCATCGGCCCCGATGGGGGCGTCCGGTGATAGGCGACGAAATAGGATTCCGCCGATGCAACATCGCCATCGACGGTAATCGAGATATTGCCCAGATGATGCTGGGTGACCGGCAATTGTGTCACCACATCCATGGCATAGCCGCAAAAATCGCTGGACGCGCCGGTGAAGGGGCCATGACTGTGATGCGAATCCGGGTGAAAGCAACTGCGTAGCATCGCTTCGTCCTTGCGATCGAGCGCACGGCAATAACGCAGGATGATTTCGTGAATGGCGGCGCGCGATTCAATCGCGTCGATCCGCTGCTCCAGCGTCAGACTGCCCGACGATGCCATGATGAATGCTCCCGCCCCAAAGATGCCGGATGATTCCGGCTGTTGCGCGATACAATGTTTTTTGGACGCTTGTCTTGTCAATGTCCAAATGCCGAAGTCGGACCAAACCCGTCATTCGCGCTAGTTGCGACCGCCCCCACCCCGCCGCACTATTGTGAAAATGGCGGCCAACAGGTCCCGCCACGCTCTGGGGGAGGATCACAGGATCATATGACCATTCCATATCACGCCGCATGCAATGTGCTTGTCGTCACGCGCGGCCACCCCTTCGACAAGGCGGCTTTCTTCGGGATGCTCGATGCCGTGTCGGCAAGGGGCGGCTGGTCCTACACCCATGTTGAACATCCCGCCGCACCCGGCATCCTCGATCCTGAACGCGCGGCTCCCTTTGATGTGATCCTTTACTATGACATGCCGGGCATCGACTTTCAGCCGGGCCGCGCACCGGGACGGATCGAACCGCCAACCCATCTGCGCGAGGGCTTTGCGGCACTGCTTGATCAGGGCAAGCCGATGCTGTTCATGCACCACGCGCTCGCCGGCTGGCCTGCGTGGCGCGAATATGGCGACGCCATCGGCGGCCGATTCTGGTACACAGCCGAAGGCGACCGCCCCGATGACGGATATCGCCACGAAGTCCGCCATTTCGTGCGCGTTGTCGACGATCACCCGATCACGGCAGGTCTTGGCGAAGGCTTCTGGATCGAGGACGAGCTTTACCTCGTGCAGATCGCCGAAGACGACAAGACCCCCCTGCTCCGATCTGATCACCAGTTCGTACGCGACGAATTCTATTCGGCGGCCCTCGGTGCGTCGGGCTCGCTCTACGCGCGCGAAGGCTGGGACCATCCGCCCGGCAGCAACCTGATTTGCTGGACGAAGAAGGCCGGCAACAGCGATATCGTCTACATGCAGTGCGGCGACGGGCCGAGTGCCTATGGCAACGAAGGTGTGCGCACCCTGCTGGGCAATGCCATCCGCTGGCTTCGCAGGGCCTGACCTCGAAATGCCGACGGGCGGGACATTGTCCCGCCCGCGCGGTCCTCAAAAAGCCGGGCGGATGGGATCGCTGCCGTCCCAGTTTTCCGCAGCGGCCCTGATGCGCGCGAAAAATTCCGCCTGGGCCGTGCTTTCTTCGATCAGTTCGACCATGCAGCCAATGGTTGCACTGGTATCGATATAGCAGAAACGCTTGCCCGCGAAGGCGCCATTGTAGGCCACGTCAAATCCCTGGCTCGTATAGTCGGCCAGATCCTTGTCGTAATCGTGGCTGTAGAACGCGATATGGTGAAAGGCTGACTGACCTTTCGGCACCGTGTCGCGATAAGCGGAGCCGGCATCGTTCAGTTGCTGCACCAGTTCGATCTGTACGTCGCCCGCCTGTGCAAGCGCGATTGTGCAGATCGCATCCGTCGGCCTGCCGCGGTGCCACAGGTCATCAAGCGTCAGTTCCTTCACCACGAAAAAGGGACCGATGCCGCAGGTGGTGATCCAGTGGCGCATCGCGGCGTCGATGTCATCGACCACCCAGCTGTTCTGCATCACCGTGCGGTTGCGCATGGTCTTGATCAGCATGATGCAATCCCCTCAGACGATGGCGTCAAGGCCATGCAACGGAGTGAACACCTTGCGCGCAAAATACCAACGGCCATCGCGCTTCACATATTCATCGTCATAGCGCCCGGTGACGCGACCCGACACGCCCTTGATGTTTTCGACCAGTTCCGATGTCCATACGCGGCCTGTCGCCCGGTCACCGTTGATTTCAAGCGCACCGACATAGCCGCTGAAATTGTGGAACGGATAATTGGCCATCTGGCTCAGCCACAGTTCGACGATCACGGCGCGCCCCGTCACTTCGTCGATGTTCGGCAGCTTCCAGCGACCATCCTCGGCCCATGTCGCGGCGAAATCATCCTTGTCACGACGGGATACAGCATCGCCATAGCTGGCGTTCAGTTCCTGAATGGCAATGCGGTCTTCCAGCGGTCCCGAAAAACTCATGACTCATACTCCCCAAGAAAAAGGGGCAGGCGCATTGCTGCGTCCGCCCCCGGAAAAGACCGGACCGGCGAACCGGTCCGGTACGACTTTGGTGATTACCACTTCACCTTGAAGTCGATGCCATATTCCTGCGGCGCACCCATCGAGGCGATACCGAAGGACGGCGCAAACCAGCCGATCTGACCGAAATACTTCTTGTCGAAGATATTGCGGCCATAAAGACCGACCGACCAGCTTTCGTCGTTCGGCGTCCAGGAGATATTGGCATTGACCAGGTTGATCTTGCCAATCTTTTCCTGCGGCAGGTTGGTGTAGTTGGTGAACTTCGAGCTGGTGTAGTTGTTCTGCACGAAGAAGGCGGCAGTCCCTTCACCAACAGCGACTTCATAGTTGATGCTGGCCGAGGCGTTCCACTTCGGCGAGTTCATCAGGCGGTTACCGGCGAAGCTGACGAGGACGTTGTTGCCCAAGGCATCAAGCGCCGTCGTGTCATACTTCCTGTACTTCGCGTCGAGATACGCCAGCGCGCCCGAAAGCGTCAGACCTTCGACGGGCAGCGCCGTCATTTCGAGTTCGAAGCCCTTGGTCTTCGCCTTACCCGCGTTTGCGATCGACGCGCTGTTCGCGCCGTTCGGGAAGGTCTTGTTCTGCACCACCTGCATATCCTTGTAGATATTGTAGAAGGTAGCGAGGTTCAGACGCAGGCTGCGATCGAACATGTCGGCCTTGATGCCGAGTTCAAAGGTGTCGAGCGTTTCCGGGTTGTACGGACCGATGTCTTCCGGACGGGCGATACGGCCAGTGAAGCCACCCGACTTGAAGCCGCGGGCATAGTAACCATACAGCAGCGTCGCGTCGGTTGCCTTATAATCAAGTCCGACCTTCCAGCCGAGCTTGTCCCACGACTTCTTGCCCGAAGCCGAGATGAACGAACCGGGGATGATCGGATCGTTGAAACCGGCAAAGCCACCAGCAACAGTCGTGAACGAGTTGGCGGTCGTCGACGTTGCCGAGGTCTTTTCGTGCGAGAAACGCAGGCCGCCCTGGAAGCGCAGCTGTTCGGTCAGGTCATAGTAGAGCTGAGCGAACGCCGACAGCGAGGTCGACTTCTGATCCTGCGTCTGCGGCTGGCCGAGACCCTGGAGGAAGCCGTCGAGCTTCGTCGACTGGTCGAGCGAATACTTCTGGTGGAAAGCGAAACCACCAAAGATCAACTGCGCCTTGTCACCGATGTTCAGGTGATCCCGCAGTTCCTGCGAATACTGCTCATGCGTGATCTGACGACGGGTCTGCAGCAGGACGCGCGTGGTTGCGTCGTCGTCGCTGAACAGGTCGTGATCATATTTCTTGTAGTTGGTGATCGAGACGATATCGCCGATGCCCGTTTCCAGGTTCTGCGTCAGCGTGATGCTGTAGCTGTCGCGGTTGTTGTAGCTCGGCTGATCGTTGCTCTCACCGCGCACGAACTTCTTGCTGTAGGACGTTTCACCCGGAACATAGAGGATGAGATCCGGCGTCGAGATGTTGAGGTTGGTCTGCGCACCGTTGCGGGTGCGGCCATATTCACCGATCAGCGTCGCGTCGTAGGTGCCGTTGTCATACTTCAGGTAACCACGCAGCGTCGACATGTTGACTTCGCCAAGATTGGCGCCGTCGAGATAGTTGGTGAAGTAGCCGTTGCGGCTGGTGTGCAGCACGCTGACCTTACCGGCGAGGTTTTCCGCAATCGGGAAGTTCATCGCGGCGTTGACTTCGATACGGTCGTAGTTGCCGTAGGTCACCTGCGCTTCGCCGCCGAATTCGCCGGTCGGCTGCTTGGTGATGACGTTGACGACGCCGCCCGTGGTGTTGGCGCCGAACAGCGTGCCCTGCGGGCCGCGCAGGATTTCAACGCGTTCGATGTCGAACAGCGAGGCGAGCGCTGCGGTGTTCACGCCGACGACAACGCCGTCAACCACGACCGACACGGTGGTGCCGACATAGGGGTCAGCATCGTTCACGCCGACGCCGCGGATAGTGAACACGGCCGAATCCGGCGAGTTCGCGAAGCTGTTGATCTGAACGTTCGGGATCGAGTTGGCGAGACCCTGAATGTTGTTGATCTTCTGCTTTTCAAGCGACGCGCCCGTGACGGCCGTGACGGCAATCGGAACGCTCTGCAGATTTTCGGCGCGCTTTTGCGCGGTCACGACGATTTCTTCAAGGCCACCGGCTTCCGACGGTGCGGCCGCATCCTGTGCGACAGCCTGCACCGACATGGCGAGCAGCGAAACGCCGGCCATGACACGGACAGCACGGCGCATGCCGCTCGATCCAAACTTGTTCATCTTCATTTTTCCCTTGTGAGGTGACTCAATCAAAACTGGCCATGCAACACAGACGTTCGAAGCATGCGAGCAGGACGCGCCTTGCGGTCAGCGTCAAACAATTCAGCTCGAAAGCGGTGAAAGCATCTGCCAGGAAACTCCTCCCATACGCTGCCGCCGTATGTTATCTTTTGAACGGTCGAACAACGGGCCACTACACCAGTCATCAACTCTGTTGCAACCGGAACCCGCCATTGCAGCGGAAAGTGGAATCACATTCCTATTATACTGTGATCATTCTGCAACATGTAACAGTTGTTTGCCGAAATTGGCGCCGGTGAACAGCCGCATCAGTGCATCGGGCGCATTTTCCAGGCCCTTTTGCACATCCTCACGATGGCGAAGCTGACCGCTTTTCAGCCATGCACGGATGCGACTGCGCGCCCACGGAAATTCAGCGGCGTGATCAAGGACGATAAAGCCCTCCATGTGCGCACGCTTGAAAATAAGGTTGAAATAATTCTCCGGCCCCGCCGGCATCTGGCCCGTTTCATAACGCGAGATGCCGCCACAGACGACAACGCGCGCATGAAGCGCGATCAGGCCAAGAAGATCGTTCAAAATCTTGCCGCCGACATTGTCCCACACGACGTCGATGCCCCCCGGTGCCAGCGCCTTGACCTGCTTGCGCACGTCGCCCGCCCGGTAATCGACTGCGCCATCGAAACCCAGTTCCTCGACCAGCCAGCGGCACTTCTCCGCCCCGCCCGCAATGCCGATAACGCGGCAGCCCGCGATCTTGGCGATCTGGCCGACGGTCGACCCCGTCGCGCCGGCCGCGCCCGTGATGACGACAGTATCGCCCGGAAACGGCTTGCCGATCCTGTGCAGCCCGAAAAAGGCGGTCATGCCGGTCAGGCCAAGGATCGAGAGGTTGGCGGTCAGAAGATCGTCGCTCGGCACCTTTTCCAGCTTAGCTGCGGCAATCGTCGCATAGTCCTGCCAGCCGACAAGACCCATGACATGTTCGCCGACCGCAAAACCATCAGCTTTCGATTCCACGATCACGCCAAGACCGAAACCGCGCATGACATCGCCGATTTCGGTCGGCTCCATATAACCGCCGATATTTTCCATCCAGCCCTTCTGGGCGGGATCGAAGCTGAGATAGAGGACGCGCACCACGACTTCACCGGCGTCAGGCGTCCGCACCACGCCCTCATGCCATTTGAAATCGGCATGGGTCAGGCCACGGCCCAACGGGCGGTCGTTGATCAGCCATTGACGGTTCAGCATGGGGTGTCCTCTATTATAGTCTCAACTCAGAAACGCGGCGCGTGCGGGTGCGCCATGGTGGTGTTGTCGGCCATGTTCATCGGGCCGCTGTCGTCGACATCGGTCTGGTAGGACTGGAACATGTTGATCATGTAGAACAGCCGCGACAGGCGCCATTCGCCATTGCGCTTTTCCGCCTTCAGGAGATAGCGGCCCCAGATGAAATTATCGGTGCGGCCGGCATCGTCGAGGGCGCGGACATGAGTGACCGACGTTGCCTCGATCTCGGCCTCGTTGCCGAACAGCGCAATGCGCGGTTCGCCGAACATGTGCATGCGGCGCGTATAGCCTTCTTCAAGCGCGATGACGAACGGCATGAAGGCCGCCCGGTCGCCCCGGAACACGTCGCCGAAATCGACTTCGGCATCCGGCCAGAACTGATCTTCCAGCACCGGCCAGTTCATCCAGTCGACAGCATGGTTATAGCGCGTGATGACCGACCGCACAGCCGATTCATCGACGAGTGCGGCCAGTTGCGCACGTTCGGTTTCGGTAAATTCGGCCATGCGATCCTCCCCAGGATTTGGCGTTTTCAAAAAAGGTTCAGCCCAGTGTCGAGATCTTGTCGGACAGGCGCACCACGGTCTTGCCGATGGTATCGCCCGCCATCAGCTTGATGAAAGCCGACGGCGTGTTTTCAAGGCCGGTCGTGACGTTTTCGAGCGCCTTCAACTGACCCGACGTGATCCATTCGGTCAGCATGTGCTCGGCTTCTTCGAGCATTTCCTGGTGCTCATAGGCCAGGAAACCGCGCATGGTGATGCGGTGCACGAGCACCTGCCACAGGTTGCGGATCGGATAGGGATCGTCGGCATTGTTGTAGTTGGCGATCATGCCACACACTGCGATACGTCCGAAGTCCTTCATCAGCGGCAGGATGGTATCGAGCGTCTTGCCGCCGACATTGTCAAAATACAGGTCGATGCCATCCGGGCAGGCGGCCTTGATCGCCGCCGACAGGTCATCGGTTGCGCGATAGTTGACCGCAGCATCCATACCAAGCTTTTCGGTGATCAGCTGCGCCTTGTCGGCATGGCCGACGATGCCGACAACGCGGTTGCCGCGCAGCTTGGCGATCTGGCCGCCCACACTGCCAACCGCCCCTGCCGCTGCGCTCATCACCACGGTTTCGCCCGACTTCATCTCGCCCGTCTTGTGCAGACCGACATAGGCGGTGATCCCCGACCAGCCAAGCGCGCCCATATAGGCCGTGAGCGGCACGCGCGGGTCGATCTTGATATTTTCCATCGCAATGTTGGTCGGATTGAGGATCGAATATTCCTCCCAACCCACAAAACCACGCCCATAATCGCCTTCCTTGAAGGCGGGGTTACGCGACTTTACCACGCGGCCGAGCACCATGGTGGGGATCAGGCCGCCAATGGCAACCGGTGTCATGTAGCTTTCACGGTCGTCGAGCATACCGCGCGTCGCCGGATCAATGGCGAACACAAGATTCTCGACCAGAACCTCGCCGTCCTGAAGTTCGCGGATCGGTGCGTCGATCATGGTGAAGTTTTCGGCCTTCGGCTGTCCGACCGGACGCGATGCCAGAACGATTCTGCGATTCTGCACGCTATATTCCTCCCTTTGGATGCGTTTTTTATTTTGCTGCGGTGAAGAAATCGGCACGCGGGGTGCCGCTGTCGTCATACACCGGCTCGGCCAGATCGAAGCGGTATTTCTTCACATCCGCCCCCTGCATCCCTGAATTGCGCAAGTGTGCGCCCATGTTGAGATAAGGGGGATTGACGAAATGCGCGGCCAGCGCAGCCTCGGTCGTCCATTCCTCATAGACGTGCATGCGGCCCGGCACCAACGGGTCCACGGTCCAGTCATAGGCGATACAGCCCTCTTCCGCGAGCGAGGCGGCAATCAGATCGTGGGCATCGGTGATGATCTTGCCCACGTCCTGTCCGGGGAAATCAAGTGTTCCAGCAATGATGATCGGCATGACGAATTCCAATGATGGTTTGATGCAGCGTACAACAGACTCCAAACTGCCCGGACGGTCAAATTCTGACAAGCACTAGGTGCATCTGCCAGGCGTCCGTGCCAATATCGGATGTCACTGGCTTTTCATGGGGATGAATGAGGAATGCCAAAGGGGATTGTCGCGCAGTTTGGCGAAATCATGCAGCTGGCCTATGTCGTCGACAGCATCGATGCAGGCATCGAATATTGGACCAGCGTGATGGGCGCAGGACCGTTTTACGTCTTCCCGAACATCAAGATGGAAGGCTTCAAATATCGCGGCCAGCCGACTGATGCCGATTTCTCGCTCGCACTCGGCTACTGGGGCGACATGCAGATCGAACTGATCGAACAGCACAACACCAGCCCGTCGATCTATCAGGCGTGGAAGGATGCCGGGCATCAGGGTCTGCACCATGGCTGCATCGTCGTCGACGACATCGAGGCCACCCGCGCCGCCTGCGTCGCACAGGGCTTTGAAATTCTCCAGGAAGGCAAGATTCCCGGTGGTGGCGCCATCTATATCGACACGCGCGGCGGGCCAGGCACGATGATCGAACTGATCGAAATGCCCGAAGGCCTGAAAGGTGCCTGCGTCGTCATGCGCGACGCCGCCCGCAACTGGGATGGCAGCGAACCCAAGCGTTCGTTCGGCTGATCCCGCGCGCCACGCATAAAATAAAAAAGGCGGCAGTATCCGACTGCCGCCTTTTTATATGCCGTTTTGCGATGCTCAGAGCTTGGCGAGCACCGCGTAAAGCTTGTCGTCGGGCTTGTAGCGCCCCCGCCCTGCGATCGGCACCTGTTGCAGTTCGACATCGGTCGGGTCGACCAACTGTTCGAAATCGAGAACGCCGGTGCGGTCGATGATCTTCCACACGCCATCGCGCTTTTCGTGGATGTCGAGATAGCGGCCCTTGATGAACCAGTCGCGCTCGCCACCGTCCTTCGTCGCTGCACGACGATGATGGGCGAAGAAATGCGCCTCCGACATGGCGCGCTCGCCCTTCAGTTCGATCAGCACATTGGTGATCAAGTGCGTCATGCACAGGACATGCGCCGTACCGTCCATCCATGTCGCCATGAGATCATGTGCGCGGCCCTGAAAACCGCCCTGATCAACGACGGCATCGGCGTGGAAACAGCCTTCAAGGAGGCCAAGGTCGCGCCGGTCCCACCCGCGGGCATAGCGGTAGAGGGTTTCAGTAATAGCCTGCTTGTCGAGCAGCGCTGCGAGTGCAGCCTGATCCATGACGTCCACCCTCCCCATTTTTGGCGGCTTCTGATTGAAGTAACGCGATTATTTGCGGTTTTTCAGTACCGTCTTGCGTCCGGCCTCGAACAGCGCAGCCTTGCTGGGAATGCGTTCCGGCAGTGCCTGTTTGGCCCAGTCGATGCCGCGACGCAGCAGGGTGTAGAACACCGGAAGATCCCAGGCACAACGGTCGACCGAAGGCCAGTAATCGAGCATCGGCTGCATGTCATAATGACCACGGCAGTGACCGAGCGTGAGATACAGCACCTCACCCTTGTCGATCGGGTGCAGGTAGAACACCGGGTGTTTGGCATGCTCCCACTTGTCTTCCTCGAAACCCTTGGCGTCGCCGCCATATTCGGTTTCAAGCAGCACATGCAGGTGGCCATAGGTTTCCAGCAGGTAAAGCTCGTCGGTCGTCTCGAACGGCTCGA
This sequence comes from uncultured Sphingomonadaceae bacterium, assembly GCA_964635065.1. GTDB lineage: Bacteria > Pseudomonadota > Alphaproteobacteria > Sphingomonadales > Sphingomonadaceae > CAZWMK01. Next base: position 14,355 of record CAZWMK010000004.1, on the reverse strand, counting down.
CGCCTTCGACAAGCGGGTGCGTCGGATCAGCGACCGTCACGGTGTAGGGCGCGATCGGTGGATGCGCGACAAACATCGAACCGAGCGTTTCGGTGAACAAGGGCGCCCAGCGCGGTGCGCCGAACAGGCCGTTCGACATCAGGCGCAAAAGCGTGCTGGTGCCATGCAGCGCATACCAGCGGCCACCGCGCGCCACCCAGTCGCGCAGCGCTTCCTGCGCCTTGACCGACGGCACGACATTGCAGGTGTAGCTGATGATGAAATGCGCTTCGTTGATCGCGTCGAGATTCTCGTAATCTTCGAACACGCGGACACGGATGCGGTCGTCTTCGGCCAGCAGCTTCAGCAGTTCAAGCCGCGCGAAGTCGATGTCATGCCATTCGCCGCCAGCGACCAATACGCAATTGATGCGGCGCTTTTCCTGCGATCCAGTGTCGGTCATCGTGAAATCCCGTATTCATGCGGGCGCGCCGCGCTTCGGCACTGCCCCTTCGTTTTTGCCTGTCCCCAAAGTGAGATTGCCGGGCGCCCCGCACAGGGCGCCCGGCAATCACGCGGGATCAGAACTGCACGCGCTTGGTGTAGCCGCCGTCGACCACGAGGTTGACGCCCGTGATCCAGCTGGCAGCCGGGCTCGACAGGAAGGTCACGGCCTTGGCCACTTCTTCCGGCGATCCGAGGCGGCCATTGGGCTGCATCGCGACGTTCGCCTTGTAAACGTCGGCCATGTTGTTTTCGATATATTCCCAGGCGCCGCCCTTGAAATAGATCGGACCGGGCGAGACGACGTTCACGCGAATGCCCTTGGGCAACAGCGTCTGCGACAGCTGCTTGGCATAAGTGATGAGCGAGGCCTTGAGCGCGTTATAGGCCATCGGCGCCATGAAGGTTTCAAGGGCTGCGGTGGTGCTGATGAACAGGACCGAGGCATCGCCCGACTTTTCCAGCCACGGCAGCGCGGTTTCGGTGCCGCGCACAGCACCCATGACGTCGGCTTCGAAGCACTTGTACCAGCTGGCTTCGCCTTCCATGCCGCCACCGGCCGAGACGTTGTGCACGAAGATGTCGATGCCGCCCAGCTTTTCAGCCATGTCGGCAACCCACTTCTTGTAGCCTTCGGCGTCATTGACGTCGAGGACGCCGCCGACGACCTTGCCGCCGCTGGCGGTCAGTTCGGCAATCGCCTGATCGACTTCTTCCTGCTTGCGCGCACCGATGGCGACTGCGGCGCCGTCGGCGAGCAGCGTTTCGACAATGCGACGACCAATGCCGCGGGTCGAACCCGTGATGAGCGCCTTTTTACCAGCCAAACCGAGATCCATGCGTGATCCTCCTGTATTGATTATGCAAAGAAAAACCCCGGCCGGTTCTGGATGACCCGGCCGGGGGTCACAACGTGTTATTTCGCCAGATATTTATCCAGCGTCTGGTGGAACTGGCGGATGCGGATTTCCTGGAAATCGCCCAGCTGCACTTCGTTGTTCTTCGACGCCTTGAGGCCATCCTGCACGTGCGGCAGATTTTCCATGTCCTGTTCGAACACGTCGCCCAGGATGCCAAGTTCCGGTGCGTCCGTCCATTTCTGGTCTTCGGTCAGGAACTTCATCGGCACGCTGCGCGGGATCGGCTGGCCCGGCGGTACGCGGGTCAGGATGCGCACGTCCATGAGGCAGTGATCGGCATCCGGCCACGGACGCCAGCGATAGACGATGTTCGGCATATAGCCGCCCCACGGCCCGAAGTTCGGGAAGATGTTGTAGGTGAAGGCATCCAGCAGCTCGGCATCGGTCGAGTGGCTGTGATCATGGCCGAACATCTGCGTGTACTGCTCGCGCGATGCTTCGGCGAGCGCCTGACGCGCCGTCATGCCTTCGGGCACCTGAAGCGCCAGCGTTGCTTCGCCTTCGTAGTTGTCGGCAGAGCGGCCATTGTACTTCACGAACTCGTCGACGATCCACTGTTGCTTCTTGCCGACCGGGTCGACGTGCGGCGACATCACGGCAAATGGCGTCAGCGCGACGTTCACATTGTCGCCATAGATGTTGTACTGGGTGTTGGCGTCGCCCGTGAACGGCAGCAACTGCGGGTGGGTGATCCACGCATGCCACGCTTCCATGAAGGCTTCAGCGCAAACCTTCCAGTTGGCCGGCACAACCTTCGCGACCCAGATCGCCGTCGTGCATTCTTCATGGCGCCAGCGCGCGAAATGTTCCGGCACAGGCGCCAGATATTCTTCCAGCGACGGGCCTTCGGCGTTTTCACGGATGAAGATGTAACCGCCCCAACGGCCCACCTGGGCTTCCGGCAGCTGCATCTTTTCGTCGGTCAGGTGGCCGAAGTCCCAGCGGCAGGGGATTTCCTTCAGCTTGCCATCATTGTGCCACGCAAAGCCGTGGAACGGGCACTGGAAATTGTCGGCCCAGCCATCTTCGGTGCGCAGCTTGCGTCCGCGGTGGAGACAGACGTTGTGGAACGCCTTCACTGAACCGTCGGCCTGACGCGAGATCAGGAATGAACGACCGACATTTTCATAAATGACATAATCGCCCGATTCGGGAATGTCTTCCTCGCGCGCGGCATATTGCCAGACGTTCGGCCACATCTTTTCGTTTTCCTGGCGCGCGAATTCCGGGCTCCAGTAACGATCAGCGGCAAGCGGCTCCGAACCGCGATATTCATAATGGTCTTCCTTGAGGAAGTCAGGAACTTCCTTGGAATCGGCGGCCATAAGGTCGAACCAGCTTGTGCCGGGACAACGATTGACAACCTTGTCTTTCAGATTTGGATCACGATCAGCCATGGCGGTCTTCCCTTCTTATCATGAGCTGCATGATAGCATCATGCAGCTCGCAATATAGCCCTGTCGTTGATGTCCCTGCGGCATGTCGGGACGAAACGAGGTCAAACGCCCGCAAATCCTGCGACCGAACCACCATCGACGAAATATTCGGCGCCCGTGATGAACGATGCACTATCCGATGCCAGATAGGCGACGAGGTCGGCGATTTCCTCAGGCTGGCCAAGGCGCCCCATGGGCGAGGCGTTCGCAAGGAAAGCGCGCGCAGCTTCGGGATCGCCGGTTTCTTCCATCGCACGCTTGATCGTGGCGGTTTCGGTGATGCCGGGATGGATGCTGTTGCAGCGGATGTTGAGCCGCTTGCGCGCACAGTGGACGGCAATCGACTTGACCATGGCCGTCACTGCGCCCTTGGTCGTGGTATAGGCGACGTCATCGGGCAGACCGACGCGCGAGGTCACCGAACTGTTGACGATGATCGAGCCACCGGGACCGCCCGGATTGTCCTTCATGATGGCAATCGCATGACGGCAGGTCATCATCGTTCCAGTGATGTTGACTTCGAGGATGCGGCTCCAGTCTTCCAGCTTGACGCTTTCGATGTCGCTGTCGCCCCAGTTGATGCCCGCGTTGGCAAAAGCCGCATCAAGCCTGCCGAACTTGCTGCGGATTTCCGCCGCCAGGAGATCCCAGCGCGCGACGTCCGACACGTCGTGCGCAAAGAAGTGCGCGCCGGTTTCAGCGCATATCTTTTCCGCCGCCGTCTTGTTCGAACCGGTAAATATCACCCGCGCGCCATCGGCTGCAAACCGGCGCACCGCCGCTTCGCCAATGCCCGATGTGCCGCCCGTTACCAGTGCGACCTTGCCTTCAAAAGGCTTGTTCATTCCCATTCCCTCCTCTTTGGCGCCGTCTGTTTCAGCGCCTCATCCTCGATTTTGCTGCGCGCTGCCCCGGCACGGCAGTTCTGACACGCACCAGCCCGCCCAGCGGGGGGCCATCCCCGTCAGCCGCGCCACCCGTCGTGATATACAGATCGCGCAGGTCTGCACCACCAAATGACAGGCTGACAAGATTTGGGAAAGGCAGTTTAAAACGAAAATCTTCGCTGCCATCGGGCAAAAAGCGGATGACCTCGCCCGCAGACCAGCGCGCGACCCAGATCGCCCCTGCAGAATCCACCACCAGCCCGTCGCTATCGTCCATCGCGGCGAAGATGCGCGGGTTCTGCGGCATGCCACCGGCATCAAGATCATAGGCCCAGACACCGACGGTGCATTCCGAATGGTAGAGCGTCTTGCGGTCGGGACTGTAGTCAATGCCGTTCGACGCGATCACGCCCTCGCGGATGATGGTGACACGACCTTCGGGCGACAGATGAAAGAATACACCTGGCGCGGGCGCTTCGCCGCGCTCCATGATAGCCGGAAAATCGATGGTGCCACCAAAGATGCCGCCACGGTCGTCGGCTTCGAAGTCGTTGACGGCAAGCACCGGGACGCCGTTGATTTCGGTCAGGACGGGTGATGTCGCGCCGGTTGCAGGATCGACCCGGACAATGCCTCCCGCACCCGAAACAAGGATGGCGCCATCGGCATCGATCACCGAACCGCCAATCCAGATCCTGTCAGGGAGCACCGTTTCAACAGCACCGCCGGGCGTCACGCGGTACAGGCCGCCACCAGTCAGGTCACTGAAATAGACATTGCCCTCATCATCCTGCCGCGGAGCTTCGCAGAATTGAAACCCCGTGGCGAGAACGTCATACGCCATATCGCGATAATCGGTCATACGCGTTCCGGCAGCTTGGCGAATTCACCCATCGTCGCCTTGAACGCGCGCTCGGCGACCTGATCGACCGGCATGCTGCGCAGTTCTTCCGACAGCACTTCGACACCATAAATGCCGTCGTAACCGGTCTTGCGGATGCAATCGAGGAACCTGACAACATCAAACTCGCCCTCTCCCGGCAGTTTGCGTCGCAAGAGCGTATCTTCCATGATCGTGCCGACAAGATCCGCCGTCGCATCATCAAGTTCGATGTGCTTGATATATTGCGGCTGGATCGTGGCCATGTCCTCATAGGGAATATGGCCGCGGGTAAAATGCCAGATGTCGAGAAGCAGGCCGCCATTTGCCGCGCCTGCGCCCTCGACGATGGCGTTGGCCGTTTTCAGATCGCGCACATTCGATGCCGGAAAGATTTCGAGGCTGATCTGCGTGCCCGCTTTCGCTGCATCGGCGCAGACGCCCGCGAAGCTCTCCGCCATGCGCTCGACCGGCCATTCGCGGTCCATCAGAATATCGCCGCCGACCTTGATCTGATAGGCGCCAAGCCGTTCTGCCGCTTCCATCAGAAACGCGCGATCCCTGTCGGATGCGGCGCGGCGTTCGCCATCGGCAAACCAGTCCAGAAGCACTTCGAACTCGATGCACTTCAGGCCCGAATCCGCGATGATCTTCGCCACACCGTCATAGCCATAGCGATCGACATTCGCCGCCAGGTCGTCGGTGATGATGCCCATGCCATAAAAGCCCGCACGGGCGACGGCGTCGGCGCGCACCTTCAGGTCGATCGGACTGACCGTATTGCCGGTCATCGGCATGACGTCACCGGCAATGGTGAAATAGCTGGCCAGCAGCTTGGGTGCCTTGCTCATATTCTCTCCTCCCCAGCGGGAAATTGCCCGGCGCGCTTGCCATGCGCGCTCTTGCGGCAGTTTGAATCTGTCTATGCCCGCACTTCATGCGAAGTCCGGGCGGATTTCACCTAGGCTTTTCGTCAGGCTGCAAGATATTTGTCGATGACGTGGTGCAGGTGCCTGAGTTTCGATTCCAGATAAAAGGAATAGGTGCCCCCACCCTTTTCGCTGGCATACATGCCCTCGCGCTGCGCCCGCATGATGCTGGTGTCCTGATCGAACAGCAACCCGAAGCCGGGATCCATGCCGGGAACGTCGGCATAGGATTCCGCTTCGGTGATCCTGACAGGCTCGGCAGGCGCCGGGCGCGGCTGACCTTTCGGGACCGGACGCAGGAACATGATGTCGAACAGGCAGCGGTCCTGATCATGGCCCAGCGGGCGGTATTGATAGAGGATTTTCAGAGACACGCCCGCAAAGATGAACAGGTTCGGGAATACGGTATATTTGATCGAATCGATCATTTCGGCGACCGAATAGCCCGAAACATCCAGACCATATTCCTCGGTCATCTTACGGCGCAGCACATCCGCCATCACCTGCCGCGCCGTCATGCCTTCGGGCACCATCAGGCGGTCGCCGACCATGGCGCGATCGCCCATCAGCATCTGGTCGAGGATGTCCTGTTGCGTCATCGGCTTTTCATAGCTCGGGCTGGGAATGCCGAGCGCGACGAGGTCGCGACTGATATGATCGCTGAAGATGTCGTGCTGCTGGTTGGTGTCGCCCGACGTCGGCACCGTCTGCGGATGGACCTGCGCCGTGTGATAGGCTTCGATGAAGGCTTCAAGCGCCGCCTTCCAGTTGCACTCCAATTCCTTCTGGGAATGCACGCTGATCACCCAGTCGGTCATGTCCCAGTTCTTGAAATGCTCGGGCATGACGTCGAGATATTCCATCAGCGACGGCCCTTCCTTCGCCATGCTGACGAAGACAAGGCTGTTCCACGTATCGACGCGCACCTCGGGCAGGCGCTCGCGCGACTTGTCGAGGTGCGGGAAGTCCCACGCGCACGGCACCTTCGACAGTTCGCCTTCAAGGCTCCAGGTCCAGCCGTGATAAGGGCAGGAAATGGTCGGCGACCAGCCGCTGCTTTCGGATGGCTTCAGCTTGGTGCCGCGATGCAGGCAGCTGTTGTGATAAGCCTTGATCGCCCCCGATTCAGTGCGGACGATAACCAGAGAAATGCGGCCGATATCATAGACATAATAATCGCCGGGATTGGGGATATGCTCTTCGCGGCAGGCATATTGCCAGGCCACGCGCCACACTTTTTCCATCTCGGCGTCGAAGAATGCGCGGCTGGTGTAGCGCGAGAACGCAATATTTTCGAGCGATTGCGGCGGGTTGCTCTGCCGTGTCAGCACTTCGGGCACCGGCGCGCCGTCGCCGCGCAGAATATCCTGATAGCTGGGTGATGGCCTTTGCAACTGCTTCATATCAATCGGGCTGTTCATGACGGCACTCCCCATGGATGTAGCGGGCGCGCGCCGTTTGCTACGGCTTGTGTGCGCAATTCCGGCTTAATCTAACAACTGTCAGATCAACATCTGCCACTTGATATGTCAAGCGCATGGTCGCACAACAGCGGCATGATGATGTCTTCCTACAACAGCCGGAGGCTGGCATGACGGTTGCAGCATCCGTGCATGAAGCGCGCCGACGCGAAGTGGCGGCAGTCACTGCGCGCCTGCTCGCCCAAGCGGGCATGGAACGTGTGACACTGCGCGATGTTGCCGCCGCCACCGGCTACAGCACCCACATCGTCTCGCATTATTTCGACAGCAAGCAGGAACTGCTGCTGCTGACGCTGCGCGAGTCGTCGGCGCGTTCGGTCGAGCGACTGAAGGCGGCGATCCGGGCCGGGTCGTCGATCCAGGACTGCCTCGAGACCTTGTTACCGCTCGACGAAGAGCGACGGATCGACGCCATCGTCTGGTTTGCCTTCTGGGCCAGCGCGACTCATGACGCCGCAATCGCAGCCGAACAGCAGCGTTTCGGCCTGCGCTGGCGCCGCCTCCTCAGCCTGCTTTTGCGCATCAAGGGCCATGCTGAAGGCGATGCAGCCCTGACAGCGCTGCGCCTGCAAACTGCCGTCGCGGGAATTGGCGTGCATGGCGCGCTCAATGTCTGGTCACCGGCCACGCAGCGGCGCCTGCTGGCCGCCGAGATCGATTCGGCACTGGCCACCGCCAGCACAGCGCATGGCATGCCCGTGCTGGTGACGGATCCGGCGGGCGCTACCGCGCTGGAGACCGAAAACCGCCGGCTGCGCCAGATGCTGCTTGACGCCATGATCGAGGCCGCGGCCCTGCGCGAAGAAGTCGATGCCTTGCGGCAGGCGGCAAATATCGCCACGCCGACCGCAGAGACGTGACATCGCGACAATAACTGATAAATTGCTCAGCTGTCCGCCAGATTGCCGCGCCAAGCGGCAGCATCACTGTGACACGCCTTGGGAGAGATAGACATGAGCCGGATCAAGAAACTCGATATCGAACAATGGGATCCCGAACTGCGCGCAATGACCGACGCAGATAATGCGACCCAGCTTGAACGTGGACCGATGCGCATGATGGCGCATCTGCCGGATCTGGCAAAAGGGTTCGTGGCGCTGTGGGCCGGCATGAAGAAAAGCCGCACCCTGTCCGAGCGTCTGATCGAACTGGTCCGGCTCCGCATCGCCTTCCACAACCAGTGCCGCAGTTGCATGGCGATCCGTTATCGCGACGCGCAGGACGAAGGCTTCAACGAAAATCTCGTCTGTTCGCTTGAAAAGCCCTACGAAGCACCCGACCTGACGGCCGCTGAACGGGCGGCTCTGGCCTATGCCGATCTGTTCGCGACCGATCACCTTGCCATCGATGACGATACCTACAACGGCCTGCGCGAATTCTTCACCGAAGCGCAGCTCGTGGAGCTGGGCACATTCTGTGCGATCTGTGTCGGCTTTGGCCGTCTGGCCGCGAGCTGGGACATGACCGAGGAACTGCCGCAGGCGTTTTCGGACAAGAGCGCAGGCCGCATCGCGCCCTGGAGCGGCGAACCGATCGTCGTTCGCTGATCAACCTCCCTCCAGCCGCCAAGGCCTGACTTATGGATTATCTCTCGGTTGCCGAGGCCCGGACACTTCCGGGCCTCCGCCTCGTTCTGTCCGCCCACGTCCCTGGCCCATGGGGCGAAGCGGCAAAGGCCGTGCTGAAACAGCGCAACATCCCCTTTGTCGCTGTGGCGCAAACACCGGTCGAAGCAAATGATGACCTGCGCGCATGGACCGGCATGCGCAATGCGCCGATCGCGGTTTACAATGACGAACCGCCGCGCGCCGGCTGGCTTGACATATTGATGCTGGCCGAACGGCTGGGCGAAGGGCCATCGCTGCTGCCCGAAGACGAACATTGCCGCGCGCTTTGCCTGGGCATCTCGACCGAATTATGCGGTCCTGACGGCCTTGGCTGGAACCGCCGTCTTGGTATCTTTGCCAGCCTTTGGCGCGACGAGGCAGATGACGCCGATATTCCCGAAACAGTCAGGGAAATCCGTCGCGACTATGGCTACACGCCCGATTCCATCGCGCGCGCGCCCAAGCGCAATGCCGCGATCCTCACGCTGCTGACCGACCAGTTGCAACGTCAGAAGGCGCACGGTGTCCCCTATCTCGTCGGACAGCGTCTGAGTGCCGCCGATCTCTACTGGGCCTGCTTCTCGGCCATGTTCGCGCCGCTTCCGGCAGAGGTCAATCCGATGCCGGACTTCCTGCGGGGCCTATATTCAGAACTTGACCCGGTCACATCAGCCGCGCTCGACCCGATCCTGCTTGCCCACCGCGACATGGTGTTCGAACATCATATTGGCCTGCCGCTGGATTATTGAACCATGATCGACTTGTATTACTTTCCGTCGCCGAACACCTGGAAAGCCAGCATCATGCTGGAAGAATGCGGCCTGCCCTATCGCCTGCGGCAGATCGACATTACGAAGGACGAACAGTTCACGCCCGAATTTCTGGCGATCAGTCCGAACAACCGCGTGCCTGCGATTGTCGATCATGATGCTCCCGGCGGGCCGCAAAGCGTTTTCGAATCGGGTGCGATCCTTGTCTATCTCGCGGAAAAGACCGGAAAGTTTCTTGCGCCATCCGGTCCTGTGCGCGTTGCGACGCTGGAATGGCTATTCTGGCAAATGGGCGGCCTTGGCCCGATGGCAGGGCAAGCGCATCATTTCCGCCGCTATGCGCCCGAAGGCAATGAATATGGTGCCGATCGTTACACGCGCGAAGCCGCCCGGCTTTACGGCGTGCTCGACAGGCGGCTCGACGGGCGCAGCTGGATCGCAGGCGATTACAGCATCGCCGATATTGCCTGCTGGGGCTGGGTGTGGTTCCATCGCCTGCACGGCCAGAATCTTGCCGATTTCCCGAATGTGGCACGCTGGTTCTTTGCCATGAGCGCGCGTCCCGCCGTAGAAGCAGGCAAGGCCGCGGGGCTTGATATGCTGGCCGAAGACATCCGCCCGATGTTCGCTGGCCCCTATTATGATCTCGACGCCGGCTTTGCCGCCAACCGCACAACCGTGCGCTGACACACACATAATAAGTTCCTGGGAGTTTCACTGATGGCGCGTATCACCTTCCGCACACATGATGGCGCGGAGCAAACCGTCGACGCCCGCGCCGGGCTGTCGCTGATGGAAGCCGCCGTGTTCAACGGCGTGGCTGGCATCGATGCCGATTGTGGCGGCGCATGCTCCTGCGCGACCTGCCACGTCTATATCCCGCCCGAATGGACAGCGGCGACCGGCGCGCCCTCGTCGCTCGAACTTGAAATGCTCGACATGGCGCAAGACCGGCGCGCAACATCGCGTCTGTCGTGTCAGATCCGCATCACTGATGCGCTCGACGGTCTGATCGTCGAAACGCCCGCAGCGCAATCTGCCACCTGAGCACACCCGTCCGGCAAAGGTCGAAAAACAAAACAGGGGCGGTTTCATCACTGAAACCGCCCCTGTCGCTCGCTCGGGTCTTATGGCCCAGCTTATTTCTTTTCGCGCAGCTCCGAGGATTTTGCGCGAATATATTGCCGCAAATCGGCCAGTTGCCTGTCCGTGAACTCTTCGAAACGCGGCATGCCCATCGGCACGAGCGAGCCATCGCGGACAATCGAGGCAAAGGCTTCTGCCGACTGCGGCACCGCCGACGTGCGGAGATCCGGTGCCTGACCCGCCGCCACCATATTCACGCCGTGACAGACCATGCAACTGCCGCCGGCAATCGCCTCACCGCGCGCAATCGCGGCCTTATCCGGTACGAAGCCCGGATCTTCAGGCGCAACGGCCTTGTAGGGAATGGCGGCGGGCAGGGTTTTCTTGCCATCCAGCGCAAAGGTCAGCACGCGCCGCGCCATGGTGCGGTAATCAATGCCATATTTCTCGACGAACGGACCAAAGGCGGCAACGCTGGTGCCATAGCCGGTCAGCACCGTGACCATCTGCTTGCCGCCCGCGCGATAGGTGATCGGCGGCGCGATCACCGGCGCCTTGGCATCGAATGCCCACAAATGCTTGCCACTGACGGCATCATAAGCGTTGAACTTGTGATCGACATGACCCTGGAACACAAGATTGCCCCCTGTCACCATCGTGCCGCCGCTCCAGAAGCCCGGCGTCGGCAGGCGCCACGCCTGCTTTTGCGTCACTGGATTCCAGGCGAGGAGCGCACTGGTGCCGGCGCCCGGTTCATCGACGAGGAAACTTGGCACCACGCCACCGTCAACCGCATGACCCGGCGCGCGCTGCCAGTTCTTCAGGTCGATCGACCTGTCGTCATAGCCGGTCGGCATTTCGATTACCGGAATATAGACAAGGCTGGTTTTCGGACTGAACGACATCGGCAGCCAGGTATGCGCACCGACCGGCCCCGGCCACATCACCGTCGGGCCATTCTCATAGCGGATGTTCGGATTTTCGACAGGGCGGCCGGTTTCAAGATCGATCTTTGACGCCCAGTTGACCCTGGCGATCGGTTCGGCGGAGATCACTTTCCCGGTCGTACGGTCGATGACGTAGAAAAAGCCGTTCTTTGGCGCGGTCATCAGCACCTTGCGCGGCTTGCCGTCGATTTCGAGCGTCGCCAGCTCCATATCCATCGCGGCGTTGTAATCCCAGCTTTCGCCCGGATTTGTCTGGTAATGCCAGACATATTCGCCCGTATCGGCCTTGAGCGCGACAATCGACGACAGGAACAGATTGTCCCCCTTGCCCGCCGAACGGATCTTGCGGTTCCATGGCGCGCCATTGCCGACGCCGAGATAGATCAGGTCCTGCTCGGTGTCATAGGTGAAACTGTTCCAGACGGTGCCGCCACCGCCATATTTCCACCATTCGCCGTGCCATGTCTTTGCGGCCATCTCCATGGCCTTGTCCTCGAAGCCATCGGCAGGATTGCCCGGCACGGTCCAGAAGCGCCAAAGCTGCTTTCCGGTTTCGGCATCATAAGCAGTGGCATAGCCTCGGATCGAACCGACATCGGCGCCACCATGGCCAATGATGACCTTGCCGTCGAACACACGCGGCGGGCCAGAGACGAAGCGCACATCGTCCTTCTCGACCGTCATCACGCTCCACACCGGCTTTCCGGTCCTGGCATCAATGGCGATCAGGCGACCGTCATGGGCGCCAGTATAAATTTTGCCATTGGCATAGGCGATGCCGCGGCTGCCCCAGCCCTGACGGAGCTTGCGCCCCGCCGCTTCGGGCACCTTCGGATCGTAACGCCACAACAGCTTGCCCGTTGCCGCATCGACCGCGTGCACAATGCTGTAGCCACTGGCGAAATAAAGGACGCCATCAACGGCAACCGGCGCCGTCACGCTGTTACCGACATCGAGATCCATCGACCAGGCAAGGCCGAGCCTGCCAACCGTATCGGTATTGACGTCAGCCAGCGGGCTGTAATGCTGTTCACCCGCTGTCCGACCAAAACCGGCCCAGTTATCGGGATCGGCGCTGGCATCGGCATTGGCGTCCGCCGACACGCTCGCCAGCGGTTTGTCATTCTGATTGCAGCCTGCCATTGCCGTAGCAGCCAGCAAAAGCGCGGCCATGCGCGCGAAATCGTTGCGCTTTTTCACTTGTCTCTCACTCCCCAATGATCAGTGCGCGGTCCAGCCGCCATCCACGGGCATGGCTGTCCCTGTCATGAATGACGCCTGTGGCGACAGCAGCCATATGATAGCTGCTGCAATTTCTTCCGATGTCGCAAGCCGTCCGATCGGATGCAGGCCGCGCATGAAATCGTCCATTGCCGCATCTGCGCGCGATTCGCTGATCAGCGGCGTATCGACACAACCGGGGCAAACGGCATTGATTCGGACACCCTTCGCCGAAAATTCCATCGCCGCTGCCCGCGTCAGGCCGACAACGCCATGTTTGGCCGCGATATATTCCGAACTGTTGGGCAAGGCGACCAGCCCCAGCGCCGACGCGGTGTTGACAATCGCGCCCCCGCCGCGCGCCTGCATCAGGGGGATCTGTCGACGCATGCACAGCCACACGCCCTTGAGATTGACCGCCATCACCCGGTCGAAATGTTCTTCGGACAATTCGGTCAAGGGCACGCGCGCACTGCCGATCCCGGCATTGTTGACCGCCATGTCCAGCCCGCCGAAGGCTGCCACCACGCGGTCCAATGCGGCGTCGACCGAGGCGGCATTGCCAACATCGCCCTGCACCGCCAGCGCCGTACCGCCCCTGGCCGCAATACCGCCTGCCACGACCTCGGCTGCGGCCATGGAAATGTCGCACACTGCCACGCGCGCACCTTCGGCTGCCAGCGCCTCGGCGGCGGCCTTGCCAATGCCCGACCCCGCCCCGGTGACAAAAGCCACCTTATCCTTGAAGATCATGCCTGTTCCCCGTGTTTCATTCCCGCGCAAAGATGGACGCGTCTTCGGGCAAGGGCAACCATGGTTGCGCGCTTTCCGTCCACCAATGCGCTGTCGGCTTGAGGTCGGAGACATCGTCCAGCGTACCGGCCTTGATAAAGATCATGTCGGCCTCGCGCGCGCCGGGCGTGTCGGTCAGGACAGGCGACCCGCAATCGGGGCAGAAATTGCGCCACACGGGCTTGCCGCTGGTTCCGCGATCCTCATAGACCTTGAGCGTGCCGGTCAGCGACAACGCGGCGCGCGGATAGCCCGCGACAACCGAAAAAGCCGACCCCGCCTGTTTCTGGCAATGGCGACAATGGCAGATGCCGACAAACAGCGGCTCTGAATCGATCGTGTAACGCACCTGCCCGCACAGGCAGCCACCGGTCCTGCTCATGTCATCCTCTCCCCTTGCCCGCCTGCTTCGTGCGCGTCAGCGCCGGTAGGACGGGTCCGTCTTGTCTTTGCGTCCCCAGGTCAGTGCATCGCCAAGAGACGTGCCATAGCGCTCGGTCGCCGGTTCAATCCGGCTAACATCGAACACAACCTGACGCGCTGCAATCCGCCATTCGCCCGCGCGCTTTTCGAAGCGGTCGATATAGCGGTTATAGACAGTCTGATGGACTGTGCCCGTATCATTGATCGACAGGCAATAGGTTTCGACAAACGCCACGTCTCCCTGAAGGTCGATCGAGACGTTTCCGATCAGATGCATGCACTGAACAGTATCCTTCAGCACATCGACGATCCATTCGGCAAAGTCGCTGCCAAGGCCCTTGAAGATGCCGTGATCATCGATGGCATCGGGATGATAGGCGGATTTGATCAGATCGACATCACCGCGATCGACACCGCGGCAATAGCGCCGCAGCACATCTTCTATCGCCTGACGATCCAGAAAGGCCTGCCAGGCCGCATCATGATTCATGCC
>CAZWMK010000003.1:47423-58483 GCA_964635065.1 uncultured Sphingomonadaceae bacterium | reverse complement strand
GGAACCTAAATCCAGCGCGTCTACCAATTCCGCCACGCCCGCCGGCATCCGGTTTGGCTCGGGTCTATAGGGCAAAGCGCGTCCCCGGCGCAAGCGATGCGCGGCGCCGGCGTTCACAAGGCCGGTCGCACGCGGTCGGAAAGCGGCAACTGCACACGGGCGACAAGGCCACCTTGCAGATAGTCGATGCAGGCGCGCCCCCCCAGTTCGCGGGTAATCCCCTGTTCAATCAGGCGCGAACCAAAGCCGCGCCGGGACGGCAGGGCAACAGGCGGCCCCCCGCTTTCATTCCATTCAAGCGCAAGTGCGCCATCCACGACATCCCAATGCACGAGGATGCGCCCATCCAACGTGGACAAGGCGCCATATTTCACGGCGTTGGTCGCCAGTTCATGGATCGCCATCGACAGGTTCGTCGCAACCGATGGCGCCAACCAGATATCCGGCCCCCCCAGCAAAAGGCGCGGATCGTCGATATCGGGAATGAATGCTGCCAGCACCCCGCGCAGCACGTCGGCCAGAAGGGCACCTTTCCAGGCCTCCTCGGTCAAAATGCCATGTGCAGCGGACAGCGCCTGCAGCCGACCGCTGAAACTTTCGATGAACCCGTCGATCGTATCCGCGCTGCGACGACTTTGCATGGCAAGCGACTGGACGACCGCAAGCATGTTCTTGACGCGGTGATTCAGTTCATTGGCCAGCAGGCGCTGGTGTTCCTCCGCCGCGCGCTGGGCGGTAATGTCGGTACAACTGCCGAACCAGTGACGGATCGAACCGTCATCCTCACGGATCGGCATGGCCTGACCGAGAAACCAGCGCGCCCGTCCATCGACACATTTCATCCAGAACACGTCTTCCCAAGGCACGCCATTCCTGATGCACGCTTCATAATGGCGCATCAGGTCATCATAGCCTGCGGAATCGTGCAGCGCCGCCGAATCGGGATGGTTGAGATAGTCGATGGTCGCGCCCGTCACTTCGGTCCAGCGCTGACTGATCCATGTGAAGCGCCCGTTCGTGTCGGCCATCCATGTCAGGGGGCCGATATTGTTGGCCAGCACCTCGAACTGCGCGATGGCCTCGCGCTGTTCGTTGATATCAGCAAGCACGCCACTCATGTAGCGGCGTCCCTGTTCATCGGTCATGACCCGCGCCGCGCTCGACACCCAGCGCGGACCACCGGGTGTCATCACCCGGAATTCCTGACGAAAATCACTGCCCTCGGCCAGCGCCTGGCGGACGGCTGCGATAACTCTTACCTGATCAGCCGGATGAAGCAGGGCGCCGCCCGCTTCCAGCGTCCGGTCATTGGTTGCCATGACGCCGAGCGCTTCGGGGTTGTAGTGGACGACATTCTCATCCTCCGTCCAATCCCATGTGATCATGCGCGCCGCCTCCAGCGCCTGTTCCAGCCGGGTGCGATTTTTATGGAGATCATATTCAGTCTTGAGACGCTGCGTCTCGTCACGCACCGTCAGCAGCGCGCCGATAAGGCTGCTGTCCGGACCATGCAACGGCAGGGCGCTGCCGATGGCATGGACTTCGCTGCCATCTTCGCGCGCGATTCGCCAGCGCCCTTCGATGGTGGACATGCCATCACGCACGGCCTTGACCAGAGGCAGATCATCCATCGGATAAGGCTGGCCGTCCAGCGTTCGCAGATGGAATGCTGTAACATATTCGTCGGGCGGCACACCCAGCTTGTCTGTGCCATGAATGCGTGCCGCCGCGTCGTTGACATAGCGGATCACGCCCTCGGCATCGGCAATGATGATACCTTCCGCCAGTTGGTCGAAAATCGCCAGCGTGTTGCCTGGCGCCACATTGGCAAGACTGGCCTTGAGATCGGCAATCTCGGCTTCGAGCGCAGCGATATACGCCGCCTGCGCGTCCTTGTCGTCCAAACTGGACCTCCCCTGTTTCAGGAGAGCTTAACCCGGTCGTTGCGCCCCGACAAGGAACTCTACGCAGGCATTGAACACAAGGAAGAGCCCCGGCGGCACCGCAAAGGGAAACCCTCTTTCATGTTTATGAAGCGAGGCCCCGGCGCCGCCTTGCCATGTTAAAAGCAAGGCTGCCAAGCGCGAGAATGCTCATTGTTGCCGGCTCGGGAACTGCGTGCTTCGGGGTTGCGACAAAGTCGATTTCTCGGCTCCACACCAAACCTTCAGCGTAACGGTCATCATCACAGCCTAAAATATTCCAGACACCGCACTGACCGGCAGCGTAGGAGAATCCATCGATCCGAAAATCATAGCCATATGTATATCCGGCCGGTCCATTGAACAGCGACAACGCAAGCACATTATTGCCAGACGTTACATAGGCAGAAAAATCCAGTTCCGGATAATCACTTCCGAATGTATAATCAGCGATCACTAGATTGGAATACGATCTGTTTGTTATCGTAGCCGTCATCCTGTCATCAATATCATATAACTTCAGCGTATATGCCGCAGCCTGCACAGAAGCAGGCATGAGTGACATATTCACCATGATTATGAGCAATATATATTTAAGCATGTTTCGGCCGATGTTTTGGAAATACAAACCCAACAAAAAACATAAATTACGTTACCGTCAAGCAATTTGACTGACGCACAGCGCCGACAAGGAACTCGATATTACCTTCTGGTCCCGTGATCGGGCTGGGAGTGACGCCTGCGACCGACCAGTCCGGCAGGCCGGAAAGCCAGTCGGTGATTTCATGGCAGACACGGGCATGCACTGCGGCATCGCGCACGACCCCGCCCTTGCCGACTTCGCCCGGTCCGGCCTCGAACTGCGGCTTGATCAGCGCGATCAGCCGGGCACCCGGCGCTGCCAGGGCCAATGGCGCGGGGAGCACGGTACGCAAACCGATGAAGCTGGCATCGCAGACGATCAGATCCACAGGCTCTGGCACCTGTGCCGCCGTCAGGTGGCGGGCATTGGTCTTTTCGAGCACGACAACGCGCGGGTCCTGCCGCAATTTCCACGCCAACTGACCATGGCCGACATCGACGGCATAGACCGTGCGCGCCCCATGGGCGAGTGCAACATCGGTGAAGCCCCCGGTCGACGCGCCGACATCGAGCACAACGGCATCCTTCGCGTCCCATCCGAAATGGGCCAAGCCATGCGCAAGCTTCAGACCGCCCCGCGACACCCATGGGTGATCCTTGCCGCGCACATCGAGCAGGCTATCGACCGCCAGCTTTTCGCCTGGCTTGTCGATCTTGCGTTCGCCAGCGAAAACCAGCCCCGCCATGATCAGCGCCTGCGCCCGCGCCCGGCTTTCAACCAGCCCGCGCTCGACCAGCAACTGATCGACGCGCTGCTTTGCGACCTTGCCGCCCGCGTTCGTCACCTCAGGCGGTCGCCCCAACGCTATTGTGGCGCAGCGCGCTCAACACGGCTGTCACAATGGCATCGGCATCCAGGCCTGCTTCGGCATACATGACCTGCGGGCTGGCATGATCCTGAAATACATCAGGCAGGCGCAGCGTCCGGATCTTGAGACCGGCGTCGACCAGGCCTTCATCGGAGGCCAGCGTCAGCACATGCGCGCCAAGACCGCCAATGGCTCCCTCCTCGATCGTCAGCACGACCTCGTGCGTCGTGCACAGGCGACGAATCAGCGCCTGATCGAGCGGCTTGGCGAAACGCAGATCAGCCACAGTCGTCGACAGGCCGCGCGCGTCGAGCGCGTCGGCGGCCTTCAACGCCTCGCCCAGCCGGGTGCCAAGCGACAGGATCGCCACCTGCTTGCCCTCGCGCACGATGCGTCCCTTGCCGATCTCGAGGCGTTCGGGCACGTCCGGCAGCGCCACGCCTGTGCCTTCGCCACGCGGCCAGCGGCAGGCAATCGGCCCCGTGTCGTGGCAGGCCATGGTGTGCACCATGTGCACCAGTTCCGCCTCGTCGGCAGCCGCCATCACCACCATGTTGGGCAATGACGCCAGATAGGTGACATCGAACGAGCCGGCATGGGTCGCACCATCCGCGCCGACCAGACCAGCCCGGTCGATGGCAAAACGCACCGGAAGATTCTGGATGGCAACATCGTGCACCACCTGATCATAGGCACGTTGCAGGAAGGTCGAATAAATCGCGCAAAATGGTCGATAACCCTCGGCAGCCAGTCCCGCAGCGAAGGTCACGGCATGCTGTTCGGCGATGCCAACATCGAAACTGCGATCGGGGAAACGCGCCGCGAACTTGTCGAGGCCAGTCCCCGACGGCATGGCGGCGGTGATCGCCACGATCTTTTCGTCACGTTCGGCTTCGGCGATCAACGCTTTCGCGAACACGCCAGTATAGCTTGGCGGTCCCTTCTTGGCCGGCGCCATGGCGCCGGTGACGACATCAAATTTGGTGACGCCGTGATATTTGTCTTCCGCCGCCTCGGCCGGGGCGTAGCCCTTGCCCTTTTGCGTCACGACATGAACAAGAATCGGGCCATCCGCCGCATCGCGGACATTTTCAAGTACCGGGATCAGGTGATCGAGATTATGTCCGTCGATCGGGCCGACATAATAAAAGCCCAGTTCCTCGAACAACGTCCCGCCTGTTGCCATGCCGCGGGCATATTCCTCTGCCCGCCGCGCCATGTCGGCGACGGGTTTGGGCATGGTCCGCTTGACCAGCGCCTTCAGCCCGTCACGCAGGCCAAGAAACCGCCGCGAGGACAAAAGCCGCGCCAGATATGCCGACAGCGCGCCGACAGGCGGGGCAATCGACATGTCATTGTCATTCAACACCACGACCAGCCGGTTGCCGGCGGCACCTGCATTGTTCATCGCCTCATAGGCCATGCCCGCCGACATGGCGCCGTCACCGATGACGGCAATCGCCTTGCCGGACCGGTTCGACAACTTGTTGGCGATGGCGAAACCCAGCGCGGCGGAAATCGACGTCGAACTGTGCGCCGCGCCAAACGGATCATATTCGCTTTCCGCGCGCCTTGTGAAGCCGGACAGCCCCCCCTCCTGCCGTAGCGTGCGGATACGGTCGCGGCGACCGGTCAGAATCTTGTGCGGATAGGCCTGGTGGCCGACATCCCAGATCAGCTTGTCGTGCGGCGTATTGAAAACATAGTGCAGCGCCACCGTCAGCTCGACGACGCCAAGGCCCGCGCCCAGATGTCCCCCGGTCTGACTGACCGCGTCGATCATTTCCCGGCGCAGTTCGTCGGCCAGTTGCGGCAACTGCGCGGGCACCAGACAGCGCAGGTCTGACGGCACATGAACAGAATCGAGCAGCGGCGTTACGGAGTTCGTGGTCACCTTGTGTGGCGTCCCCATGATTGAAGCAACGGCCTCGCCTTAATGCGAACCGTGCGGCATGTCGATTGCTGCGACACGGCGGCGAGGTTCATGACGTCGGTCCGCCTTCGGCTGTGGCTGCCTTTTCCTGACAGG
This sequence comes from uncultured Sphingomonadaceae bacterium, assembly GCA_964635065.1. Classification (GTDB taxonomy): domain Bacteria; phylum Pseudomonadota; class Alphaproteobacteria; order Sphingomonadales; family Sphingomonadaceae; genus CAZWMK01. The sequence goes on along the minus strand of CAZWMK010000003.1, from coordinate 53,081 downwards.
CCGTGCAGCGCCCGCGCACTTCCAGCACGGGGCGGTCCGGCGCAAAACCGGTGGCCGCCGCACGGGCGCGCACGGCGCGGCTCAAACTGTCGTCGTCGATGTGCTGGGTTGCACCGCAAACGTCGCAGACAAGGAAAATGCAGTCATGCACGCATTCCGGGTGCGTGTTGACGAGATAGGCATTGCGGCTTTCGACGCGGGTGGCGACATTGCGCGCCACGAACAGGTCGAGAATGCGATAGACGCTGTTCGCGGCAACGCGCTTGCCGCGCCGCCGCGACACGTCTTCGGCGATGTCATAGGCACTGACAGGACGGTCGAAAGCCGCGAGGGAGGCGAAAATGCCTGCGCGCATTTCGGTCCACTGTTCACCCGCGCGCTCCAGCGCATCGCGCGCAGCACGTTCAAGATCGGCGCCATGGTGGTCGTGATGTTTGTGACCCTTGTGGGTCGTGGGCGTGGGCGCCACTGACATGCCTCCAGCCAAGACGCGGGGAATTGCGGACACTGCTTTTATGCGCGTCCCGACCGGATGGGGCAAGCCAGAGCCGTCAGCTGCCTTGGCTAGCAACCGCGCGCGAGACGAAGATTGGCAATATGCGCCAGCGCAAGCAGAGTGACACCCGTCACCGTCAACAGGACTTCGCCAGACTGGCCATGCGCCACGAGCAGCGCCCCCGCCATGCAGCACAGGCCGATTCCGCCCAGCAAGCCAAGCTGCCAGCGGCCATGCAAGGCAATGCCACGCAGCAAGCCGACAACGGCCAGCGGAATCGCCAGCATCAGGCCAACAGCATGGACTTCATGGCTCATCACGATGCTGCCGCCCATCGTCAGCACACCGACAAGCACGGCGCCGAAGATACAGTGCAGAAGACACAATAGGGACAGGCCGACCGCAGAGCGATCAATCCAAACCTGACGCGGGGCGCGCACTCGACAGCATCTGTCATCCATGGCCGTAGTGTTATATTATCACATCCCCGATGGCAAGCGTGGAGCGGACCGGCGACTGCGACCAGATGACGCTTGGCCGATCACGCAACGGCTGGCATATCGCCAGCATGGAAGCCAGCATCGCCCGCCCCCGCCAGATCAGCCACTGGCTGTTCGCCGTCGCCGCTCTTGTATTCGCCATGATCGTGATCGGCGGCATCACCCGCCTGACCGAATCGGGACTGTCGATGGTGCGCTGGGAACCGGTCAGCGGTATTGTCCCGCCGCTCAACGAACAGGAATGGCTGGCCGAATTCGACGCCTACAAGGCCTATCCCGAATATCAGAAGGTTAATCGCGGGATGTCGCTCGACGAATTCAAGGCGATTTACTTCTGGGAATATCTCCATCGCGTGATGGGCCGCCTGATCGGCCTCGCCTTTGCCCTGCCGCTGCTCTGGTTTGCAGTCAGACGCGCCATTCCGCGCGGCTACGGGCCGCGACTGGTCGGCCTGCTGTTGCTTGGCAGCCTGCAAGGCGCCATCGGCTGGTGGATGGTGGCGTCGGGCCTGATCGACCGTCCCGATGTCGCCCATGAACGGCTGGCGACGCATCTGACTGTGGCGCTTGTCATTCTGGCTGCGCTGCTCTGGACCGCGCTTGACCTGAAGGCGCTGGCCGATGGCCGCAATCGCGCGACGGGCCGCCCTGCGGCCTGGGTTTGGCCCTTTCTGATCCTGCTGTTTCTGCAGATCATCATGGGCGCCTTTGTTGCCGGACTGAACGCCGGCTACGCCTTCAACACATGGCCACTCATGGGCGACAGCCTTGTGCCCGATGGCCTTGGCACGTTGATACCGGCCTGGCTCAATCTGCGCGACAACCCGATCATGGTGCAGTTCATCCACCGCTGGCTGGCCGCAGCCGTCGCCATTGCCGCGCTCATGATCGCCTATCGCCTCCATCGCGCCGGCGGGCCTGCACCGGCACTGGCTCTCGGGGCGGCGGTGCTGCTGCAGTTTATCCTCGGCGTGTTGACGATCCTGCAAGGAGTTCCGCTTTATCTGGGCGTGATGCATCAGGCGGGCGCCGCAGTCTTGCTTGCCGCCACCGTCTGGGCAGCCCATTGGGCCAAGGGAGGCGCACGCGCATGAGCAACAGCGGCATCGTCAGCGTTTACATGATTTTCGCATCCGACGATGAAGCCGGAACCATCGGCCGCATACTGATCGAGGAACGGCTTGCCGCCTGCATCAACATCCTTGGCGAAGCGCGCTCCATCTATCGCTGGCATGGCCGCATCGAAACCGCCACAGAGGTTGCCGCCATCGCCAAGACGACGGCAAGCATGGCGGACGCACTCGTGCGCCGCGTCGTCGAACTGCACAGCTATGACAATCCGGCACTGGCCGTCTGGCCGGTCGAACAGGCCCCCGCACCCTATGTACAATGGGTGCGCAGCGAGATGCGCTGAGACAGTCACTTGCGAGAGGTATTATTTTACCACCCCTCCGAACCGCACTTTTCCTTGACTTCAAAGCCCCGCATCGTCATTAAGCCAGCCGTTCCGGCCCGCGCGTGGCTGGTTTAACCGTTCCCAGTGAGGGCACCCATGAAGACGACCGTTTCGGCGAAGCCCGCCGAGGTTGAAAAGAAGTGGCTGCTGATCGACGCCGAAGGTCTCGTCGTCGGCCGGCTTGCTTCGATCATCGCCAACCGCCTGCGCGGCAAGCACAAGGCTATCTTTACCCCGCACGTCGATTGCGGTGACAATGTCATCGTTATCAATGCCGACAAGGTGAAGTTCACCGGCCGCAAGCTGCAGCAGAAGTTCTACTATCGCCACACCGGCTATGCCGGCGGCATCAAGGAAGTCCGCGCTGATCACGTGCTGGCTGGCCGCTTCCCGGAACGCGTTCTGGTGAAAGCCGTCGAACGCATGGTACCGCGCGGCCCGCTCGGCCGTCAGCAGATGCGCAACCTGCGCGTCTTCGCCGGCTCCGAACATCCGCACGCCGCACAGAACCCCGAAGTTCTGGATGTTGCCGCGATGAACAGCAAGAACAAGGTGGGTGCGTGATGAGCGACAACCGTCAAAGCCTCAGCGACCTGAAAGACATCCAGCAGCAGGCTGCCGATGGCGCCGCCGCGCCGCAGGTTCAGGAAACGCCGCTGCGTCAGCAGCAGATCGACAAGCAGGGCCGCGCCTATGCAACCGGTCGCCGCAAGGACGCCATCGCACGCGTCTGGATCAAGCCGGGCTCCGGCAAGATCGAAGTGAACGGCCGCGACCAGACCGTTTACTTCGCGCGTCCGACGCTGCGTCTCGTGATCAACCAGCCCTTCGACGTGGCTGGCCGTCGCGACCAGTATGACGTGTACTGCACCGTCACCGGTGGCGGCCTGTCGGGCCAGGCTGGCGCCGTGAAGCACGGCATCGCCCAGGCGCTGACCCGCTATGAACCGGCGCTGCGCACGGTCGTCAAGCAGGCCGGCTTCCTGACCCGCGACGCCCGCGTCGTCGAACGCAAGAAGTACGGCAAGGCGAAAGCCCGCCGCAGCTTCCAGTTCTCGAAGCGCTGATCAGAATCGGTACATCTGTACCATTCAAACGGAAAAGCCCGGTTTGCGCCGGGCTTTTTCATGTCTGAACCTGATGGCCACAAAGGCGCTGCATCCGCAGCCCAATGGACAGACACTATGAAAACGGCCGCCCCACCGGAACGGCCGCATTCATTCGGAGCCATGGCCCCGTGTGATCAGGCTTTACGCTTGCGACGCAGCGCGAGGCCAAGAAGACCAAGACCGAAAAGACCAAACGCTGCCGGTTCCGGCACGGGATCCGGATCCGGGTCGATCTGGCGCGATGCGCCCTGCCAGATGTTTTCCCACAACCTTTGGTTACGAAGATCGGAAAAACCATACCCCGTGCTCCAGAAGTCGATATCGGTCGCGACAAAGACATCGCTTGAACGACCGGCACCGGCATCGAACACACCCATGATCGCACGATCGGCATCATCATAGGCGATCACTTCAAAACCGACAGGAATGACATTGATCGTGCTATGCGCTGAGCCGCTGAAGCCAGTGACGACATTCGGATCGGTCACCCAGGCGGAGCTGCCGACGGTGTAATGGCCGCTGTCATTTCCAAAGGTGCCTGCCGAGTTGCCGATCCCCCAGTTGGAGAGGATCTGGCTGGACGGCGCATGCCACGGACCGCCGTCATGATCCTGCTGGATGAACAGGAAACCACCATCGACATCGACGAAATCCTGCATGGCGCTGATTTCAGCGGCACTGACGCTGCTGATCAGACCGGTGTAAAAGGCATCGACAGATCCCAGAAAGGCGGCATCGGCGTTGTTGGTGGCGACAAGCGTGTGTCCCATATCGAGCAACGACTGCTTGGCACCGCTGATATAAGTGCCGCTCAAACCATATAATTCGCGGCTGGAATCAAAATGGCCGATGACCAAAGCGTTGGCTGCGCCTGGCATCATCGCGACGGACATCGCCGTAGCGAGCATCAGCGCCGTTTTTCTGAATATTTTCATGTCATTTTCCCTCTATCAAATACCATCATGAAAACTAGCAAGTTACGTGCCAATTATAGTTTTCAATGACTTGACGAGGCGATGTCATCGACAGTGTAAGACATTCCGACACGCTTGCGCGCCGGCGCATCCGGGCGTCATGCGCGTGACATCATGCAAGAAAGAAAAAGCGGGGGCATCGCCGAACGATGCCCCCGCCGGTTTCTTTGTCGCCAGCCGTGCGTCAGTTGCGCAGGAAATGCAGCGACAAGCCGAGAATGCCGCCATCGCCTTCCATGCACTCACCGTGAAGGTCGACACTGGTGCGGCTGGCATGACCATGCAATTCATAGACACATTGCAGAGCAGTGCCGAACAACGGGTTCGGATCATCGTTCTTGCGATGGACCTCAAGATGCAGCGTCACCGACGGTCCGGTGCCAAACATCCGGCCGAAATAGGCAACGCCGTCATCGCCACCATAAAGGTGGGTGCCGTTTTTATAGAGAACGCCGCGGCTTTCATGCTCGCCACGCCGGAAGCGCGTGCCATAAAGCCCATCGGGCAGCGACTGGAAACTTGTCGACCGCAGCAGCTCGGCGGGCAGGGAGTGTGTTTGGTTAATCATGGTACACCTCCAATTTCTAACATTTAACATAAAATTGAAGCTACCGACAGCCCAAAGACCGAGTCGCAGGGCAATCTGTCGCGTGCAAATCGCGAACGCCTGCAGCTATAAAGACGCCATGCGCCTTATTTTCCTGTTGTTGCTGCTGCTGTGCAGCGCCCTTCCCGCCTATGCTCAGTCGCGGGTGGTGCGCCCGCACATGACGGCGGAACTCATGGCAGCCCCCGGCCCCGGCGGCACGCTTGGCGTGGGCCTGCGCCTGACCCCGAAGCCCGGCTGGCATACCTACTGGATCAACCCCGGCGGTGCGGGCGCGCCGCTCACAACGCGCTGGACGCTTCCGCAAGGCGTCATCATTTCAGACTGGCGCTATCCGGCGCCCGAATTGTTCACGACAGCAGGCATCGTCAATCATGTCCTGCCGATTCCCGCATTGCTGACCGCAGAACTGCGCCTGCAGCAAAACCATGCGCACACAAGCCCGCTGACGCTGGCAGGCCGCTTCGACTGGCTGGTCTGCGACGATCGGCTGTGCGTGCCCGAAAGCGCGGCGTT
>CAZWMK010000003.1:0-47323 GCA_964635065.1 uncultured Sphingomonadaceae bacterium | reverse complement strand
TTTCTGCTCAACCTCATGCCCTGCGTTTTCCCGATCCTGGGGCTGAAAGCCCTCAGCCTCGCGCGCGGCGGCATGTCCGAGGCGATCGCGCGCCGCGAAGCGATCGCCTACAGCATCGGCGTCATGCTGACGTGCGTTGCCCTTGGCGGTGCCGTTCTTGCCCTGCGCGCGGCAGGCGAACAGGTTGGCTGGGCCTTCCAGTTGCAGTCGCCACCCGTCATTGCCACGCTGTTGTTGCTGATGGTCGCCCTTGCCCTCAATCTCTCCGGCCTGTTTGAAATCCGCATGGGCAGCGGCATGGGCCAGTCGCTGGCCGAGCGCGGCGGCCTGGCCGGTGCCTTCTGGACCGGAGTGCTGGCCGCCTTCGTTGCCACGCCCTGCACCGGCCCGTTCATGGGCCTTGCGCTCGGGGCGGCGCTATTCCTCGCGCCACTGTCGGCACTCGCCATATTCGCAGGCCTCGGACTGGGCATCGCCCTGCCATTCCTGCTGATCGCCTTCATTCCCGCCCTGCGCCGACGCCTGCCGAAACCGGGGAACTGGATGGGGACCTTCCGGCGCGTGATGGCTATCCCCCTGTGGCTGACGGCACTGGCGCTGATGTGGGTGCTTGGACGGCAAGCGGGCACCCCGGCCATTGCCATCGGCCTTGGCGGTGCGCTCGGCCTTGGCCTGCTCCTGTGGTGGATCGGCCGCTGCCAGATGCGGGGACGCATTGTCGCCACAGCGCCCCTCGCGGCGCTGGCCGTGGCGGTGCTCGCGGTTGCGCTTGTCGCCCGCCTGCCCGTGCAGGGTGCACCGACCACCACCGCAAGACCCGCCCTGCCCGACACCGAGGCCTTCAGCCTCGCCCGCCTGGCTGCGCTCCGGTCCGAAGGGCGCCCCGTCTTCGTCTATTTCACGGCTGACTGGTGCATCACCTGCAAGGTCAATGAAAAGGGCGCGCTCGCCAGCCCCCGCGTTGCCGACGCTTTCCGCAAGGCCGGCGTCCGCGTCATGGTGGGCGACTGGACGAATGGCGATGCAGAAATAGGGCGCTTCCTCACGGCGCAGGGCCGGGCTGGTGTGCCGCTTTATCTCATGTATCATCCCGATGGCCGCATCGAGACGCTGTCGGAAATCCTGACGACCGACGCATTGATCGCCGCCACAGGCTTAAACCGTCCTTAACCCTGTTTGCGCCAAGCTGCCACCAGCCGATAGACAATTGCTGGCAGGTCAATGAACATCGCTCTGGGTTTCATCATCGTGGTGGTCTGCGTCTTTGGCGGCTTCGTCATGGCGGGTGGGCGCTTTGGGATCATTGCAGGCGCTTTGCCCCATGAACTGCTGGTCATAGCAGGCGCGGCAACCGGCGCGTTCATGATCGCCAATTCGCGCGACACGGTGCGCCGCGCCATGGCCGGCGTCAAACGCGCCATTCGTGGTGAACGCTGGAACCGCGACGATTACCGCGACATGCTGTGCCTGTTGTTCCTGCTGATCAAGACGCTGAGGACCAAGGGCATCATCGCCGTCGAAAGCCATATAGAACGCCCCCTGGAATCACGACTTTTTGCCGCTTTCCCGCGCATTGCCGCCGATCCGCAGCTCATTTCCTTCATCTGCGATTATGTCCGGATGATGACAATGAACTTCGACGATCCGCACCAGATGGCCGATGCCATGGAAGCGGATCTCGACCGTCACCTAGCCGAGGAATATCAGGCGCAAGGTGCGATCCAGACGCTGGCTGATGGCTTGCCCGCACTTGGAATCATTGCCGCCGTGCTGGGCGTCATCAAGACGATGGGCGCCATCGACCAGCCCACCGACGTGCTGGGTGCGATGATCGGCGGCGCGCTTGTCGGCACGTTTCTGGGTGTCTTGCTGTCCTACACGATCGTCGGTCCCATCGCCGCGCGACTCGGGCAGGTCATCGAAGCCGAATCGAAGTTTCTGACCATCATCAAGACGGTGATCGTCGCCCATCTTCAGGGACAGGCGCCGCAAGTGGCCGTCGAAATCGGACGCCGCACCTCACCCACCGCGCATGCGCCGTCCTTCGACGAACTGGAAGACGCGTTAGACGCCTTGCCCGCCGATCTGATCTAGCCTTTGCGCCCCGGTTGACGTAACCGGGACCCCATCATGACCGACAAACTCAAAATCGCCGTTCTAGGCGCCTCGGGCTACACGGGCGCAGATCTTGTGCGCCTTGCCCTCACCCACCCGCATGTCGAGATTGCAGCGCTCGCTGCCAATGCCAAGGCGGGACAGGAAATGGCGGACATCTGGCCGCATTTTGCCGCTTATCGCCAGCTTCCGCGTCTGGTGAAGGCTGATGCCATCGACTGGTCGGGCATCGACGCCGTGTTCGGCTGCCTGCCGCATGCGGCATCAGCCGAATTGCTCTCGCAGATCAGCGGGCCGAAGATCATCGACCTGTCCGCCGATTTCCGCCTGAACGATGACGCGACCTATGCCGAATGGTATGGCAACGCCCATCCCGCACCGCACATGCTGCCCGATGCCGTTTATGGCCTGACCGAATTCGCGCGCGCCGATCTGGCGAAGACCCGGCTGGCGGCTTGCCCCGGCTGTTATCCGACAGCGTCACTGCTGGCCCTGCTGCCGCTTGCCGAAGCAGGCCTGATTGCGCCCGATCGCATCACGATCAACGCCCTGTCGGGTGTGTCGGGTGCGGGGCGCAGCCTCAAGGAAGCCAATCTTTTCCCCGAAGTCGCCGAGGCCGTGCATCCCTATGGCATGGGCAGGCACCGCCACATGCCTGAAATGGAACAGGAACTGGCCAAGCGCTTTGGCGCACCGGTCCGGATCAGCTTTACGCCGCACCTTGTGCCGATGAATCGCGGCGAACTGGTGACGATCGCTGTCGAACTGGCAGCGGGTCGAAGCGTCGAGGCACTGCGCGCCGCCTTCGACGCGCGCTATGCTGATGAACCCTTTGTCCATTTGCTGCCTACAGGTGTCGCACCGGCAACGCGCATGGTGCGCGGGTCGAATCACTGTGTCGTCAACGTCTTTGCAGACCGCGTGCCGGGACGCGCGCTGGTCATCGCGGCGATCGACAACCTCGTCAAAGGATCGAGCGGGCAGGCAATCCAGAATTTCAACCTGATGTTCGGCATGGCCGAAACCGCAGGCCTTGAAGCCGCCCCGCTCTTCCCCTGATCCCTGCCATCGCCATCGCCCCCGGAGCCGCGCCATGCCAGTTCACCCCTATCAGGGCATTCTGCCCAAAATCGCCAGCGATGCATTCATCGCGCCCGGCGCGCAGGTCATCGGCGATGTCGAAATCGGTGCGGGGTCCAGCGTCTGGTACAATTGCGTTTTGCGTGGCGATGTGCAGGTCATCCGCGTTGGCGAGCGCAGCAATATTCAGGACGGCACGGTGGTGCATGTCACCACCAAGTCGTTCGGCACGACCATCGGCAACGACTGTCTGATCGGCCATCTCGCGATCATCCATGGCTGCACGCTTCAGGACCGCAGCTTCGTCGGCATGGGTGCCATCGTCATGGACGGCTGCGTCATAGAAAGCGATGCGATGCTGGCCGCCGGCGCGATGCTGACACCGGGCAAGCGCATTCCGTCGGGCCAGATGTGGGCGGGCCGACCAGCCGCCTATGTCCGCGATCTCCGTCCTGAGGAGATTGAGCGCCACCGGGCCGGAGTCGCCGGCTATGTCGAGGTCGCCCGCATCCACAAAAGCGAAGTCACGGGCGACTGACATCGGTCAGCCTCGTCCAGGCCTCAGCGATCGACGCCCTTGACCTTCCCCCATGTCCGGGCAGCAGTGTAGCCTAGATAACCCGTGCCGAAGAGCGCATAGAGCGATTCCGGGATGCCGTTCAGATAGGCGCTCATGCCACGGGCAATGGCGTCTGCCATCTCTGGACGGGCGGCAGCAATCAGACCCATCGGTATCGACCACAGGATCAGCGCATACATCACATAGAGAAATCCGGGCCGCGCGCGGCTTGTCCACGGATCGTTCGACTGTGCCTCGGTGATGATCGCCGAAATCTGAGTGCGTATCCCTTCCATTTCCTGCGCGCCCTGCAATTTCAGCAGTTCAAGCTTGGCTTGATCGCGGGCCAGGGGATCGGGGATGATCTTGTCGATCAGGCGACCGATCGGATTGATCAGGGCATCGATCACGCTCATGCGGCCCCTCCATTCAATGCACCCAGCCGCTTGTCGAGCCAGCCGAAAACGAAACTTTCCTGTGCGGCGCGGGCTTCGGCAATTTCGATGTAACGTGCACCTTGCAACGCATCGAGCGCCTTCAGCAGCACCTGTTCGCCCGTCGCGCCCCGCCGGGCGCGCAAGGCCTGAAGCGCGGTCAGCGTCGGCCCATCGACCTTGCGGCTGAGCAACACATCCGGCCATTCCCGTCCCTGACGGTTCAGCGCATTCAGGTTGCGCTGAAGAAAGGCAACCGCTGTGGCGGGCCCCATGTTGACGCCGGTATCAAACAATTCGACAGCCACGCGTGGCCAGATTGCGGCAACCACATTGAATTTCGGCGCCTCCCAATAGCGCCCGCGATAGATATCGCGCGCCTGCGCCTGCGGCATGTCGGCCATGGCGCCTTCATAGCCGTGCTGTCGTGCAACCGCCTCGGTGATCCCCCAGCAGGTCGGACCGCCACGATCATGCGGATGATCAACAAATCCGCCTTCGCGCCGGATCAGTGCATCCAGTTCCCGTTCGATGTTGACCATGGTCGCTCCCGGTAAAAATGACAAAAACTTAATAACCATATTGGTTCATATTGTCAATATATTTTAACCTTAAATGGTTATGGCATTGTGACGCTCCACTCGCCGCAGCCGGAAATCGGTTCATCGCCCGCTGCTAGACTCGGCATATCCGCCCCCTAGAAATGCATCCTGATTGAAAGGATCGGTCGCCAATGCACCACTGGTTCAAGCCTGCGATGGGAATGATCATGCTGATGAGCATGGGCCTGTCGGCGACGGCGGCGCAGGCAGAACCTTACTGGCAATGCGCGCCCTTCGCCCGCATGGTTTCAGGCCTGCAACTGTTCGGCCGGGCCGCAAGCTGGTGGGATCAGGCGACCGGCAAATATGAGCGCGGCAATCGCCCCGAACCGGGGTCCGTTCTGGTTTTCAAATCCTTCGGATCCATGACGGCCGGCCATGTCGCCACCGTCAGCAAGGTTGTCAGCGAACGCATCATCAAGGTCACCCATGCCAACTGGTCGATCATCAATGGCCGCCGTGGCCAGATCGAACGTGACGTCACCGTGATCGATGCCTCGGAAAAGGGTGATTGGAGCAAGGTCCGCGTCTGGTATGCCTCGCTCAGGGATGTCGGCACCAAAGCCTACCCGACGCATGGCTTCATCTATGGGGGCAAATCCCAGCATGCCCCAGAAGCGGGCGCGGCTTCGGCTGGCGCCACTGGCATCGCCCCCGACGCTGCGGCCGACGCATCCTGACCTGTAGCCACCAGAACTTCAGCCCTTGCACATTGAGGGCCTGATCGGCTGTCATCCTGACTGTTAAGAACCGCCGCGCAACAGCCGTTTCCGGTCAGACTGGACCGGACACTGAGAAAAGCCCGCGCGGGATTTGGCATCGCCTTTCGTTCGCGCCAGCATGAACGGAACACGCTCTGACGATGGCATCGCGGGCGCACGACGGCCGACACCATGCCTACCCCTGGCTTGGCGAGCGCCGTGCCGGACAAAGCCGAAAACCATCGGGATTGATATGAGAGCACTATGTGGGGGCGGAATGGTCGGAGCGACAGGATTCGAACCTGCGACCCCCAGTCCCCCAGACTGATGCGCTACCAGGCTGCGCTACGCTCCGACCAGAACCGGGCTTTTAGGCGGCTCTTTCCATAAGTTCAAGCAGAAGCGGCGGCAGATTCGCATCTGCCGCCGCATATTTTTTTAAACGACTGAAAATCAGCGCAGTTTCGTCAGCAAAGCCTGTGCACGTGCGCGGTTCTGGAACTGCGGTACCTTCAGCGCCGTCTGCAACTCCTTGACGGCTTCGGCCTTGTTGCCATTCACTTGATGGGCGACGGCAAGGCGATAGCGGATATCGGGATCGCGCGGCGCCCCCTTGGCCGCGCGCTGCAGCAATTGCAGCGCCAGCTTGGGATTGCCCTTGGATGTGACCAGAACCCAGCCATAGGTGTCGGCAATCGCCGGCGATTGCGGCGCCAGCCGATAGGCGGCCTGCGCCGTCTCAGTCATGCGCTTGTCGCCCAACATTTGATATGTGTAGGCGAGATTGTTGAGCACACCCGCGTCACGCCCCTTGGTCATGGTCCGCAGCTTTTCATAGATCGGCAGCGCCAGGCGATATTGACGCTGTGTCATATGAATGTCGGCGATCCCCGCGAGGATGCGCCCATCATTCGGCTGCTGCTTGCTGAAAGCCGTGAGGACGGCAAGCGCCTGCGGCATCTGGCGCAAGGCCACATGGCCGCTCGCGACCTTCAAGGCTGCCGCCCGGTCCGCCCGCAGCTTCTGCCCCGCCTGATATTGCGCCAGCGCCTTTTCCTTCTGGCCCGCCGCCATATAGGCATCACCGAGCGCGAGATCGGCAATATTCGACTTGCCGCTCATGCTGCGCAGGCGCGCGGCATAGGACTGGGCGGCATCCCAGCGACCGCGCCGCCCCTCGAAGGCGATCAAATCGACATAGATCGGCGCTGTTTGCGCCTGCGGCATGGTCAGCGCGCGTGTATAGGTCGTGCGCGCATCTTCCAGCTTGCCATTGAGTTCCTGGGCCCGGGCCAGCAACAAACGCGGTCCGGCACTGGTCGGCTGGAGGGAGACCAGTTGATTGTAGATCTTTTCTGCCTCGTTCAGGCGGCCATTCGAAACATTCACCAGTGCCGCAAGTTCAAGCGCGCGCGGTTCGCGCGGAAAATCACGGAGCAGCGCCGAAGCCTCGTCAAGCGCTTCCTTGCGCATGTTCGACTGCATATAGACCTGCGCCAGCTCCGATCGCGGACCGAACAGTGTCGGCGAGACGGCGGCGGCACGTTTCAACCACGCGATCTGTTCCTTGACCTTGCCTTCAGCAGCCGAAAGCCGGGCCAGTCCGAACATCGAACGCGTATCATTCTTGTCAAATTCCAGAGATTTCAGAAGCTCCTGGCGCGCTTCGGCATTGCGTCCTGCTGCCACCAGCAGCTGTGCAAGGTTACGCCGGGCTTCCTGGAAGCCCGGTTTTTTCTGGAGGGCGAGACGGAAATTGGCTTCGGCCACCTTCAGATTATCGAGGCCGAGCGCCGCTGCACCGCGCAGATTATACCCCATCGGCAGTTCGGGATATTGCTTGATGATCTTGTTGCTGGTCGCCAGCGCCTGATTGTAGCGACTTTCCCTGAGATCGATCAGCGCCAGCATCATCAGCGCCTGCAACGAATTTTCGTCCTTGCTCAGCGCCTTTTGCAATTCGATTCCGGCGTTCCCCGAATTGCCTTGCGCCAACTGGCTCATCGCCAGCTGGGTCCGCAGCGCGCCTTCTTCTGGGGCGGCCGTCACAGCCTGTTCGAAATATTGCTGCGCCGTTGTGAAATCGTTCATGCGTGCATAGGCCGACCCCAGCATCGCCAATGTGCGCGCGTCCATCGCCTTAGTGTTGACCAGCGGCTTCAACGTATTGATCGTGCCCTGCGCATCGCCCTTGCGCAACTGGGCGGCGGCATAGAGCTTGCGGGCGGTCACGCTCTGTGGCATCGCGCCGACAACCTTGGCAAGATATTCATTCGCCTGTGCCATGTTGTTTCGCTGAAACGCGATCATCCCCTGCAGCAGCATCGCGGGGGGATATTCGTTCAGTTGCCCCTTGGTGCGGGTCATCAATGCCTGGGCCTGTTCATAGCGCCCAGCGCGCGTTTCCATGACGGCCTCGAGATAAAGCGCCAGCGCATGTTCGGGGACCAACCCGGTCACGCGCTTCAGATCCGCCCGCGCCTCCTTGTCGCGGTTGAGATCGCCATAGGTTGCGGCCCTTTCCAGCAGGGCCTCGACGTTATTGGGATCGGATTCTAGCGCGCGATTGAAATAAGGCAGGGCCGCTTCCAACCCCTTGCCCTGGCGTTCGAGATTGCCTTTAAGGAGCAATGCTTTGGCAAAGGTCGGACGCAGCGCGATCGCACGATCAACCAGTTCGTTCGCCTTTGGTACTTCCGTGATGAAGATGTAGTAGCGCGCCAGATCGACCAGCGTATCAGGATCGCGGGGCGCCAGTTGTTCTGCTTTGACGAAATGTTCGCGTGCGGCATCCGCCCGCTTCAGCCCGATCATCGCACGTCCACGGATGCGTGCCGCATAGGCGCCGAACTGCGGCGGAATGTCAGGGGCATTCGCTTCTTCAAAGGCGCGCGTATACTGGGCTTGCAGCAGCGTGGCATGTGCCATCAGATGCTTGGTCTTTTCCCGGGGAACCCCGGCTTCGATCGCTTTTTCCAGTTCGGTCTGGGCGACGACGCCATTGCCCAGCTCCAAAGCAGTGCGCGCCTGAAGCAGGCGGGCAAGGCCATTGCCGGGATTTGCCTTGATCGCCTTCAGAAGTTCGATGCGGGCAGCGCGATAGTCGCCCTTGTTGAAATGCCCCTGCGCCTTCTGGAAGGCGCTGACGGATTCCGAACGCGCATCGGCATAGGCCGGAGCAGCAGCCATCGGCGCCCCAAGGGCAAGCGCAAGGGCCGTCGAAAGAAGCATCATCGGGCGTGAAATCTGATAGCTGTTCATGTCCACTCTCAAATGCCTGGCCTGCGGTCAGTCCCCTCGCCCCGCAGATCCGTGATGCGCTGGCGCTGCGCATGAAATGACGGGCGCCCCCCCCACCCGATGCGATGATGTTATGTTTCTATGTCATATTGACGCAACAAATCGTAAAAAGTCGGCCTGCTGATCCCCAGAAGTTTTGCCGCATTTGAAATATTGTTTTCCGTGCGGGCGAGGGCAAGCCGGATAGCCCGGCGATCGGCCGCTTCGCGCACGCTTTTCAGGTTGAAGATTTCAAGATCGTCCTCGGCATTGCCAAGATCGAGATCTTCGGCCGAAATACGCGGATTTTCGGCCATGATGACAGCGCGCTTCACCCGGTTTTCCAGTTCGCGGACATTGCCGGGCCAATGCCAGTTGCCAATCGCCGCCAGCGCATCTGGTGCCAGCCCCTTGATCGGGCGCTGCAATTCGCGCGCAAATTTCTGAACGAAATGGTTCGCGAGCAGAATCGCGTCACCGACACGTTCGGACAGTGATGGAATGCGGATGACAATCTCGGCCAGACGATACCAGAGATCCTCGCGGAAGGTGCCTGCGGCAATCATGGCTTCCAGATTTTGATGCGTGGCACAGACGATCCGGACATTGACCGGGATCACCTTGCGTCCGCCAACGCGTTCGATCACGCGTTCTTGCAAAAAGCGCAGCAGTTTCACCTGCAACGGCAGCGGGATGTCTCCGACCTCGTCGAGAAACAAGGTCCCGCCTTCGGCCATTTCGATCTTGCCTTCGGTCGTCTTGACTGCGCCGGTAAAAGCGCCTTTTTCATAACCGAACAGTTCGGCTTCCAGCAGATTCTCCGGGATCGCCGCGCAATTGATGGCGACAAAAGGCTTGGCTGCGCGCGAACTGGTTTCGTGCAGTCCGCGTGCCAGCAACTCCTTGCCCGTCCCCGAAGCCCCCAGCAGCATGACCGAAACGTCGGCATTGGCCACACGCTCGATCATCTGGCAGACCTTGACCATCGAATCCGCGCCCGTGATGATGCCGCCCAACGCAGCTTGACGCTGACTGCGGACAGCCAGCACGCGGTTTTCCACTTCAATATCGCTCAGATGAAAGGCGCGTTTGACGATCAGGCCCAGTTCGTCGATGTCGACTGGCTTCTGATAGAAATCATAGGCGCCAAGCGCGATCGCCCTGAGCGCACTCTCACGCGCGCCATGTCCCGATGCCACGATGACCTTGGTCGTCGGTCGCAGTTCAAGGATCTTCTCCAGCGTGGCAAACCCCTCGCTTGTGCCATCGGGATCGGGAGGCAGGCCAAGATCCAGCGTCACCACTGCCGGTTCGTGCAGACGCAACGCATCAATCGCTGCCTGCCGGTCACCCGCGATGACGACATCATAGCCTTCATAAGACCATTTCAACTGGCGCTGGAGGCCTTCATCATCCTCAACTACCAGCAATTTGCGCAACTGTTCGCCTCCCATCAGGCGCCTACCCCCTCACGCGGTGCCAGTGCCGTCCCCGCCGCCTGCAAGCGCGGCAGAATAATCCGGAACTGGCTCCCTTCTCCTTCGCGACTCGACACTTCAAGCCGTCCACCAAAGCCACGGATGATCTCGCGCGCTTCATAAGCGCCAATTCCAAAGCCTCCCTGCTTTGTAGACTGAAAAGGTTTAAACAACCCATCGCGTATGAAAGTTGCCGACATGCCGCAGCCCTGATCGGTAATGGAAATGGTCAGCAGTTCATCCCGGCAACCGATATCAATGTCGATCGGCGCATCCGGCGCGCTGGCGTCGATGGCATTTTGCAGGACATGGGTGAACACCTGTTCCAGTCGTCCCGGATCGGCTGCGACCTGCGCCTGATCGCCACAGCCTTCAATCCCGTGCAGGTGAATGGCCGGATGGCGCGGGCGCAGCTGGTCTGCCACGGCGGTCACGACCCGGCAGATATCGACGGCCGGGGTTTCATCTGGCCGGGCGGTATTGTGTTGCGCAAGGCGGGCCAGCAGATCGTTGAGCTTGCCGACCGAACTTTGCAGCGTCTTGATCATGTCCGCCCGGAACGCCGGATTGTCGGCATGGCGCTCGGCATTACGCGCCACGAGGCTGAGCTGGCTGACGAGATTCTTGATATCGTGCATGATGAAAGCGAACCGGCGATTGAATTCGTCGAACTTGCGCGCCTCGAGGAGGGCGGCCTGGCTGTTCGCTTCTGCGATATAGCTGGCAACCTGCTTGCCGACCGTGCGCAGGATATCGAAGTCCTCCCAGTTGAGCCGCTGCACCGCCAGCGGTCGTTCGAGGACGATAAAGCCCGTCAGCGTATCGAGATGGATGAGCGGCACAACCAGCCATGCACGATCATCGGCAGCCGCCCAGCTGGGCAAGGGCACGCCATCGTAATCCCCGTCGCGCGCCCGCAATTCATCGAGGTTCACGATCCGGCGGCGGGTGTGCAAATATTCCGCAAGCGGGCCATCCATGGCCTCCCGCCCCGCCACCACTGTACGATAATTCCAGCGTGCGCCCATTTCGAACACGCCATCTTCCGACATTGTGTAAAGTGCGCCGCCCGGACAATCGATAATTTCGCATACAGCCTGCACGACGCGCTTCTGCAAGTCGCCATAACCGTCATCCGCACGTGCCACGGTGCCGATGAACTTGAGCCATTCCTGCCGGTAGTCATATTTATAGGCAAAGAAGTGCTTGGCGATCTGCACACGTGCCCAGGCACGGAACCGGCCGGAAAACAGCACGATCACCGCAAGAAGCGCCATGGCGAACAGGAAGCTGATCTGAAGCAGCAGGCCCCAGTCGCCGCCGACCAGCTTGAGGCCATAGGCCGCAAGCGACATGGCGACAAGATAAAGCCCGACCGCGCCAAGCGACAGGCTGTGGAACACGACCTGACGCGAAATGTGCAGGCGCAGGGCCTTGTTGCGGCGCATCGAGACCAGGAACAACGGCACAAGCAGCGCATTGACGGCGCCGCGCACGAGAAAAAGATCTATATTGGGCTGCCCGCTCAGCAATTGCAGCGTGTACAGGTTGAGATCATAGCCGAACAGGCCCGCCAGGGCGATGCACAACAGGCGGATGCCCCATCGATCGGACGGCAGAGTGTTTACATAGAGATTGTGCGTCAGCAACAGGCCGCCGATGGCAACGGCCAGCCTCCCCATCAGGAATACATAGGCGATGGCGGCATGATCGAGCAGTGGCGTTGTTGTCACTGCAAACCGGTCCGCGCCATCAACAACCAGCAGCAGCCCAAGAATGCCGGACAGGACCAGAATGATCGAACGGCTGCTGTTTTCACCGCCGGAGCGGCGCCAGGCCGGTGCCATCATCAGCGCAAGAAAAGCAATCCATGCGGCACTGCGCACGGTTTCGGCCATTTGCCCGAAATCAGAATAAGGCGGCCCGATCCGCAGCGCCTGCATCACCAGCACCGCCCAGCCGACCATCACGGCGGAAGCCCATGCCAGTGCCACCCGACCGACTGTGCGCCGCGCACCGGACAGCAGGCTGATCGTCATCAGCAAAAATGCCAGGCCTGCAAGAAGGTGACTGACAAGGCCGACCTGATGGCTCAAGCGAGAGGCTCCTGCGGGCTGGTGCGCTCAGAACTCAATGAACACCACTGGGAAACAGAACAACGCGCACAGTTTGCACGATAATCAGCATGTCCAGAAACAGGCTGTAGTTCTTTACATAGTAAAGATCATATTCCAGCTTGTGCCGCGCATCGTCCAGACTGGCGCCATAGGGATAGTTGATCTGCGCCCAGCCGGTGATACCGGGCTTCACGACATGGCGTTCATTGTAATAGGGAATCTGCGCCGCAAGATCCTGCACGAAAAAGGGACGCTCGGGGCGCGGCCCGACAAAGCTCATGTCGCCGCGGAAGACATTGAAAATCTGGGGAATCTCGTCGATGCGCGTCAGACGCAGAATCCGGCCGATCGGCGTCACGCGCGGATCGCCCTTTTGTGCCCACTGCGGTGTGCCGTCCTTTTCGGCGTCCGTCCGCATCGTCCGCAGCTTGATGACATCGAACAGCTTGCCGAGCTGGCCGACACGCTGCTGGCGATAAAAGACCGGCCCGGGGCTGGTCAGCTTGATCGCAGTGATCGCAACAAGCAGGATCGGCCCGGTCAGCAGCAGCAAAATCCCCGATACGATCACGTCAAACACGCGCTTCATCGCCACGGACAGCTGGTGACTGCCAAGGAAACCATCGGAAAAAATCAGCCAGGACGGGGAGGCCGACCGCAGATCGACGCGTCCAGTCTCGCGTTCGAGAAAAGTCGACAATTCCGAAACCCGCACCCCGTCGAGCTTCATCTTCAACAGATCCTGAACCGGCAATGCGCCGCGCCGTTCCTCGACGGCCAGCACGGCCTCCGCCACCCCAAGCTGCGCCGCATGGCGATCAAGGGCTGCGATGCTCTGACGATCGACAGCATCAGGCACGACCGGTTCATTCTCGGTCATTCTGATAAAACCGACGACGGTAAAACCGGCATTGGGACTGCGGGACAGTTCGGCAATCCGTCGCGCCCGCGGCCCCGCGCCAAGCACCAGCACGCGCCGGCGAAAGCGGGAAAGACCGATAATCCGCGACAGGGCGGCCCTGATCAACAGGACCGATGCGAATGACAGAACCGCCGCATAAAGCAGGATCGAACGCCACAGCGACACATCGGGATAAAGAAAGAAAATCACGGACAGGACAACAAGGCTCAAGCCCAGCGCCACCATCATCCGCGGCGCTGTCAGCCGCAACGAACGGAAATAATCCGGCTGGTAAAGGCCGACAGCCGACATCGTCAGTGAAACGGTCAGCGCATAGGTCAAAAGATGCTGCAACCGCAATCCAAGCGGGCTGGCCTCGCTGCCGATCTGAAAGCTGCGAAACTGCCATGCCGCTTCAGCGGAAAGAAAAAGCGCCACGATTTCAAGCAGACCCATCAACAGGATCGAGCGCGGCACATAGTGTTTGAACAGACGAATCAAGAGGAGCTTCCGTGAAACAAGCAGATGCAGGTTGCAGATAGCACGAACAAATTAATGCTTTTCCACAGCCGTGGAGACCGCTCCACCCAGCAACAGTTCCGACAGGTTCCGCCTGATGGAACGGGCGCCTGCCTTGTACCGCTTGGGATAGCCCAGCCGCGCAATGAATAAAAGCGCATGCGGATCTTGGCCAGTTTGCCGGGCAAAAGCGTGCGACTGGCGCATCGCCTCAGCCGCAAAACGCTTCTCCAGCGTCGTTGCATCGGCCTCCCGTGTCTGCGCTGCAAGCCACAGCGGTCCAAGTGCAGGTTGGAATGCCAGCCCCAATCGCGTCGCTTCAAGCCAGAATCGCATGAGACGACGCCCTGCGGCAATCACGGCGCCATCATCGCCGCTGGCGATCGGCTGAACCGGACGTATCAGGCAGAAAGCCGCGCTCTGCCATGCGGGCAGCAATTCCATTTCCAGGCTGGAGTAGTAAGCCGCGCCAAGCGCCAGCATGCGCTTCATGCGTGCCCAGTTGCCCATCGCCCATTGCATCAGGCGGCGGGCCAGCGGATCGACGCCCAGCGCCTTTGACGGCATGCCGGTGCGGCTGTAGTCGGTCGACCAGTCAATGCATGTCTGGTGCACGGCAAAGCAGGCTTCGGAACGCAGGCGGACATCAAGGCAGGCGGCATTGATCCGCGCCAATGCCATGCGATCGCTTGCCCTTTCGATCCAGTCCACGGCAAAATCATCGCCAAGCGCCGCCTCCAGCACTGCGCGCTGCGCTGGCTGCAACGGTGTGCGCCGGTAGTGCCGCCGGTCCACCGTGCGCGCTTTCAGATGATGAACAAGCGGGTCTGTCTGAATGGCAGCTTCGGGATCGAAATCCACATCGAGCCGGTTGTCGCCCTGCCAGGTCCAGCGCATCGCCCAGCCGTGGCTGGAAGCAGCCAGCGCCAGGGCTTCGACCAGCATGCCGACCGCCAGCAGATTCGTCTGGCTGCGGCGATATTGATAGGGGTTATCCGCCTCGCGATCGACATGTACGCGCACGCTTTTGTCCGACAGGACTTCAAAGCGCCACGGCTGGCAGTTATCGGGGCTGGGCGCCCAGCGCGCCGCTTGCAATATGCGTTCGAGAATTGGCGTGTCTGGCGCGATATCCGGGTCGCGCGGGCGGGCCTTCGCTCCCCAGTGACCGATCAGGCCGCCGACAATCGACAGTTTCAGTCTCTGCAAGGGCCCGGCGTTGCCCCAGCGCAATTTGCCGCGTTTGTAGATGTCCAGATAAGGATCGAACTGATGAAAATACGGTGCGGCCCATATCTTCCCGCGTCCCAGCATCAGCTTGACGGCCTGAGCCGCCGCCACCCCCGCACAAAGCTGACAGGCGATACCGGTCGACGGCCCCCGCTTGCCCGCCATGTCGACGCGGGCGCGATCTGCAATATAGCCGATATGTTTTGGCAGAGGCGTCAGACCGAACAGGAAGCTGAGATATTGCTGTTCCCGGCTCCTGCCTTCCATGCGGAAATAATCTTCAAAGCTCATGCCGTCGGGCGTGAAGATGATATAGCCCGTGCCGAAGCCCAAAGGACCGGCAGTGATCGCCGGAATGCCAAGTTCCCGCGCGCGCGCAAACAGCTTGCGGCGAATGTCGAGCACGAAAAAATCAAGGCCGTCGATATAGACGTCGACCCCTTCGAGAAAGGCGTCGAGATTGTCTTCGTTCACGCCGGCATCGAAATTCCTGACCATGATCTCCGGATTGATTTCACGCGCCAGAATCGTGGCCGATGCGCCCTTGGGCTGGCCCAGCGTCCTGAGGCTGGCCGCGGCCTGCCGATTGAAATTGGCCAGCTCGAAACTATCCATGTCGGCGACATGGAACTGGCCGACGCCCAGACGGGCAAACGTCAGCATATGAATGCCGCCAACCCCGCCCATGCCGGCAATGGCAACACGCTTTCCGCGCAAGATGGCCTGTTCTGCGTCGGTCAGCCAGCCGATGTTGCGCGAAAAGGCAGTATCATAATCGAACCAGCTGGCTGACGCACCGCTGACGCTCGCTTGCGGCCGGTCGGGCATCACAGCGTTATCGCCGCACGATTCTGCGCAGGCGCTGGCGCATATTGCGTTTTCGGAACATGGATACGCCCGTCCTGGTTCAGCACGCTGGCAATTTCAGGGTGTGTAAGCGCCTGCGCCGCGAGCAGGTCATGCATGTCGCACCACACCGGCTGTCGCATACCGTGAAAATCCACCTCCGGACCGGCGCACTCGAAGATGAGACCGAGGCGGCGCAAAATCCGCAACAATGCCGGGTCGATGATGGCGCACAAATGACTCATTCCGGCCTCGAGCGCCATTTCCGTGATCCCGGCCATCAGGCCGAGCGTCATGTTCGGAATGACGCGGCGCGGATCAAGCCCGTCTGTGCTGTAGATACCGGCATAGGTCGTATCGTTTGTGCGCTTGCGGAATTCGGGAATGATGGTGAAGCGTGAAATTTCAGCCGTTTGCGCTGCCGGCATGACGCTATCGGGCATGCGATCCAGTTCAGGGGCATGCAAGCGTGCGGGCAAATCGCATCCCGGCTTGCCCGCCTGCGGCAGAACAAGCCGGACAGTGCCGACAGGCTTGTCGCTGGCACGGTGGATCAGCAGGCATTGGCTGGCATGCTCGTCAAAGCAGTCACGCTCCAGGCCGTCGGGATTGATATCGGCTGGCAAAAAGCCGGTTTCCTCGCAATAGACACGGTAACGCAGCCGAAAGGCGATTTCACGCTCGGCGTCCGTTCTGGCAATGACGTGCCGGAAATAAAGATTGTAGGTTTCATACAAGCTCATAGGGGACACCCCTCCGGATCATCAGCGCCATTGGCAATCGCATATCCGCGACTCGCCGCAGATCACAATTTGTCATAGCATCAGTTAACCAATGACGGTTAAACTAACGCACTGTTATTTAATTTTTATTGTTAAAATTCAAAAATACCGCGTGCACTTCGCCTGTTACGACAGATGCGCGGCCGCCTGAGGAAAACGGCGGAGGAGTTCGTCACGGCTTTTCTCGACATCAACCCATGCAGGCTGGCGCAGGCCATAGAAATCAATGACAGGGCCAGCCGATATCATATTCACCCCCACCCGACGTAAAAGCCTGAGCAGTACAGTATCGATAACGGCCACGAGATGCGTGATGCGATGACTGAGCGCCATGTCGAGGCAGGCAACGGCAAGACCCAGCAAAATCTTCGGTATCGCCTTGCTGGGCACATAACCTGGCAGAAGCATGGCACTCGCATCAAGGGCGCCATTGCGGAACAGGGGGTCAATCGAGAAGCGCGACACCTCGCCGACGCGCATGAGGGGTGTTAGCGCGTTGACTTGGCGCAACAGTTCAGCTGCATGTTCAAGCGCAGGCAACCCGCCATCGACACGCTCTTCCAGCGGCAGGATCAACCGCGTTGTCCCGGCCAGAATACCGGAACCGCGATGGCTCACAAGACTTTGGCAGCTGTGGGCATCATAATGGTCATATTCATAGCCCGACAGATGCTGATGCTTGGGCAAAAAGCCGGTTTCTTCGCAATAAACGCGATAGCGCAGGCGCCATGCTGCGTGATCATCTTCGGGCAAGTGAGCTACACGGTAGCTGAAGTCCGCATCATAATCGATGTCGCGCGCGGCGAAAAAGTCCAGATCGAGCGGCCAGCGGGGCTGTTCGCCAAAATAGGCCGCAGTCGCGGCACATTGCCGCGAAGCATCCCCTTCATACCCTGCGTCCAGATTCAGATACATTGCGCTCGCCCTGTCTTCCCCCTGGGACAATGATCGTCCTCAGCACAGCCTGTATGACATGCCTTTATGAAGTTTTGTTATACCCCCTGCAAAGCCGGGCTATTCTCCCGAATCTCCACGGATTGAACAGATACCCACAAAACGTTTAGTCGCACCTGTGAGGCATTCAAGCGCATTAAGGTCAATTTGATCTGTTTTAAGATCAAATCGGGCATTCGCACGATCAGCGGCCGCCGCACAAAGCCGTTTCGCCACCCCGCCACCGCGTGCCTGCGCTTTTCGCGTTGACGGCCATGATGACTAAGGCTACGGAAACCGCCAATTGGTGTCGTGGCCGAGCGGCTGAAGGCGGCGGTTTGCTAAACCGTTATAGGGGGATAACTCCTATCGAGGGTTCGAATCCCTCCGACACCGCCATTTTCCTGCACATGAAATCACATGCGCGCCGCCGCGCGCCCGGATGCCTGCTGTACCACGCTGACACAGCCCTGCCGCCATCAATGTCCACAAGCGCATTCCCACGGCCGCGAAAAAATACTAAAGGCTGTCCCGCACACGCAAGGATAGGTCATCAATGCTGCCATTCCAGATTTCGCCGAGCGCCCACCCGACGACGCCGGAAACCCGCCAGGACCTCATGGCCAGCCCCGGCTTTGGCCGCCTGTTTTCCGACCATATGGTCACCATCCAGTACACAGCGGAAAAAGGCTGGCACGATGCGCAGGTCCGTGCGCGCGGACCGATCCCGCTCGATCCGGCATCTGCCGTGCTGCATTATTCGCAGGAAATCTTCGAAGGCCTGAAGGCCTATCGCACGGTAGACGGCGGCATCGCGTTGTTCCGTCCCGATGCCAATGCCCGTCGTTTCCGCCAGTCCGCTGAACGGCTGGCCATGGCGCCCCTGCCCGAAGAGCTGTTTCTCGAGGCGGTGCGCCAGATGGTCGCCATCGACAAGGACTGGATTCCCTCGGCCGATGTCGGCAGCCTTTACCTGCGCCCGTTCCAGTTTGCCGACGAGGTATTCCTCGGTGTTCGCCCGGCGAACAGCTATCTGTTTGCAGTGATCGCATCGCCGGTCGGCGCCTATTTCAAGGGCGGCGCCGATGGCGTCACCGTCTGGGTGTCGCAGGATTATGTCCGTGCCGCGCCCGGCGGGACTGGCGCCGCCAAGTGCGGCGGTAACTATGCCGCAAGCCTGCTCGCCCAGGCCGAAGCCAGCCGCCATGGCTGCGATCAGGTTGTCTTCCTCGATGCGGTTGAACGCCGCTGGATCGAGGAACTGGGCGGCATGAATATCTTCTTCGTGATGAACGACAAGACGCTGATCACACCGCCGCTGGACGGGACGATCCTGCCCGGCATCACGCGCGACTGCCTGATCCGTCTGGCCCGCGACGCAGGCCTGACCGTGAGCGAAGAGCGGTTCTCGTTCGACATGTGGCGCGAAAGCGCCGCAGATGGCACGCTGGTCGAAGCCTTCGCCTGCGGCACGGCAGCCGTTGTCACGCCGATTGCCTGCGTCCGCAGCAACAGCGGCGAGTTCATGATCGGCGACGGCAAGGCAGGCGCGGTGACAAGCCGCCTGAAAGCGGCGCTTGTCGGCATTCAGCGTGGCGAAGTCGCTGATCCCTACGGCTGGGTTCAGCGCGTCGGCTGATCCCTCGCAACGCACCCGGAGGAGCCTGTGCATGACTGATCATTCCGCCCTTCGGGTTGCCGCCCTCTATCGCTTTGCCGTCTTTGACGATCCTGCCGCGCTGCGCCAGCCCCTGTTCGATCTGTGCGACCGGCTTGGCGTACGCGGCACCTTGCTTCTGGCAAACGAAGGCGTGAATGGCACCATTGCCGGTGGCCCCGATGCCATTGATACCGTTGTCGCCCATATCCGCGCCCTGCCCGGCTGCGCCGATCTTGATGTGAAATATTCCGCCGCCGACACCATGCCGTTCCACAGGCTGAAGGTCCGACTGAAAAAGGAAATCGTGACGCTGGGCGTGCCTGGTGTCGATGCCGCGCGGCAGGCAGGCACCTATGTTGCACCCGAAGACTGGAACGCACTGATCAGCGATCCCGACACCATCGTCATCGACACACGCAACGATTATGAAGTGAAAATCGGCACATTCCAGGGCGCAATCGATCCTGAAACGAAAAGTTTTCGCGCTTTTCCCGCGTGGTTTCGCGCTTTTCGCGCCAGCCTTGCCGATCGCCCGACGCCGCCGCGCATCGCCATGTTCTGCACGGGCGGCATCCGCTGCGAAAAGTCGACCGCCTTTCTGAAGGCCGAGGGTATCGACGAGGTTTATCACCTCAAGGGCGGCATCCTGAACTATCTCGAAAAAATACCCGAAAGCGAAAGCCTGTGGCAGGGTGAATGTTTCGTTTTCGACCAGCGTGTCGCGCTTGGTCATGGCGTGAAACAAGGCGTGCATGACCTTTGTCATGCCTGCCGCGCGCCGCTCAGCCCCGCAGACAAGGAGTCACCGCTTTACGTCGAGGGCGTCGCGTGTCCAGCCTGTCACGATAGCCGCAACGACGAACAGCGCGCGCGTTACCGCATGCGCATCGAACAGGAAAAGCGGGCGCAAAAGCGCGGACAGGCGCATGTCGGCGCAGCACCGCCCACGACGCACCGCGTGAAAGCCGCCTGACGCAAACTGGTGGCAACAGGAATACTGGAGCGAACATATGCAGGATCGGGACGCCATCGACCTTGTTCTCGGCTTTTGCGCGGCATGGGACCGCCGCGACGCCGAGTCCGTAATGGGCATGTTGAGCGTGGATTGTTTCTTTCACAACCTTCCCGTCGCACCGCTGGTCGGTCATGATGCAATCCGCCCGGTGGTCGAGGGCTTTTTCGCAATCGCGACAGAGGTCGCCTTCGACGTCACGTCAGCGGCGCGCGCTGCCAATGGCGCCGTCCTGATCGAACGGGTCGATCGCTTCACCATCAATGGCGTGCAGTCGGAATTGCCGGTCATGGGCGCCTTTGAAATCCGTGACGGCAAGATTGCGGTCTGGCGCGATTACTACGATCAGCGGCAACTCGACGCCATGCTGGCAGCCTCAGGCATCGGCACGGCCAGCGCCTGATTTGATAAGAATAAAGACTTAAAAATCCGCTGGCCTGATATTGGACAAGCCCGAACGCTTCCCGCATCCTGTCGTGGACTGGCGCAAACCATGCGCTTTCACGATGAACGATCCTGGGGAGGGTCTTGATGACCAACATGGAAAACGGCGTTACCATCGATGAATCGGGCGTTGAACTGGGCCTGATCACCGATGCAGCGGCCCGGATGCTGGCCGAACATTGGCCACAGGGCGGAAAGCGCAACCTTGCAAGCCTGTGGCAGGCCCTGACCGCGCAGGGGCTGCACCAGATTCCGCTGACAGGTGCGGCGGGCAGCCTTGCCCTCGCCCTTGCCGTCGTGCGCGAACTGGGGCGGGCGGCATGTCCTGCTCCCTATCTTTCAACGCTGGTCGCCCGCGCGGTGGTGCCAGATGGCGTCCTGCCTGCCGACGCGGCCATCGCCACCGCTTTCGTCGGTGCGGATAGCGGCCAGATCAGGCTTTCTGGCGACCGGCTGCATGGTCATTTGCGGCATGTCGAACATGCGCCCGATGCAAGCCATCTGCTGATCCTCGATCCCGCGCAGGCGGCGGCCTGTGTGCTTGCACTGAAGGATGCAACTGTCACCGTCACCCCCGCGCTGGCACAGGCCACGCTGGCCGACATCGCGATCGACGGCGCCCCTGTCACCGCCTTTGCGCTCTCTGCGGATCGCATCGCCGATCTCGACCGGATCACCCGCCTCGGCATGGCGGCGCGCGCCTATGGCGGGGCGCAGCGCGGTTTCGACCTCGTTGTCGAACACGCCCGCACCCGTCGGCAGTTCGGCCAGCCCATTGGCCGGTTTCAGGCCGTACAGCATAAACTGACATCCAGC
This sequence comes from uncultured Sphingomonadaceae bacterium, assembly GCA_964635065.1. GTDB lineage: Bacteria > Pseudomonadota > Alphaproteobacteria > Sphingomonadales > Sphingomonadaceae > CAZWMK01. The sequence goes on along the minus strand of CAZWMK010000003.1, from coordinate 25,815 downwards.
CGCATCCTGCTCGACGGACTGCGGTTGCAACTGGATGCCGCAACAGCCGCCTGCGATGCGCAGGCCGCAGACTGGCCCTATCGCGCCGCGACCGCAACCGCCTTTGCCGCCCAGACACTGCGGCAGGTGGCGCTGGAAACCCAGCACATGTTCGGCGCCATCGGCTATGCCGAAGAACATGAAGCGCCCTCGCATTTCCGGGGCATCCATGCCGATGCCATTCGCATGGGCGGCGGACGGCGGGCACGCGCCGAACTGGCGTGCCTCCTGCTCGACAGCCCGGTCACAGCAACAGCAGGGCCGGAAGACCAAGCCGGGCGGGCAGGCGGCTTGCGCGCCGAAATCCGCAACTGGCTCGATACCAACTGGACACTGGCCGAGCGCGCCACCAACCGTGCCCGCCCCTTCGACCAGCGGCTGTGGAACACCGATTTCGCCCGTCGCCTTGGCCGCGACGGCTGGACAATGCTGACATGGCCGGTCGAAGCCGGGGGACGTGCGGCCGCCCCCATGGAGCAGCTTGCCTATCTTGAAGAGATGCAGGCCGCCGGCGCTCCCTATCTGACGACCATCGTTGGCAGCTGGATTCTCGGACCGGAAATCATCTCGCACGGATCGCCCGAACTGCAAAACGCGATGCTACCCGGCATCCGCGCGGGCGAATTGTCATTCTGCCTTGGCTATAGCGAGCCGGAATCGGGGTCCGACCTCGCCAGCCTGAAAACCCGCGCGGTACGCGACGGCGATGATTATATCGTCAACGGGCAGAAAATCTGGACGACGAACGGGCACGAGGCCAGTCACATGATCCTTGCCGCCCGCACAAACCCCGACCCCGACGCCAAACATGGCGGGATCAGCCTGTTCGTCATCCCGATGGATCTGCCAGGAATCACCGTGCGGCCCAGCATGGCCTTTTATGGCCATTATTTCTGCAACATCTTCTTCGACGATGTGCGCATTCCTGCCACCAGCCTGCTGGGACCGGAAAATGGCGGCTGGCGCATCCTGACCAACGCACTGGCATCCGAACGCATCATCATGGGCAGCTTTGCCACCCAGCTCCAGAATCTGTTCGATGCCATCGTCGCCCATATCCGTGCCGATGCAACATTGGCGGCCGATCCGCTTGTCCGCGACCGAATCGGTGGACTGGCGGCGGAACTGCAGGCCGCAACGGAACTGGCCCTGCGCTCGATCCTCCTCAGTGGCGGTACACCCGGCCCGATTGTCGAGGCGGCGATCAGCAAGGTCTATTCAAGCGAACTGGGCGAACGCCTGACTGAGACCGCGCTGGATCTGCTCGGCCCGGTGGCACTTTTGGGCGAAGATAGCGCGGGCGTGCCATGCGACGGCCAGATCGAACAGCTTTTGCGACGATCGATCATGATGGTGATCGGCGGTGGCACCAATGAAATCCAGCGCACCCTGATCGCCCAGCGCGGCCTCGATCTCCCGCGCTGACCTGCTTGCCCTCCTGCTTCCTCGAAGCAGACTGGCTCCTCCTGACGGGGGAGCCATTTTTTTTGCTCCGCCAGTCATCCGCCGCTACTGTCGCGCAAATATTTAAAAATCGCACAGAATGCCGCAAAGGGGAGAGGCATTGACCGGCTTCGACGTCAGGCAGATCCGCATTTTCGTTACGGTGGCCGAGCTTCTGTCGTTTACGCGAGCGGCCGAACGGCTCAACATGGCACAGCCATGGCTATCGGTGCAGATTCGCAAGCTGGAAGACCAGCTCGGATTCATGCTTTTCCAGCGCAACCGCAAACAGGCCGTAACGCTCTCTCCGCGCGGCACTGCCTTTCTCCCCGCTGCGCAAAGTTTTCTCGCGGCGTATGACCAGCTGACCGGTGAAGCCATCGCCATCCGCGACCAGCAGATGCTCACCCTGTCGATCGGTGCGCCGGAATATACCGCCGACATTGCCGAACGCGGCCAGTTGATCGATGCCGTGCAAAAAGCCTTTCCCGATATCGAGATCGACATCGTCAACGCCCTGTCGCTGGGACTGATCGACCAGTTGCGTTCAGGCATGCTCGATGTCAGCTTCGCCTTCGGGCCGCTGCCGACCGATGGCCTCGACACCCTCGTTGTCCGGCGCTGGGGCATCGCCCTGTTGATGCCCGCCGACGATCCGCTGGCGGCACGCCGGGAAATCCCCATGCACCTGCTGCGCAACCGGTGCATCGGCATGATCCGGCGCAAGTTCAACCCGCATCTTTACGATTATATCGGCCATGCCCTCGAAAGGGCGGGCGCGACGATCCAGACCATGCCCGAGGCCTCGCCGGGCGGTGTACGCCGCTTTGCCGCCAGCGCACAGGTTCCGGTTATCGTATCCGGCTGGTGGACCATCCTGCCCGGACAGATGGATCTCGTTGTCCGGCCCATCGTCGATCCGGTCCTGACCATGGAACTCCTGCTCTTGCGGCGACGTGGTGACCGTCGCCAGCCCGTGGCCTTGATGTGGGACATGGCGCAGGCCATGGCCGACACATGAGACTGATATGAATACCATCTCATAACCGCCAAAACGCGTATTGGACCCCGTGCCCCGAACACCATAGACTGAAAACAAGGGTCAGGCGCCGGAATGAAACCGGACGTCACAACAAACGGCCCGCGACACCATGGGGAGGACGGCTGTCCGAAGGCCGCACGGCACTGTGCCGCCACCGGTCTGTGCCTGTCTCCCTGCACAGGGAACGAGGCCATATGACCACTGCCGCCACCACACAGCATCCGTTGACCCGCTTTTTCCGACCGCGCTCGGTTGTTCTGGTCGGCGCAACAGAAAAATCGCTGTGGTCGCAGCTGATTCACGCGAATTTCGCCAATATCGGTTATACGGGTGACGTCTATCTGGTGAACAAGCGCGGCGCGCCCGCACATGGCCGCCCGGCAGCCACAAGTTGCACCGCGCTCGGAACCATACCCGACATCGCCTATGTCTTCGTGCCGCAAGATGCCGTGATCGAGGCCGCCGAAGATGTTGCGGCCGCAGGCATCCCGAACATGGTCGTCCTCACGTCAGGCTTTGCCGAGGCCGGCGCCGAGGGCCGTGCCCGGCAGGCACGCCTTGCCGAAATCGCCCGTCAGAAGGGCGTGACCCTGCTCGGGCCAAACAGCCTTGGCTATGTCAACTTCAACGACAATATCTCGGTGTCGCCGATCATGACCCGGCCCGATGCGCTGCGCGGCTCGGTTGCGATCATTTCACAAAGCGGGGCGACCGCAAGCGTGCTGCGCGATTTTGCTGAACAGCAGGGTATCGGTCTCAGCACCATGATCGCCACCGGCAACGAGGCCGGTCTCGATACCACCGCGATTATCGATTATCTGATCGAGGATGAAGGCACGAGGGTTATCACCTTCTTTGCCGAAACGATCAACGATCCCGAAGGTTTCCGCCGCGTCGCGCGCAAGGCATGGGCCGCGAAAAAGCCGCTGATCGTTCTGAAAGTCGGGCGCACCGAACTCGCAACACAGCTGGCGCAGGCGCACACCGGCTCGGTCACGGGCGACGACGCGATTTTCGACGCTGTCTGCCGTCAGGAAAATGTGATCCGCGCCAGTGCGCCCGAAGACATGATGATCACGGCAGGTGTTCTCGCCCATACCGGACCGATCGAAGGCGGAGTAGCGATCATCTCGATTTCCGGCGGTGCGTGCGAGATGATTGCCGACCGTGCCGAAACCGAAGGCTTGCCGTTGCCGCCGTTCAGTGCCGCCACAGCCGCCGCCATTCATGCCATGATGCCGGACTTTGGCTCGGTGTTTAACCCATTGGACGTCACGGGCGCCGCCGTGCGCGACCCCTCGCTGTTCGAACGCATCCTGAAAGTCCTCGCCGCCGACCCTGCCGTCGGGCTGACCGCCTGTGTCTATGACGTGCCACGCTGGGAAGGCGATCTCTTGAACGTCGAGGCGCTGTCCTGCATCGGGCGCGGCCTCTCGGCGGCACAAACGCCAGGCTTCATCATCAACCAGTCGCTGCGCCCGGTCATGGGTTTTGCCCGCGAGGTGATGGCCCGCTGCCACCTGCCTGCTGCAACCGGCGGGCTGGATCACGCCGTCATTGCCTTTGCCGCGGCCAAACGCTGGTCCGACCGTCTGGGCGAGATCGGCAAGTCCGCCGCCGGCACTCAGTCCATCACCGCCCCCGCCAGCCGCCTGACAGGTGAACGCGACACGCTGGCATGGCTTGGGCAGGCAGGCGTGCCGGTTGTGCCGCAGACGCTGGCCACCACCGCGGTCGAAGCGGTCGCCGCCGCCAGCGCGCTTGGTGGTCCGGTCGTGCTCAAGATCGCCTCGCCCGATATCCAGCATAAAAGCGATGTCGGCGGCGTGCGCCTGAACCTCATGGGCGATGCAGCCGTCGCCGACGCCTTCGAGAGCATCATGGCGTCGGCCCGCGCGGCAAAGCCCGATGCGATGCTGGAAGGCTGCATTGTCTCGCCGATGCGGGAACGCGGCATCGAGTTGTTCGTCGGCACTGCCGCATCACCATGGGGACCGGTGATTGCCGCTGGTCTTGGCGGCATCTGGATCGAGGCTCTGGCCGACACCAGCCTGCGCCTGCTTCCAGTCAGCGAAGCCGATGCGGAAGCCATGCTTGGCGAATTGCGCGGTCGTCGCATCCTCGATGGCTATCGCGGCCAGCCAGCCGCCGACATCAAGGCCGTCGCGCGGGCCATCAAGGCCATCGGCGATGCCGCCCTCGCGCTTGGACCGGATCTTGTCTCGCTCGAAATCAACCCCCTCGTTGCGCGTGGCGACACGGTCGAAGCACTCGATGCGCTGCCGATCTGGAAGGATGCGCCTGCCAATGGAGGTCACGCATGAAATCGAAGCTTTGCGCTCGGCTCGGCATTGAATTTCCGCTCTTTGCCTTCAGCCATTGCCGCGACGTCGTCGCCGCTGTCAGCCGTGCAGGCGGCATGGGCGTGTTCGGCGCGGGCAGCCATACGCCCGAACAGCTGGAAGTGGAACTGGCGTGGATCGACGCGCATGTCGACGGCAAGCCTTATGGCGTCGACCTTGTCGTCCCCGAAAACATGGCGGTGCAGGACGAACATGTCACCGCCACCGCGCTCGCACAGAAAATTCCGGCGCAATATTGGGATTTCATCGGCAATCTTCTGGAAAGCCACGGCGTCAGCGCAGCAGGCTTTGGCCCGGAAGATCGCGGAAAGATGGGCGATCAGCTGACCGTGATGCCCGATGTTGCCGAGGCAACGATGGACGTCTGTTTCCGTTATCCGATCAAGCTCATCGCCAATGCGCTGGGCGTGCCGCCGCAGTCGATGATCGACCGCGCGCGCAAGCACGGCGTGCCAGTCGCGGCCCTTGTCGGCGCGAAGGAACATGCGCTCAGGCAGGCCGAGGCGGGCGTCGATATTCTTGTCGTGCAAGGCACCGAAGCTGGCGGCCACTGCGGCGAAGTCTCGACGCTGGTCCTCGTACCCGAAGTCGTGCGTGCCCTGAAAGGCCGCTTTGACGACGTCGCAATTCTGGCGGCAGGCGGCATCATGACGGGACGGCAGATGGCCGCCGTCATGGCTTTGGGCGCGGACGGTGCGTGGACCGGATCGGTCTGGCTGTCGACCACCGAATCCGAAGTCACCGAGACGCTGCGCGACAAGTTCATCGCCGCCAGTTCGCGCGATACGGTGCGTTCAAAAGGCCGCACCGGGAAATATTGTCGCCAGCTGCGTTCGGACTGGACGGCGGCATGGGAAAGCCCCGACAGCCCCGGCACGCTGCCGATGCCGTTCCAGCACATCATGTCGATGCCCGCCTTCGAACGCATCGACAAGGCTGCCGACAATGGCGTTGAAGGCGCGCGGGCGCTCTCAAGCTATTTCGTCGGCCAAGGCATCGGTCTTGTCGACAGCGTGAAATCGGCGCGACAGGTGTTTCAGGAATTCGTCGAGGATTTCGCTGACGGATTCGAGGATCTGCGCTGCTTCGTCGAGGACTGAGCCTTATTCTTTCTGCACGGCAGGCAGCTGGGCTTCGGCCTTGGCCCGCTTGCGCTGGGTGAACCAGAGCGCAATCAGCGCCGCCTCGTAAAGCAGCATCAGCGGGATCGCCAGCATCAGCTGCGACAGCACATCGGGTGGCGTGGCGACAGCGGCGACCACGAAGGCCCCGACAATCGCATAGCGCCGTCCGCGCACAAGCTGATCGCGCGTCACGATGCCGGAGCGTTCAAGCAGCATCAGCAACACCGGCAGCAAAAAGGCGAGACCAAAGGCAAAGATGAAGTGCATGACAAGCGACAGATAGTCACCCATCGAAGGCAGGGCCTCCTGCTGCAATCCGGCGACATCGCTTTGAAAGCCGAGGAAAAAATGAAAAGCCGTCGGCATCACGACATAATAGGCCAAGGATGCGCCCAGCAGGAACAGCATCGGCGTCGCGATCAGGAAGGGCAGAAGCGCCCGCTTTTCATTACGATAAAGGCCAGGCGCGACAAACAGCCATATCTGGTTGGCGATGACCGGAAACGCAATGAAGCAGGCGGCGAACAGTGCCACCTTCACTTCGACGAAAAAGGCTTCGTATAGCTTGGTATAAATCAGCTTCCCGCCCGCGCCCGGTCCGAATGCCTTGACCAGAGGCTGAACGAGAAACGCGAAAATCTCGCCCGCAAAGCTGAGGCAGACGAGAAAGGCACCGATCAAAGCCAGCACACTGTAAAGCAGACGCCTGCGCAATTCGATCAGATGTTCGAGCAGCGGCGCCTTGTGTTCGTCGATATCGCTCATGATGGCTTGGGCGGTGCAGTGGCGTCAGATTCAGGTGCGGGCGGCGCGCCTGACATGTCTGGTGCCGGCGTCTGCGGCGCGGCCTCAGCCTGTGGCGCCGGATGCGCCGCCATGATCGCCTGATTCTGCGCGGCCCATTTTTTCTGCATCTCTTCCATTTCCGATTCGCGGATCATGGCATCGACACCGCTACGGAAATGACCGGCAACCGACCGCACCCGCCCCATGATCCGGCCCATCTGCCGCAACAGGTGCGGCAGTTCCTTGGGGCCGAACACGATCAATGCAACGATCGCAATCAGCAGCAGTTCAGTATAACCGATATCAAACATGGATAGACGCCTCGGCGGGCCAGCCGGCCGTTATGACTGCTTGTTGCTGTCTATCGTCTGCGCGCTGTTTTCGGCGGCTGGCGTATGCGTCACCTGCGGCGGCGGTGCGGCGGCGGGGGCATCATCCTCGGAAATGCCCTTCTTGAAGCTCTTGATGCCTTTTCCAAGATCACCCATCATTTCTGAAATCCGGCCCTTGCCGAACAACAGCATGACAACGATCGCCACAATCAGCCAATGCCAGATGCTAAAGCCACCCATCGGGCTTCTCCACTCATGCGAAATGAACCGTCAACGCAAACAGGCGCGCTGCTGTCTTCGGCGCTCCTTTTAGCGGCTAAAGGCAGACACGGCTAGTCGCCCCGCGCATCATCCGTCTCATCGACTGCATGGGACAATATCGGAAGCTCGCCCTGTTCCTGCATGGCATCGAGGTCGATGGGATCAAGCAGACCGGAGGCTTTGAGCTCGGCCAGTCCCGGCAGATCCTTCCGGCTTTCCAGTCCGAAATGGACAAGAAATTGTGGCGTCGTTGCATAAAGCAGCGGGCGCCCCGGCACTTCCCGTCGTCCGGCAGGCCGCACCCAGCCCGCTTCCATCAGCACATCGAGCGTGCCCTTGCTGATCGTGACGCCGCGAATATCCTCGATCTGCGCCCGCGTGACGGGTTCATGATAGGCGATGATCGCCAGTGTCTCGACGCCTGCCCGCGACAATTTGCGCACCTCCTCGCGGTCGCGGCGCAGCACATGGCCAAGATCGGGCGCTGTCTGGAATTGCCAGCGCCCGCCACGCTCCACCAGCTGCACGCCACGCGGCGCATAATCCGCCGCAACGCCATCCAGAGCGGCAGCGACGTCGCAGCCTTCGGGCATGTAAGCGGCGATTTCGGTTACCGTCAGCGGCTTTTCCGCTGCGAACAATATGGCTTCGATCATGCGTTCGGCCGCGCGGTCGTTCATGCCTTGGCTTTCAGAAACAAGGGCTCGAAGGCGTCTGTCTGCGCCAGTTCCACCCGGCCCTGGCGCGCCAGTTCAAGCGCCGCAACAAAGCTCGACGCCAGGGCCGAACGACGATAGGCACGATCACCGCTGTCAGGAAGGAAACGTGCCAGTTCGGTCCAGTCGATGGCGACCCCCAGCAGCATTTCCAGCCTTTGGATCGCGTCTTCCAGCGAAAAAACCGGGCGGCGCTGCGGGGTATAGATGCGCACATCCGCGCGCCCGCGCAAGGTGCCATAGGCCGTCAGAAGTTCGAACAACGAACAGTCCCATGCTGCGTTGCGGATCACGCGCAGGCCCTCTGGCGCGCCGCGACGGAAGATGTCGCGGCCCAGCTGATCGCGTGCCATCAGCCGGGCGCCTGCTTCGCGCATCGCATCCAGTCGTTGCAGGCGCAGCTGGAGCCTGAGCGCCAGTTCTTCCGCCGAAGGCTCCTGCTCCGGGTCCTTCGGCAACAGCAAGCAGGATTTCAGATAGGCAAGCCATGCCGCCATCACAAGATAATCCGCCGCCAGTTCCAGCCGCAGACGCCGCGCACGATTGATATAGTCGAGATATTGCTCGACCAGCGCGAGAATCGAAATCGTCGCCAGATCGACCTTCTGCGAACGCGCCAAGGTCAGCAGAAGGTCAAGCGGCCCTTCCCAGCCATCCAGTTCAAGATTCAGCCTGTCCTCCGCATCGACATCGGCGCGGATCGGCAGTTCGAACTGATCGGCCTCGATCATGCCACCTGTGCAAGCAGACGGTCGCGGATATCGACAAGGGCCGCGATGTCGGTCGCGGCGGGTGGCTGCGCCCACGCCATCGCACGCGCCAGCCGTTCGGCGGCCTTTGTGGCGATTGGCGGGCAGGCCGCGACAATTTCGGACATTTCAGCAAAATCGCCCGAACAGTGGAGTGCGATATCGCAACCAGCCGCAAGCACCCCGGTCGCGCGCGTGGCAAACGGGCCGCCCAAGGCATGCATGCCAAGATCATCCGACATCAAAAGCCCATCGAAACCGACATCACGACGGATGATGTCCTCGATCACGACCGGCGACAGGGACGCGCAGCGTTCGCGGTCCCATGCCGTGTACACGACATGCGCAGTCATCGCCATCGGCGCATCCGCGAGTTTGCGGAAAGGCGCGAGATCAACAGCCAGCTCCTCTGCCGATACATCGACGACCGGCAGTTCGACATGGCTGTCCGCGCACGCGCGGCCATGGCCAGGAATATGTTTGACGACGCCGACAACACCCCCCGCGCGCAGCCCTTTCAGAGTCGCATCACCCAGGGCGGCAATCCGCATCGGTTCTTCGCCATAGGCGCGGTCACCGATGATATCGTGCGCATCCGGCACCGGCACATCAAGGAGGGGCAGGCAATCGACCGTGATCCCAAGCCCCCACAGCAGTCTGGCGATGGCCTCGGCATTGGCACGCGCGGCTTCGATGGCGGACAAGGGCGCCCGCTCGTATAGCGCGCCGAAACGACGGGCGGGCGGAAAAAGTGGCCATTCAGGCGCCGTCAGCCGTGCCACGCGCCCGCCTTCCTGGTCGATCAGGATCGGCAGATCTTCGCGCCCCGCCAGATCGCGCAGACTGTCGGTCAAGGCCCTGAGTTGTGCGGCAGTGTCGCAATTGCGCCGAAACAGGATGTAGCCCGCCGGGTCCGCATCACGGAAAAGCGCGCGTTCATTATCCGACAATGTCAGCCCGGACAGGCCCAGAAACAGCGGTGTCATCAGTCGACCACCATGCAGCTTTCTCCCGCGACCTTGAGCCGGGCACAGATATCATTGGCCTGCGCACGGCTGGCAACGCCCGTGCCAAGCAGACGATAAAGCGTCTTGCCGTCGCGGTTCACAGGCTGCACCGACTTTTCCAGACCCGCCAGATAGCTGTAACGCGTGCTGAACTGCTTCCACGCCGCATTCGCCTTGGCGCCCGACGAAAATGCCCCGAGCTGGAGCGCGAGCTGTCCAACCGGTGCGCTGGCAATGGCCGTGTCCATCGACTTGGCAAAAGACTTGGCCGGTGCGGGCGCTGCGGCGGGCGCGGGTGAAGCCGCTGGCGCAGGTGCAGGAGCCGTTGCAGCCGTCTGCGGTCGGGGCTGCGTCTTTGAGGGTGCAGCAGGTGCAGTGGGCGCGGCGGATGTAGTGGGCGCAGGCGACGCCACTTTGGGCGCTTGCGGCTTTGTCTGTGCAGCCGGCACTGGTGCCGGTGCGACGGGTGCGGCCATGATCGCCGCATCGCCCGCTTCGGGCGAAACACGCTCGACCGGATCTTCCGGCAAGGCTGACAGATCGAGCGAGCCGGGCGGTGCGACACCGGCGGCCACTTCGAAGCGCGAATCCGCCTCGCCATCGAGCGCGACATCACCCGCAGTCCCCGCCGGTGTGCGATAGGGTTCACGCGGGGCCTGAACCAATGGCACCACACCTGGCATCTCATCGCCCTGCGGCGCCGCGAAACGGTCGTAGAGAAACCAGATCAGCGCGCCCAGCACCATGACCAGAAGGACAACGCCAAAGGCCAGCGCCTGACGCGAAATGAAGGTTTCCGCAGGTTCATCTTCGGCATCGACAGGTTCCAGCCAGGGCAGGCTTTCACTGTTGGGGGCGATATCGGGGCTGCCCCCTTCTTCGGCTGGTTCCTTGCCCCAGCCATCGTCACCGCCGCCCCTGATGATCCCGCGTCGTGCCGACATCAGTGCATCTCCTCGACCGGCGTCACGCCCATGACGCCCAGACCATTGGCAATCACCTGCCCGATGCCGCGTGCCAGCGCCAGACGCGCCATGCTCAGCGCCTCGTCCTCGACAAGGAAGCGCTTGGATGGGTCGTCATTGCCGCGATGCCACAGGCTGTGGAAGGCAGAGGCCAGATCGTACAGGTAGAAAGCGATGCGGTGCGGTTCATGGGCCAGTGCCGCGGCATCGACCATGCGCGGCCATTGCGCGGCTTCGCGGATCAGCGCCCGCTCATCGGCATCAAGCAGGGCAAGATCGGCAGCCGTCGGCGCCCGCACGGCAAGCCCCGCCTCTGCCGCGCGCCGAGCCAGCGAATGGATACGCGCGTGGGCATATTGCACGTAGAAAACCGGATTGTCCTTGGATTGCTCGACGACCTTGGCGAAATCGAAATCAAGCTGCGAATCCGAACGCTTGGTCAACATGATGAAGCGCACGACATCCTTGCCGACCTCGCGCACCACATCGGCCAGTGTGACAAAGCTGCCTGCGCGCTTCGACATCTTGACCGGCTCGCCCGCGCGGAACAGCCGCACCATCTGCACCAGCCGGATGTCGAGCGGCACCTTGCCGTCCGACATGGCATTGACCGCCGCCTGCATGCGCTTGACGTAACCGCCGTGGTCGGCGCCAAACAGATTGATCAGCTGGACGAACCCGCGCTGCAACTTGTCCCAGTGATAGGCGACGTCGCCGGCGAAATAGGTCCAGCTGCCGTCCGACTTCTTCAGCGCACGGTCACTGTCGTCGCCGAACTGTGCGGCGCGGAACAGCGTCTGCGGGCGCGGTTCCCAGTCCTCGGCAGCTTCGCCTTTCGGCTTTTCCAGCACGCCTTCGTAAATCAGGCCGCGCGCTTCAAGGTCATGGAGCGTGCGGTCGACGCTGCCCGCCGTGTGCAGCGAGGCTTCCGAGAAGAAAACATCGTGATGGATGCCCAGAAGCGCAAGATCTTCCTTGATCAGTTCCATCATCGCGCCCGTCGCGCGGCCCTTGAACAGTTGCAGCCATTCGCTTTCGGGCAGCGCGGCATAGCGGTCGCCGAACTCGGCGGCGAGCGCCTGTCCCAGCGGCACGAGATAGTCGCCCGGATAAAGGCCTTCGGGGATGTCGCCGATCGCCTCGCCCAGCGCCTCGCGGTAGCGCAGGTGGACCGAGCGGGCGAGCGTGTCGACCTGCCCGCCAGCGTCGTTGATGTAATATTCGCGGGTCACGTCATAACCCGCATAATCCAGAAGGGCGGCCAGCGCGTCACCGACCACCGCACCACGGCAATGCCCCATGTGCATCGGTCCCGTCGGATTGGCCGAGACATATTCGACGTTGATGCGTGACCCCTGGCCCAGGCTGGAGCGGCCATAGTCGCGGCCCAGTTCCAGAATCTGCTGCAATTCCTGCGTCCAGACATGCGGCTGAAGGCGCAGGTTGATAAAGCCCGGACCAGCGACCTCGACAGCAGCGACGCCCGATGCCTTTTCCAGTTCCACGGCCAATGCGTCGGCAATCGCACGCGGACTGGATTTCGCGGGCTTCGCAAGCACCATCGCGGCATTCGTCGCCAGATCGCCATGCGCGGCATCGCGCGGCGGTTCGACCGTGATATTGCGCCGATCAAGACCGGCAGGCAGGCGACCCGCCGCCTCCAGCGCATCGAGCGCGTTGTTCACAAAGCCAAGATAGCGGTCGAAAAGCGTCTTCACGGGCAGGTCACAATCCGGACAAGTAATGGTGCTGGCTGCCGGTTACACAAAATCGTGGCGCACCGCAAAGCCGGATCACAGCCAGTCACCATCCGGAAAGACGATCATGCCGCCGATCTGCCGGTAAAAGCGCACGGCATAGCGATCGGTCATCCCTGCAATAAAGTCCGCAATGTGCCGGGCGCGCGCGGGTTCCGTGTCGGGCAAGGTCGTGCGCCAATCATCGGGCAGCAGACGCGGGTCGTCATGCAGCCTGTCGAACAGGCCCGCCACCACGGCGCCGGCCGGTTCGCGCACGGCCAGATTTTTGGGGTGATGATACATGTTGGCGTAAAGCCAGCGTTTCAACTCGCGTTCCTGACCTGACAATGTCTCGGAAAACGCCGCCAGAGTCTGGCCGCAACCACGCACATCCTCAACGCTTGCCGGTTGCAGATCGGCCAGCCGCGCCCATGTTTCTTCCATCATGTCGCTGACCATCCGCCCAATCTGGTGGCGTACCAGTTCGGCGGCCAGCCGGTCGGCAGGGGCATGTGGATAATGGTCGCAGACGATCGCCCAGCTGTCGGCCACGATCGGCACGTCCAGTATGGCCTCCAGCGTGAACAGCCCGGCGCGCAAACCATCGTCAAGGTCGTGGTTGTCATAAGCGATGTCGTCCGCCAGCGCCGCAACCTGCGCCTCAAGGCTGGCATGGGTCGCAAGTTCAAGATCGTGCACGGCGTCATAGGCCGCCAGCGCCCATTGCGGTTCATGCACCGGCCCATTGTGCTTGGCGAGACCTTCCAGCGTCTCCCAGCTCAGATTCAGGCCGTCGAAACCGGCATAGCGGCGTTCAAGCTGGGTCACGACACGAATGGCATGGCCATTGTGATCGAAGCCGCCATAAGGCTGCATCTTGTGATCAAGCACATCTTCGCCGACATGGCCGAAAGGCGGATGGCCAAGATCGTGCGACAGGCACAAGGCTTCTGTCAGATCTTCGTTCAGGCCGAGCGCGCGCGCGATGGTGCGCCCGATCTGCGCCACTTCAAGGCTGTGCGTCAGCCGGGTGCGGAAATGGTCGCCGTCGGGAGAGACGAAAACCTGGGTCTTGTGTTTCAACCGACGAAAGGCCGTTGAATGCACGATGCGGTCGCGGTCACGCTGGAAAGGGTCACGCACGGCGCTGCCGGGCTGGCTGTGCAGGCGGCCACGGCTGTGCACCGGATCGCTGGCGAAGCGCGCTATCGTCATGGCTGATCAAGCGGCGTGACGGCATCGGTGCCGGCAATCCGGCTGGCAAGCGCACTGATCCGCCGCGCCTTGAGCTGCCGGACAAGGGCTTGCGCGTCCCGCCATTCCGGAAATGGCCCAATGACAATGCGATGCGCCGGACCAGCCTGCTGCACATAGGCGGCGCGCCCGGTCAGCACCGGTCCGGCACGCTGTTGCAGTCGTCGCCATTCGTCAGCCAGCCGCTCGTGATCGGGCGTGCTGGCAATTTGCACCCAATAGGCAGGATTGTCTGCCCTTGCCGGTGGAGCAACGGACTGAATCGAGGGTGACGCGACTGGCGGCGCGGGCGGCGGCGCGGGCGGAGAAGATGGAGGCGAAGGTGTAGCAAGCCCGGCCTCTGCCGCGTTCTGTGTATGTTGTTCCCCGTCAAGAACGCTGCGTGACAATCGGTCGAAATGCAGCGCGTCCGCCTGCACCGTCTTGGGCAGGCTGGCAAGGCGGGCATAATAGGGCGCCATGGCCTTCGCCACATCATCGCCGCCAGCCGCGCGCATGATTTCGCCTGCTGCCTCCGGCTGGCCCGACACGGCATAAACCTTGGCCAGCGTGCGACGCACGTCGCCATTGTCCCCCGGAACATTGGCATAGCCCTGCAACAACTGCAGCGCCGCTGGATAATCCTCCGACAGCGCCAGCGACAGGGCGAGGCGCATCGTTATCGCGCGCGGATCACGCGTAGCCGATAGCGCCTGCGCATATGCCAGCTGCGCGGCCTCGAAATCCCCGGCCAGATCGCGCGCCAGCCCCTTGCGCGCGCCTATCGCGGCGGCATCAGCACCAAGAGCGGCAGCGGCGGTAAGCGCAGCTTCGGCATCGTTCAATTGACCATGATACAGGCAGGCGTCGGCCACAAGCAGCTGGGCTGCGGCATCCTTCGGCGCCAGTGCCGCCCAGCGCCGGGCCAGCGCAACTTCATTGCCGAGTTGATAACGCAGCCCAAGCTCCGCAGAGGCCCGGCTGGCGGGAAGGTGGCGCGGATCGATGGCCAGCGCCCGTTCGTAAAAGCCCAGAGCAACCGACGGCTGCCCACGCAATTCCGCGCGCTGACCGATGGCGACCAGCCGGTCTGGATCGCGCAAGGCCGCAACACCCGTCGCATCGCGCGCGACCACCGATGCAGGCAGGCCAAAGGCCAGCACTGCGGCGATCAGGATGACATGCCGCATCCCATCTCCTTTTGTTGCGCGCATTCTGCCTTGTTCCATGCGACGCGCCAGACTGCCAGAAAAAAGCCCCCGGCACCGAATGCGCCGGGGGCTTTTTGGCATGTCATGCGGGATCGCCCCTGATCAATCATTGCCCTGGTTGCGGAAGAAGCGCGGAATCTCGATTGGATCCTGCGCCCCATTTTGCGCCGGGACTGGCGGCGGTGCGGCGGGCGCCTCGTTGGCCTTGGATGCCGAAGCGCCGCGACCGAAACTCAGCATTTTTTCAAACAGCGACTTGGGCCGCTCTTCCTCGACCGGCGCGGCCGGACGATGCAGCACGGGGGCCGGTGCAGGTTCGGCAACCATTTCGACGCGCGGCGCGGCAGGCTGTTCGGGCACGTGCAGCGGCAGCACATCCTCATCCTTCGCGCGCGGCTCCGGCATGGGGGTGACCAGATCCATCACGGGTTCGCGCTCAGGCTCGGGCGCCGGTTCCGCTACTGGCTCAGGCACGGCGTCCAATTCCGGTTCCGGCGTGGCAACGGGCGCCGCAGGTGCTACGGCATGGCTGCTCTGAAAGCCGGGCGCAGGAGCCGAACCCAAACCGGTCGGAACGCCACCGAGGCTGCCGGTCATGCGCGGCGCGGATGACGCCGCACGTGCCGGCTCTGCGGTAGCTGCCTTGGCGTCGATACCGGTTGCAACGACCGACACGCGCATCATCCCGTCCATGTTGGGATTGAAGGCCGAACCAACGATGATGTTGGCATCGGGGTCGACCATCTCGCGGATGTAATTCGCCGCTTCGTCGACTTCCATGAGGCCGAGATCGTCGCCACCGGTGATGTTGATGATGACACCTTTGGCGCCGCGCATCGACACTTCGTCAAGCAGCGGATTGGCGATCGCCTTCTCGGCGGCTTCGATCGCGCGATTGTCGCCCGACGATTCGCCAGTTCCCATCATCGCCTTGCCCATTTCCGACATCACGGTGCGGATATCGGCAAAGTCGAGGTTGATGAGGCCAGGCATGATCATCAGGTCCGTGATGCCACGCACACCCTGATGCAGCACCTGGTCGGCCATGGTGAACGCTTCCTTGAAGGTCGTGTTCGCATTGGCGATCAGGAACAGGTTCTGGTTCGGAATGACGATCAGCGTATCAACATGCTTTTGCAGCTCGGAAATGCCTTCCTCGGCGGCGCGCATGCGCTTGGCGCCTTCGAAGCTGAACGGCTTGGTGACAACACCCACCGTCAGAATGCCTTTTTCACGGGCGGCCCGCGCCACAACCGGCGCAGCACCGGTGCCGGTGCCACCGCCCATGCCAGCGGTAATGAAGCACATGTGGCTGCCATCAAGCGCGGCATCGAGCTGGTCGATGGTTTCTTCCGCGGCGGCCCGACCGATTTCCGGACGCGCGCCTGCGCCGAGGCCCTGCGTGATCTTGAGGCCAAGCTGGATGCGGGTTTCCGCCGGATTGGCGGCCAGCGCCTGAGCGTCGGTGTTGGCAACGACGAAATCAACGCCCTGCAAGCCTGAATTGACCATGTTAGTGACAGCATTGCCACCCGCACCACCAACACCGATGACCGTAATGCGCGGTTTCAGCTCGGTCAGTTCAGGACGCATCAGTTCGAGTCCCATTTTGAATCACCTCCAGAACCGGCGCGGCGACGCGCCGTGATTTGCTCCCTGATTGCCCGAAGCCGCCCTGCGCCGCAATTCTTTCGCGACGAAAAAAACGTCCGCTTCGGTCAGAAATTCTGTTTCAGAAGCCCCAGCATCCGCGCCCATGTCGACCGCGGCGCAGTCGACGTCAGGCTGGCGCTTTCGCGACGCGGCTTCCAGACGTCGCCGATATCGCGCGCGCCATAGCTGACCAGCCCCGCCAATGTCGCAAAAGCACAGCCGGACTGAGCATCTGGCAAGCCGACAAGACCCCGCGGACGCCCGATCCGCACCTGGCGTCCCAATAAACCCTGGGCGTAATCGGCAATGCCCTTCAGTTCGGCGCCGCCGCCGGTCAACACGATCTGGCGTCCGTGCGGGCCTCGGAAACCGATCTCGTTCAGCCGCTCGTCGATCTGTCCGAACAAAACATCAAGCCGCTGACGGATCACGGAAATAACGGCTGCACGCGGCACGCGCGTCGGTTCGATGCCGTCATCATCGGTAATCGGCACGATTTCGATCATTTCGTGATTATCGCGCGGGCTGGATGTCGCTGAACCGAAAAAGGTCTTCACGCGCTCGGCATGCTTGCGGCTGGTTGCAAAATAGGCGGCAAGGTCATCGGTGATGTCGCTCGACCCCATGGCGATGGACGCCAGTGCGACCAGCTGCCCCCGGATATGCACCGCGATATTGGTCACGCCCGCGCCGATTTCGACCAGTGCCACGCCCAGATCGCGCTCTTCATCGGCAAGACAGGCAAGGCTGCTCGCAACGGGGGCCGCAACAATGCCCTCGACGCCCATCAGCGAGTTGCGCACGCATTGATCGAGATTGCGGATCGGTGGTGTGTCGGCGGTGATGACGTGGATATCGACCCCCAGCCGGTTGGCATGAAACCCAATGGGGTTATTCACGCCGGTCACGCCGTCGATGGTATAAAGCGCCGGGCGTGCATGAAGCACCATGCGGCCGCCGGGATCGATGCGCTGGCGCCCTTCGTCCAGCACCAGATCGACATCGGCCTGCGTGATCTGCTGGCCGGCGATATCGACGTCGACCGTGACCACTTCGCTGTCCAGTCCACCGGCAGAAATGCTGACCAGTGCACCTTCGATCTGAACCTCGGCATTACGCTCGGCCTGGCTCATCGCCGTACGGATCGCGGTTTCGGTCGCCTGCATGTCGGCCACAAGCCCGCGACGCACACCCTGGCATTCCCACATGCCGGTGCCCAGCACGCGCGGCGGCCCATCGCCCGATACTACCGCGACCATCGCGGCGACCTTGGACGTGCCCACGTCCAGCGCGGCGATCCTTCGCTCTCCCCGGACGGCTGCCATGACCTCGTTCCCCCTCTAGATTTCGGTGCCCGATGTCGGCAGCGCCTTCACCGCATTGCTTCCCGGTTCATTCGTCACGCGCACAACCATGCGGTCGGGCAAACGCATGTCGAAGCGGGCGAAACCACGATCGAGCAGCCCGCCCTCGCGCTCCATGCGCATGAAGCTGTCAAGCGCAGTACGCGACGCAACATAGCCTTCCGGCAGCGACAGCGTTTCACCCGATTTGAAACGGAGATCCCAGCGCCTGTCGCCCATCCAGTTGGCACTGTCAACGCGATTGCGGATATCCGGAAAATCGCCAAGCAATCCGGCCAGTTTTCCAGCCTCGCGATTGGCGCCGGGACCGATCACCAGGGGCAGGTGCACGAATTTTTGCGGCGTCCGTGTATCAAGCACCCGGCCTTCGGCATCGACGACGGCAAGACGGCGGCGATATTGCCAGATGGCTGCGGGCTTGCGTTCGGTAATGTGGATGGTCAGCGTGTCGGGCAAACGGCGTCCAACACTGGCTTCTTTCACCCATGGCAATGCCAAAAGGCGCGCCCGCACATCATCAAGATCGACATCGAGCATCGAGGGCGAGCGGCCGCTGAGCGCCGCCGTGTAGACCGGCAACTTGCTGAGATGCTGCAAACCCGCCACTTCGACATGGCGCACCTCGAAACCGGCAGCGGCCACACTGTCCGCGGCCGCCCCCCACAGCAGTTCCGGCAGCTTCATCGCCCAGCCCGCAATGCCCAGAACCAGAATCGAAAAAACCGTTCCGCCCGTCACGAACATCCGGCGCGCCCGACTGGCCGATACCGGCAATCGCACCATCGACGGCTGGCGAGGCGCAGGCTTGCGCCTTGGCGCTTTTGGCGCCTGCCCGCGCTTCAGGGCGACGCGATCACTCACAGGGCGCTATCCAGAATACGCTGAACCAGCTGTTCATAGCTCATGCCACGAATCTTGGCCTGTTCCGGCACCAGAGACAAGGGGGTCATGCCCGGCTGCGTATTGACTTCCAGCAGGTACAGCCCTTCAGCGCCCTGATTGTCGTCCCAGCGAAAGTCAGAACGCGACGCCCCGCGACAGCCCAGCAGCTTGTGCGCCTTCACCGCCATCGCCATGGCCTCGGCGGCGATGGCGGCAGGAATGTCGGCGGGGCACTGGTGCGTGGTCAGGCCAGCGGTATATTTCGCATCATAATCATAAAAGCCGCGCGTCGGGATGAGTTCGGTCACTGCCAGCGGCTCATCGTCAAGCACTGCGACCGTCAGCTCGCGCCCGCGAATGAACGGCTCCGCCAGCAACTGGCGGAAATCCTGCCACGGCCCTGTTGAATCGCGCGCAATCGGCTGGCCATGGCCGCTGTCGTCTGTGACGATGGCAACACCAACCGACGACCCCTCGTTGACTGGCTTCAGCACATAAGGACGCGGCAGCGGATCGGCGACGAACAGATCGGCGCTGTTCACCACATGCCCGCCTGGCATGCGGACGCCACCGGCCACGAGGACCAGCTTGGTCAGTTGCTTGTCGATAGCGATGACCGATGTCGTCAGGCCCGAATGGGTATAGGGAATGCCCATCAGGTCGAGCATGCCCTGCACCGTGCCATCCTCGCCCGGCGTACCATGCAGCGCATTGAACACGACATCGGGCTTCACCGCGGCAAGGCGTGCGGCGACATCGCGGTCCATGTCGATTTCGGTGACGCGATGGCCAAGACTGCGCAAGGCGGCCGCCACGCCGCGCCCGCTGGTCAGCGACACGTCGCGCTCGGCCGACCAGCCCCC
Source organism: uncultured Sphingomonadaceae bacterium (assembly GCA_964635065.1). Classification (GTDB taxonomy): domain Bacteria; phylum Pseudomonadota; class Alphaproteobacteria; order Sphingomonadales; family Sphingomonadaceae; genus CAZWMK01. The sequence continues at coordinate 6,043 of CAZWMK010000003.1, read as the reverse complement.
CATCAGCACGGCAACATGGCGCGTCATTTGCGTCCTACCCTTTCGATTTCCCAGATCAGTTCAACACCGGTCGCGGCCTTTACGCGGTCGCGGACCTCGTCGCCCAGCGCTTCGATGTCGGCGCTGGTCGCGTCGCCAGTGTTCAGCAAGAAGTTGCAGTGTTTTTCGCTGACCTGAGCACCGCCGCGCCGCAGTCCCCGGCATCCAGCAGCATCGACAAGACGCCATGCCTTGTCGCCGGGCGGGTTGCGGAAGGTCGAACCGCCCGTGCGCGACCGCAGCGGCTGACTCGCTTCGCGTTCGGCGGCGATACGATCCATCTCGGCGGTGATCGCAACCGGATCACCGGGCGTGCCGCGCAGGCGCGCCGCCACCACGACCGCACCGTCTGGCAGTTCGCTGTGGCGATAACTGTAATGCAGATCGGCAGCAGGCAGCGTAACAATGTCACCCGTCCGCGTGACAATGGTGACGTCAATCAGGATGTCAGCCATTTCGCGGCCATAGGCGCCTGCGTTCATGCGCACGGCCCCGCCCACGGTGCCCGGAATGCCGCGCAGGAACTCCATCCCCGCCAGCCCGGCATCGCGCGCAGCGGACGCAACCGTAATGCCCATCGCCGCGCCGCCGGCAGTCACGATATCGCCATCGACCGACACGGCAGCAAAAGTTTTCGGCAGCCGGATGACCACGCCCGGCACGCCGCCGTCGCGCACGATCAGGTTCGACCCGACCCCCACCGGCAGCACGGGCACGTCCATGGGCAGCGCCTTCAGAAACTGCGCCAGATCATCGAGGTCCGCCGGACGCACCAGCCATTCCGCCGGTCCGCCTGTGCGGAACCAGATGAAATCGGCAAGGCTGGCATTCGCCTCGGCCGTGCCCCGCAAAGGCGGCAACGCCGTCACCCGCGCGCGCTCGCAATCGCAGCCGCCAGGCCCGCCGCCCATTTGGTGATGTCACCGGCGCCGAGGCAGATGACCATGTCGCCCGGTTGGGCCGTTTCAGCAAGCCGCTTGGCGAGATCGTCCGGGCCGCTGACGGCGGTTGCCGAACGATGACCCGCGCGCTTCAACCCCGCGACCAAAGCCTCGTGATCGACGCCCTCGATCGGCGCTTCGCCCGCCGTATAGACGGGCGCGGCAAAAACGATGTCGGCATCGTTGAACGCCGACTGAAAATCCCCCATCAGGTCGCGCAGGCGCGTAAAGCGGTGCGGCTGGACAACCGCGATCACCCTGCCCTTCACCCCTTCACGGGCGGCGGCCAGCACGGCGCGGATTTCCACCGGGTGATGGCCATAATCATCGATGATCGTGATGCCATCGACCTCGCCAACCTTGGTAAAGCGCCGCTTGACGCCTCCAAAGCGCGCGAAGCCTGCCTTGATCGCTTCATCCGAAATGCCAAGTTCGATGGCGACCGCGATGGCAGCGAGCGCATTTTGTACGTTGTGACGCCCCGGCATCGGCAACATCAGGTCCTCGATCCGGCGCTCCCTGCCATGCCGGTCGCGCAGCGCGACAGCAAAGCAGTTGCCACCCGGCACCGGCGTCACGGCTTCGCCGCGTACATCGGCGGGTGCCGAAAAACCATAAGTGACGATGCGCCTGTCGCGCACGCGCGGCAGGATCGCCTGCACTTCAGGGTGATCGAGGCACAGGATCGCTGCGCCATAGAAAGGCACATGCTCGACAAAATCGACGAAGGCATCCTTCACCTTCCCGAAATCGCCATAATGATCGAGATGTTCTGGATCGATATTGGTGACGACCGCCAGCGTCGGCGGCAGACGGAGGAAGCTGCCGTCGCTTTCGTCGGCTTCCACGACCATCCAGTCGCTGGTGCCAAGGCGCGCGTTCGAGCCATAGCTGTTGATGATGCCGCCGTTGATGACGGTCGGGTCCATGCCACCGGCATCAAGCAGGGCCGCCACCATTGACGTCGTCGTGGTCTTGCCGTGCGTACCGGCGACGGCGACCGTCGATTTCAGCCGCATGAGTTCGGCCAGCATTTCGGCACGGCGCACCACGGGAATGCGCCTTTCCAGCGCCACCTCGACTTCGGGATTGCCACGTTTGATCGCGGTCGATGTCACGACGACGGCGGCATCACCCAGGTTTTCCGCCTTGTGGCCGATAAACACGGCGATGCCCTTGTCGCGCAGACCCTGCACAACATAGCCTTCCGCCACATCCGACCCCTGAACGCGATAGCCAAGGTTATGCATGACTTCGGCAATGCCCGACATGCCGATACCACCGATGCCGACGAAGTGAATGGTGCCGATATCCCGGCTGACCCCGGTCATGCTGTTGCTCCGCTGTGCTGATGTTCGCTTGCGCCGGTCACTGGCACACCCGCCAGCCGTTCCGCAAGGTCGGCGAGCCGGAACCCGGCATCGGGGCGGCCAACCGAGGCAGCCCGGCGCGCGGCATTGGCGAGCGCCCCTGGTTCAAGCGCGATTTTCTGGATCTGCTTCGCCAGTTCGGCGGGCGTGAAATATTTTTGCGCGATGGCCCGCGCGCCCCCTGCCGCCACCATCTCGGTCGTATTCGCCGTCTGGTGATCGTCAGTCGCGCTGGGCAGCGGCACGAGGATTGCGGGCCGGCCGATCGCCGTCAGTTCCGCGACTGTGGACGCGCCACTGCGCGCGATCACGAGATGGGCGCGGGCAAGCTGGTGGTCCATGTCCGTCATATAGGTCGCAAGCTCGGCCGGAATGCCGTTTTTGGCATAGCGCGCACGCACGGCATCCAGATCTTCAGGGCGGCATTGCTGTACGACCTGACAGCGATAGCGCAGCGCAGCCGGCAGCATCTCCAGCGCGGCGGGCACCACGTCCGACAGGACCGATGCCCCCTGACTGCCACCGATCACCAGCAGCCGAAAAATGCCATCGGGCGGAAAGGCCGGAAAGCCAGCGTCGCGAAACGCCACGATTTCGGGCCGCACCGGATTGCCGACCAACTGGGCTTTATCCGCATACGCCGGTTTCAGCCGGGCGACCTCGGCATAGGCGGTCGCAATCGCATCGACCCGCCCGGCCAGCATTCTGTTGACGCGGCCAAGCACGGCATTCTGTTCATGGATGATCGTCGGTATCCGGGCCGCAAACGCTGCCAGCATCGCCGGATAGGTCGGATAACCGCCAAAACCGATGACAGCGGCAGGCGAAACGCGCGCATAAAGCGCCTTCGCCACGGAGCGGCCGCGCCAGATTGTCAGCATGTTCCGAAGCCATGCGACCGGATTGCCGCCCAATGGCGCTGCCGGGATGACATGACGGTCGCAACCATCGAACAGGCCGGGAATCCTGAGACCGCGCGCATCGGTAATCAGCGACACGGCATGACCGCGCGCGTGCAATTCTTCGGCCAGCACATGGGCGGGGACCATGTGCCCCCCCGTGCCGCCCGCCGCGACAATGAAATGGCGTCGCGCTGCCGTCATGTCGCACGCCATTGTTCAACATAAGGCGACGCCTTGAGATAACGGTTGCGCCGGGTCAGGCAGATCAAAAGTCCCATGCCAATGGATAGCGCGAGGAAAGACGAGCCTCCATGGCTGATGAACGGCAGCGTCATCCCCTTTGACGGCAGCAGATTGAGGTTCACCGCCATGTTGATCCCGGCTTGCAGCCCGAATTGCGTCACAAGCCCCGATGCCGCGAGGAAAACAAAGGGGTCCTCCTCGTCAAGCAGCTGCATCAGCACGCGCATGACAATGGCGAGGAACAACAGTGCAAGGCCGATGCAGGCAATGGCGCCGAACTCCTCACCGATCACGGCAAAGATATAATCGGTATGCGGTTCGGGCAGGCTGAACTTGTTCTGCCCCTCTCCCGGTCCCGCGCCGAACAGGCCGCCGCGCTTGAACCCTTCGAGTGCCTTGTCAATCTGGTAGGTATCGCCGCCCCCGGTCAGGAAGCGGTCGATGCGGCTGGTCACGTGCGGCACGAACAAATAGGCGAGGATAAGACCGGCAATGCCAAGCCCCAGGACAAGACCCAAGGTGATCACGCTCATCCCCGCCAAAAAGGCCTGCGCCAGCCAGACAGCACCGAACAGGGCCGTCTGACCGACATCGGGCTGCATCATCAGCAGCGCCCCGATCACGACCAATATGGCAAACGACACCTGCAACGCAGGCACATTCATGTCATCATAACGCATGGCAAGCAGCCAGGCGGTCGTCACGATGAACAGCGGCTTCAGAAATTCGGACGGCTGCAGCTGCATCCCGCCCAGGGCCAGCCAGCGCACCGCGCCATTCGCCTCGGCTCCGATGAACGGCACCAGCGCCAGAAGCGCTATTCCTGCCAAAGTGCCGACCAGAGCAAGCCTGCGCGCCCAGCTGATCGTCAGCATCGACACCCCCAGCATGAGCGGCACGCCAAGCCCGACCCAGAACAGTTGGCGCTTGAAATAATGCAGGTCATCAATCGTCAGGCTGCCGCCTGAATAGCGGTGCGAGGCGGCAGGCGATGCTGCGGCAACCGCGATCAGGCCGCAACCGATCAATACCAGCACCAGCGACAGCAGCACCCGGTCGATGGTCCAGAACCAACGGCCGACAAGCGTGCGGTCAGACCGGGCAAAGGGCGTAAAAGGCGTCATTCCGGCAACCTCCCCACAGCCGCGCAAAATGCCTGTCCGCGTGCCTCGAAGTCGGAAAACTGATCATAGGATGCACAGGCGGGCGACAGCAGAACGACTTCGCCAGGCCGCGCGGCCTGTGCTGCAAGCACAGTCGCCTGATCAAGCGTGCCAGCCTTCACGACCGGCACATGCGCTTTCAGGAGCGTTTCGAAAAGGTCCGCCGCCGCGCCGATGACATATGCCGCCCGGACATGGCCGATATACGGCAGGCAGGCATCCAGCTCATCGGTCTTGGCCTTGCCGCCCAGGATCCAGTGGATCGCGGGGTAGGCTGCAAGCGCAGGTGCGGTCGAGGTCGGGTTCGTCGCCTTACTGTCATTGACGTAAAGGACGCCGCCCTTCGTCGCCACCCGCTCCATGCGGTGTGGCAGGCCGGGATAGCTTCTCAGTCCGTGGGCAATCACAGCGTCGGAAATGCCAAGGGCACGCGCCACGGCAATCGCGCACGCCGCATTTTGTGCATTATGCGGGCCTTGCAGACTCGGCCAGTCGCTCTGATCGCCAATGACGTCGCTGGCGGACACCGGGACCAATTGCGCGCGCACGTCTGCGGCCAGCGTCCGCGACGGTTCGTCATCCATCGCTACCACCGCCACCTGATCGGGCTGCTGCATTGCGAACAGGTGCGCCTTCGAGGCGGCATAAGCTGCAAAATCGTCATAGCGGTCAAGGTGGTCGGGCGTGATGTTGGTCAGCACCGCAACGTCGCAGGCAAGGCTGTGCGTCAGGTCAATCTGGAAAGACGACAGTTCCAGCACGTAAACGCCCCCCGCCGGCAACGGCGCCTGCCCCAGGATCGGCAGGCCGATATTGCCCCCCATCGTGGCAGGGCCGGCAAGGCTGGCGATGTGCTTGATCAAGGCGGTTGTCGTCGATTTGCCATTGGTGCCGGTGATGCCAACCACCTTGTGGGGCGGCAGGCTGGCGCGGGCCTGAGCGAACAATTCCATGTCGCAGATCAGGGGCACGCCTGCCGCGCGCGCGCGCGCTGCCAGAGGATGGGTATTGAGCGGCACGCCCGGCGAGACGACCAACCCGTCCAGCCCGCACAAATCGGCCGTGTTGAGATCGACGAGCCTGACCCCCGGCCCTTCGACCGCCGCGCGTTTGGCAGCATCGTCGTCCCAGGCAACGACCGTGGCACCCACGGCGCGCAGTGCAGCGACAACCGACAGCCCGGTGCGGGCAAGGCCAAAGACGGCAAAGCGCCTGGCGGCAAAGGCGGTGGAGGTAATCATCTGAGCTTCAACGTCGCAAGACCAGCCAGCGCGAGCATGATGGAGATGATCCAGAACCGGATCACCACGGTCGATTCCGCCCAGCCGAGATGTTCGAAATGATGATGGATCGGTGCCATGCGGAACACGCGCTTTCCGTGCGTA
>CAZWMK010000002.1:0-67365 GCA_964635065.1 uncultured Sphingomonadaceae bacterium | reverse complement strand
GGCCCCATGTCGACCACCCAGTCGGCAGTGCGGATGGCGTCTTCGTCATGTTCGACAACAAGCACTGTGTTGCCGAGGTCGCGCAGGCGTTTCAGGGTTTCCAAGAGCCGGTCGTTGTCGCGCTGGTGCAGGCCGATCGAGGGTTCGTCGAGGACGTAGAGCACGCCCGACAGGCCGCTGCCGATTTGCGAGGCCAGGCGGATGCGCTGGCTTTCGCCGCCCGACAGCGTGCCGGATTTGCGGTCGAGATTGAGGTAATCGAGGCCGACATTCACAAGGAAGCCAAGGCGTTCGTTGATTTCCTTCAGCACGCGCTCGGCAATCTGACGGTCTTTCGGGCCGAGCTTTGCGGCAAGGTTCTGCGCCCAGTGGAACGCCTGGCCGACGGGGCGGCGGACGGCATCCGCAATGGTTTCGCCGTCGACCTTGACCGCCAGCGCCTCGGGTTTGAGGCGCGCGCCGTCGCACACTTCGCACGGGGCGGACGACTGGAACTTGGCGAGTTCTTCGCGCATCCACGCCGAATCGGTCGACGCCCAGCGGCGTTCGAGATTGGGGATGACGCCTTCGAACGGCTTTTCGACCTCGTAAACCTTGCGGCCATCCTGAAAGCGCAGCGTAATCGCGGTGCGGCCAGTGCCGTAGAGGATGGCGCGGCGGGCCTCTTCGGGAAGCTCCTTCCACGGCGTTTTCATCGAAATGCCAAAGGCGCGCGCGACCGACGCCAGCACCTGCATGTAATAGGGCGACGGCGGCTGCGATTTCGCCCATGGCACGACCGCGCCGCCATCGATGCTCAAATCCTCGTTCGGGACGACGAGCTGCGGGTCCATGTAGAGCTTTTCGCCCAGACCGTCGCAGGCGGGGCAGGCGCCGTGCGGGCTGTTGAAGCTGAACAGGCGCGGCTCGATCTCGGCGATGGTGAAGCCGGATACGGGGCAGGCGAAGCGTTCGGAAAACAATATCTGCGCGTCGGGCTTGTCGGCCTGCTCCACAATCGCCAGACCGTCGGCCAGTTTCAGTGCCTGTTCGAAACTTTCGGCGAGGCGCTGGCCAAGGCCTTCGCGGACGACGAGGCGGTCGACGACGACGTCGATGTCGTGCTTGTATTTCTTGTCGAGCGCAGGGGCGTCGTCGACTTCGTGGAACGTGCCGTCGATGCGGACGCGCTGGTAGCCCTGCTTTTTCAGCTCGGCCAGTTCCTTCTTATACTCGCCCTTGCGGCCGCGCACGATGGGGGCGAGGAGGTAAAGCCGCGTGCCTTCGGGCAATTCCAACACGCGGTCGACCATCTGGCTGACTGTCTGCGCGCTGATCGGAAGGCCGGTGGCAGGCGAATAAGGCACGCCGATGCGCGCCCAAAGCAGGCGCATGTAATCGTAGATTTCGGTGACGGTCGCGACGGTCGAACGCGGGTTTTTCGACGTGGTTTTCTGCTCGATCGAGATCGCGGGCGACAGACCCTCGATATGGTCGACATCGGGCTTTTGCATCAGTTCAAGGAACTGGCGCGCATAGGCCGACAGCGATTCGACATAGCGGCGCTGGCCCTCGGCATAGATAGTATCGAAGGCCAGCGAGGATTTGCCTGACCCCGAAAGGCCGGTGATGACGACAAGCTTGTCGCGCGGCAGGTCGAGGTCGACGCCCTTGAGGTTGTGCTCGCGCGCGCCGCGGATCTGGATGTGAGTCAGCATAAGGGGGATGTTCCACAACCCCCGACCGCGCGCAAGCGGGAGGCGGGGCGCGGCTTAACCGCGCAGCCTTGATTCCGGGCGCGATTAGCCGCGCAGGGCGCTGTCGAGCGGTTCGCTGGTGACGGGATAGCCGCAGTCGTCGGGCAGGCAGAGGTGCATCTGCCCGTCGCGTTCGGCATGATGGGGGACGATAAGGCGGACGGGTATGGCGCGTGTGGCAGCGATCAGCGCGTCGATGCTGGCGTGCAAGGCCAGCCGTTCGAGGTTGCGGCGCGTCGGGAAGATCACCGACGATTGGCCACGATCGGCAAGATCGATCGCCCCTTGCGCACTGATCCAGTGCGACTGCGTGGTTTCCGAACCATCGTGCAGCGCTTCTTCGCCATCAGGCATGCGGGCGAGGTAGAAGCGCGTGTCGAAGCGGCGATGCGTGACATCGGACGGCGGTGCCCAGCGCGCAAACGGGGTCAGCACCTCGGCCTGCAACTGGTGGCCGATATCGCGCAGGAAATCGCCGAACGCCACTTCGCCCGCTGCGACACGCGGGCGGAGTGCGGCGCGGTCGGATGCCGACAGCGCCGGACCATCGGTGACAAGCACGCCCGCTTCCTCGAAGGTTTCGCGGATCGCCGCAACGCGGGCTGCGGCATCGTCGGCATCGAGCGCGTCGAAGCCCGGCGCAAGACGCCGGTCGCGGGCGACGTCGTGGTCATGCGTATCGACCTTGCCACCCGGAAACACCATGGCGCCTGCGGCAAAGCGCATGGTGCGCGCGCGCTCGACCATGAAAATCTCGGGCGGACCGGCGGGCGCATCGCGCAGGAGAATGATGGTCGCAGCAGGCAGGATGGTCGGTTCGGACAAGCTCATGTCGCCAAGGTGGCAAGCCCGGACGGTTTTGCCAAGGGGGCGCCCCGGCTGCGCGGATCAGTTCCCTGGTGCGTCAACAGCCTCGAAGGCGCGGGCGGTCGTCTGGAAAGAATGCTGCGCGGCGGTTTCAAGCGGCATCTGGCGGACGGCATCCGACAGCACTTCAATGCCATAAGGCCCGGTGAAGCCCGCCGTATCGAGCGCGGCAATGAAGCCCGCCACATCGAAATCGCCTTCGCCGCAGAAACGGCGGTGTCCGAACGTGTCTTCGAGCAAACTACCTTGCACGACCATGGCCGCATCGTCGAGTTCGACGCCGAAAATCCTGCCCGGCGGCAAGGCGGCGATGGCATCATAGGAGATGCCGCCGCGCACGACATGCCAGAGATCGAGCATCAGGCCGCCATTAGCGCGGCCTGCGCCGTCGATGATGCTGAGCGCCGATGCCAGATCCGGCGTGTTGCTGAAGGGCGTGATCTCAAGGCTGATCCGGGTGCCGGCCTTTGCTGCATCGTCGCACAGGCCGGCAAAGGCCGCGACCATGCTTTCGGGCGTGCGCCGTGCATCAAGATCGCTGATGACCTTCATGTGAAAGGCGCCAAGCTCGCCTGCGGTTTCCAGCAGGAAGGCGCGTGATGCATCCGACACCTGTCGCGCCGGGCCATCGGTGAACCAGTCGAACAGACATTCGACCTCGACCCATTTCATGCCATTATCCGCAAGGATGCGGCGCATTTCGCCATAGCCATAGCGGGCGACGACGGGCCTGAGGTCGGTGCCAAACAGGCCGATGCCGCGATAGCCTGCACGTGCAGCGGCTTCGACCCGGTCGCGGAAATCATGCGGACTGGGGACATCGTTGAAGGCGGGATGCACATTGCCCGCAATGGTGAAGTAGCTGGCCAGCAAATCCCGCTGCGTCATCGCTTTTGTCCCTTGTGTCTTTCGCGCGCGTTCGGTTGACAGCGCAGTGGCCGTCAGTCGAAGCGGCAGGCGCAGAATTTGTTGCCGTCGAGATCGCGGAAATACGCCATGTAATAACCGGGGGCGCGTTCGCCCGGTGCGCCATCGTCGGTCCCGCCAAGGGCGAGCGCCTTGGCATGAAAGGCGTCGACTTCAGCGCGTGACGGGATGTCGAGGGCAAGCATCGAGCCGTTGCCCACTGTGGCCGGTTTGCCATCATGCGGACCAAGCACGCCAAAAAGCGGCTTTCCGTCCTTGCCGAAGATGGCGCCGCCACTGGGGTGATCGAACAACTTGCCGACACCGATCATGGCCAGGAGGTCGGTAAAAAAGGCGACGGCTTCGGGCAACCTGTTCGATCCAACAGTAGCGTAGGTCAGCATGAGTCATCCTGTCGTTCTGAATGGCATGACCTTATGCGCGATCGGGCACGGGGCCAATGCCCGTTTTTCCCGACCTCGCGCGCGCGCGCGATGCAATCCGGCCTCGAAATGCGATTGGTTGCGGGCGTCAAGCTGCTACATGTCTGAAGGTCGGGCCGCATTGGCGGGATATATGACGCGCAGGGGACAGGCATGACCGAGAGATTTACACGCCACCGCCAGCCATGGACTGGCGACGAGACGCAAAAGCTCCACACGCTGGCGAAGAAAGGCATGGCGCTGAAGGCGATAGCGAAGGCGCTGACGCGCAGTGAAGAATCGGTAAAAGACAAAGCAAAAGCGGACGGCATAAACATCGCGAAACTGCGCTAATCATCGCCGCTTTCATGTAAATAAAAGCCCGATTTGTGTTTTGTTTGCATTTTTATTTCTAATGGCGTATCAAGGCTTCGCTGACGTCGCATGCGACGGATACTAGGCCGATTAATTTCTCCCTTTTGTCCCTTTCTAGCTCTGTCGAAGCCGGGATGAGCCGCTGTTGGTTCATGCCCGTCCACCATGGGATAAAGGATACCCATATGATCACCGGAACCGTAAAATTCTTCAATGCCGACAAGGGTTATGGCTTCATCGCGCCGGAAGACGGCAGCGGCGATGCTTTCGTCCACATCACGGCGGTTGAGCGCGCAGGTATGCGCACGCTCGATAAGGATCAGCGCATTTCTTATGAGCTTGAGACCGATCGTCGTGGCAAGACGGCAGCAGTCAACCTGCAAGCCGCCTAACATGTCAGGACCGTGCGGAGCGCCATGACGGTGCTCCGCGCGGTCCTTGCACCTTTCCCTTTGATGCGCGAGACGATTAACATCCATGGCTTCATTTCGAGATCCCGGTTTTCAGGAGCGCACGGCGCTTGCACAGCAGGCGCGTCTCAATGCGCTGCAACAGTTTCAGAACAAGGCGCCGGTCGATGCCGCCGTTCTGGCCGCCCGGCAGGAAAGCCAGCGTAAGCGCGAAGCGGCGGAAGAAGCCAAGCGTGCTGCAAGGCGCGATGCCATTGCGCAGGCAAAGGCGGAAAAACATGCAAAAAAACAGGCTCTGGAAGCCGCAAAAACCAGCTCCGCGGCACGTGTCGAGCTGACGGACGCCGAGAAGAAGGCTGCGCGCGATGCGCGTTATGCCGCACGGAAAAACCGCAAAGGCTGATTGTCCTCCCTGTCGGGCGGGCCGCTGATCTCGGTGGCTGCCCGCAATCGGAGATGATGTGGCCATGATTTCGCCGCAGTCGGAATGAACAGGGGACAGGCCGGATGCGCCAAGGCGGGCCCGGCCTCTTGACCTCTGGTGAACGGTGCGATGATCGACAAAGCCATCATATTGAGCGCAGGACAGGGTTCGCGCCTGTTGCCACTGACAGCCGACCGTCCGAAGTGCATGATCGACTTCAACGGCAAGACGCTGATCGAATGGCAGATCGCCGCACTGGTGGCGAACGGTATCCGCCAAATCACTGTCGTCACCGGCTTTCGCACCGAAAAACTGGAAGCGCATCTGGCGGCTATTTCCGGCGTGACGATCCAGACGCTGTTCAATCCCTTTTATCAGGTGGCCGATAATCTGGGCACCTGCTGGATCGCGCGCGAAGCGATGCAGGGTGATTTCATCATCCTGAACGGCGATACGCTGGTGTCGCCCGCTATCGTGGCAAAACTGCTGGCCGAAGCCCGCGCGCCGATCACTGTCACCGTCGATATCAAGCCCGCCTATGACGACGACGACATGAAGGTCGCACGCGATGGCGACCGGCTGCTGTCGATCGGAAAGCGGCTGTCTGCCGATGTCGCCAATGCCGAATCGATCGGCATGCTGGCGATGACGGGCGCGGGCGGCGCTATTTTCCGGGCAGAGGTCGAACGCATGATGCGCACGCCCGATGGCGTGAAATGCTGGTATCTGCGTGCCATCGACAATCTTGCGAACACCACGCCCATCCATACCGTGTCGATTGCCGGGCTGGAATGGGGCGAGGTCGATTTTCCCGCCGACGTTGACGCCGCGCGGGCGCTGACGGCGGGATGGGCGGCGAACGCCCGTTGATCAGTCCCAGTTGATCAGGCCCAGTAAGGCCTGAGCCAGCCGACAAGCGCCGCCAGCGCATCGGCATCGCCTTTCGTTGCCTTGCCGAGATCGGGCGGGCCGGGCCATGAAGGATCGGCCAGTGTCAGACCGCCGCCCGTGCGTGTGCCGTCATAGCGCGGGAAGACATGGAAGTGGACGTGCGGGTCCACCATCATCAGCATCAGGTAATTCAGACGGTCGTGGTCGACAGCGGCCTTGAGCGCGGCTTCGAGTGCGTGCGTGACGCTGTGCAGTTCAGCAAAGGCTGCCGGCGGCAGATCGCCGAAAGCCGTCGCATCGCTGGTCGAAGCGAGTACGAGCGAACCAAGCGTCAGCTGCGCGGGCCGCGCGAGCACGACCCAATGGTCATAGGCGCGGATCAGCGTGGCGGGATAGCCGAATTTCGTGATCGTTGCATTCATGCCGGCTCCACCATCCAGCTTGTGATCTTGCCATCGCGCGCTTTCGTTGCGGTTGCCTGCGCCAGACGGACAGCATGGACAACGAGCGACAGCACGGTCCAGACAGCAACCGCAAGGAGGCCGATATCGGGCCGTCCGGCGAGGAGGGCGGCGACAAGGATCACCATGTTCGGATTGCGCCGCGCGGTGATCAGCCGGAAACGCGAATCAAACGGCTGCCAGATGTGCATGTCGAGACCGAGCTTGCCAATATACCAGCCTTCGATCAGCCGTTGCAGGACATAACCCGCGACAATGGCAACCATCACCCAGAAGAACAGGGCATCCGACAACGGCAGGCCATGGGCGGCAAGGCCCAGACCCCATGCATACCACCAGAAAGGCGGATGGATAAGGTCGATGCCATGGTCGAAAAAGTTGCCCCAGTAGCTGGAGGTGATGGTGCAGCGCGCCAGCTTGCCGTCGACCGTATCAAGCACCATGAAGCCAAAGCCGCAGGCGATGCCGGTCCAATATTGGCCGGTCGCGAAGAACCAGAGGGCGACAAGGCACAAGGTGCCGCCAATCGCCGTCACCATATTGGGCGTCATGCCGATGCGCGCGGCCAGGCGGGTCAGCCACAGCGCCAGTTCGGGCCAGAGATATTTCGTCAAAATGTCGGTAACGCCCTTGTAGGCACCGAAATAGCTGGCGCGTTCGATGGCCGGAATGCTGTCACGTGTGACGCGCATCAGGAAGGGGCGTTCGCGCTTGCGCAGCGCCTGGTTGAAGATGGTGGGCGGCACATCCTCATAGGCGATGACCGCGGGCAGACCGGCTGCGGCGGCCAATGGCGCATCGGCCTGCATGGCGGCGGTCACTGCGGCATAAGCGGCGGGCGTTTCGACGATGGCAAGGACGGGCACGCTGTCCAGTGTCAGGATGCGCGGGCCATGGTTGCGCATTTCGGTCAGCCATAGCGGATCAAAGCAGTAGCGGCCGTTGACGATGATCTGCACGGCATCGCTTCCGGCCGCGACGGGTTCCGTGCCCAGCTGGTAACCGGCCTTGGCGGCGATGCGGGTCAGACGTTCGTGCTGGCTCAGTCCCCACACCTTGAGGGGGGCCTCGCCAATGATGGCGATGATCACGGAAGACGTCTGGGACATGCGCGGGCCGATCCTTGATTGTGAACGCAACTGCGCCTTGGTCGCGGCAATCGACGGCAATATTATGGCAAAACCCGCTGTTGCGCCTCTTTGTATTCGGGCCGGGCGGGTCTATAGCCCGAACCAGTCACATGAACGAACCGGACGCCCCGAACAGCATTTCCAATCGCGACGTCGCCAAGGGCGCGGGCGCGGCCATGTTGTCACGCATCGGCGGCGTGATCGAGGTGGTGTCCCAGCCACTCTATGTCTGGATGTTCGGACTGTCGGGCTATGGCCTGTATGCCGTGCTGTGGGCGGCGGTGAATCTCATTGAAAATGTGGCCGACCTTGGTGTGACATCGGGTTTGCAGCGCGTGGTGCCACAGGCGGGGACACCGCAAAGGCAGGCCGCCGTGCTGCGCGCAGCGCTGCTCTTGGGCGTGCTGCCGTCGCTTGTTCTTGCGTTTTTGATATCGTGGCATGCGCCATGGTTTGCCGGCTGGCTGAATGTGGCCCCGAGCGAGGAAGCGATTCTGGTTGAAAGCGTGCAGCTGTTCGCCTGGGCGCTGCCGCTTTGGGCCTTTGTCGAGGTTGCGACATCGGCACTGCGCGCGCGGCGGGTCTTTGGCGCGGAAATCCGGCTGCGGATTTTCTGGGAACAGTTGATCCGCCTTCTACTGGCGGGCGGTTTCTGGGCGGCAGGTTTCGGCGTGCGTGGCCTGCTTTACGCGCATCTTGCCTCGCTCAGCGTGACGGCGCTTTTGTCGGTGCGGCTGCTGTTTATTCACTATGACGGTCCGGCGCTGTTCCGGCGCTGCCATGCGCCGGGGCTGGTGCGCGGGACATTGCTCGCGGGACTGTCGATCCTGCCCTATAACATTGTCGCGCGCCTGTTCGGCGATGCGCCCCCTGTTATCCTGAACCTGATGCTGCCCGGCGCATCGGGTGCGCAAGCGTCGGCGCTTTATACGATCGCGCGCAAGGTCAGTTCGATCATCCAGATGATCCGCATCGCCTTTTCCTATGTCGTCTCGCCACTGGCGTCGGCGGCGGAAGGCGACCGCGACCGCAAGGCGATTGCCAGCATTTATGGCTTTGCCACCCGGCTGAGCATTGCGATTGCGCTGCCGCTGTCGGCGGTAATCATCGCCGGCGCCCCGGCCATCCTCGACCTGTTCGGCCCTGGCGCCCTGGCGGCCTGGCCCGCGCTTGCCATTTTGAGTTTTGCGCGCGGCATCGAAGCCTTTGGCGGGCAGGCGGCGGCGATCCAGCAGGTGATCAGCCAGTATAACCACCCGCTCATCGGAAGCCTTGTCGCGCTGGTGCTGGCGGCGGCGGCCGGCTGGTTTCTGGTGCCAGCCTTCGGCCTGACCGGGCTGGCGCTGGCGGTTGGCCTTGGCCTTGCCGCATCGGCCCTGATCCCGATTGTCCAGCTCAACCGCCACGAAGACCTGCACCCCTTCGCGCCTCCCTTTGCCACCACGGCATGGCGGGCGCTGATTGTCAGCAGCGCAGCGGTCGGCCTGTCGTGGCTCGTCCTGACAGCGCCCGCCTTTTTGCGGCTGGCCATTCTGCTGCCGATCCTGTTCGCGGCAATCTGGCTGACGTTGAAATGGGCGCTGCCGGCGCAGGACAAGCAGGTGCTTGGCCGCGCCAGCCGTGTGCTTCGCCTGTAATCAGGGCGTATTGGCGTAAAAGGGATCGTCCTTGCCCCACTGTCCCAGCGGGCGCAGAGACGCGAACATGCCCTGATCGAGGATCTGGTTCGACGGGTTGCTGTCGTTCCAGTCCATCACGACCTGTCGTTTGAAGATGCGCCATTCACTGCCCCGGCGTTCGAGCCGGTCGATATAGCGGCCGGCCATGATGAACAGTTCCTTGCCGGCATCCAGCCCGCGTCCACCCCAGTGGGCGGCATAGCGGCTGCCGAGCAGCGCCTCCATCATGTCGGCCCGCACGCGGCAGACCGAATAGAGATAGCTTTCAGCGCAGGCGACATCGCCATCCACCTTGATGTCGACATTGAGCAGGCAGTGCGTGCCCATTTCGAAATAGCGGGTGATTTCCGAAATGATGAATGGCACGAATTCGCCCGCATTGCCGCTGTAGATGCCGTGTACATCCTCGCCATCCGGCCAGTAAACCGTGCGCATCATGTCGAGATCGGCACGATCGAGCGCGGTGCAATAGCGCGTGAGGACGGCATAAACGTCGCGCCGGGCGACGAGGTCCGCAAGGTCAGCGCGGCGGTTCATGGCACATTGGAAAAGACGAGATCGCCTTTCCCCCTTTCGCCCAGAGGACGGAGCGTGGCGAACATGCCCTGATCGAGGATTTCACCCGATGGCCGGCTGTCGTTCCAGTCCATGACAACCTGTCGGCGGGCAATGCGCCATTCGCCATTGCGACGTTCCAAACGGTCGAGATAGCGGCCGCCGAAATAGAAATGATGATGGTTCGGATCGAGGCCATGGCCTTCGAACATCGCCATGTAGCGTGACCCGAAAATCTCGTGCGCCTTGTCGGCGCGCACCTTGTGATAGGCAAACAGATAGGTTTCGGTGCAGGCGACGTCGCCCTTGATTTCCATGTGCACGTTCATCAGACCGTGCATCGTCACTTCGAACCAGTTCTGGATTTCCCGGACGATGAATTCGGCAAACTCGGCGGCATTACCATTGAAAACGCCATGATAGTCGACCCCGTCGGGCCAGTAGACCGACTGCATCAAGGCGACATCGCAACGATCCAGCGCGCGGGAATAGCGGGTCAATACGTCGTAAATGTCCCGTCGTGCGATCAGGTCTTCAATGTCGGCATCGCTGATAGTCATGCTCATCTCCCCAAAGGCAGGCGCCGCACATGATGGTGCGTCGATCACGCCCGCCGCCCACGGGGTTGACCCCTCGCTTGGCGGCAGGAGCCATTAAAGACAGGCATGACTGTCTTTTCAAGCGGTGCGTGCGCAAAAGAAAGGGCAGGGCGCATCGGATTGCGCCCCACCCCATGATGTTCAGTGATTTCAGTCTCAGACGTGGGCTTCATATTCCATCATCAAACGGCACTGGCTGCGGGATTCGCCGTGCGCACGGTCAAGCGCGAAAAAACAGCCGGTTTCGAATTGGCGCTGTATATTCAGCCTTTTCAGGTGCGCCGAGACTGACCGATGCCATATTGGACTTCGAATTCGGCGGCAGGCAAAGGCTTGGCATAGAAATAGCCTTGGCCTTCGTCGCAGCCCAGTTCGACAAGGGCGGCCCTTTGTTCTTCGGTTTCAATGCCTTCGGCAATGGCCGTCAGGTTGAGGTTGTGGCCAAGATTAACAATCGCGCTGATCACCGCCCGGTGTGAGGGCGAGGTGTGCATGTCCCAGATGAAACTGCGATCGATTTTCAGCCGCGTAATGGGATAGCGCGTGAGGAGGTTGAGTGAGGCATAGCCCGTGCCATAATCATCGAAAGCGAGGCCAACCCCCAGTTCACGCAGTTGCACGAACTGTTCCCGAAAGCCTTCATGTTCGAGCAAGACGTTTTCCGTTATTTCCAGCTCCAGCGCTTCGGGCGGGATTTTTGCGCTGGCCAGGGCGGCTTTGATCTGTGTGAGCAATTTGCCATTTTGCAACTGGGCGGTGGCGATGTTGACCCCGATCCGCAGATCTGAAAAGCCCTGCCGCTGCCACTGCGCAACCTGCCGGCAAGCAGTGTCGATCACCCAGTTTCCGACATCGGCGGAGAGCGCGCTGCCTTCCAGTGCGGGAAGGAAGGCGCCGGGCGGTAGGAGGCCGCGTTCCGGGTGCTCCCAGCGCAACAGCGCCTCGGCACCCATGAGCTTGCCATCGCTCAGCCTGATCTGTGGCTGATAGAAGAGCTTGAATTGCTGATGATCCAGAGCCTGCTGTAATTCTTCCAGATATTTTTGCCGCTCCACGGCGATGGACCGCAGCGCGGGGTCGAAGATGACATGTGTCGCGCCGGTGTTGATGGCCTGCATCACGGCGAGGTCGGCGTTCGCCAGAATTTCGTTCGGCTCGGGGCCATCGGCATTGTGCAGGTAGATGCCGCAATGGGCCGAAGCCATGATGCTTTGCTTGTCGATGCGCAGCGTCGAATGGATGTTCGCGAGCAGATGACGCACCACATCGCCCGTGCGAATGGGATCGGCCACGCCGGGCAATGTCAGACTGAATTCATCCGGGCCGACGCGCGCCAGAATGTCGATCGGGCGCAAGGATGCTTTGAGGCGCGGCGCCAGTTCGCGCATCAGCCTGTTTCCAGCGGCCTGACCATGCGCGAGGCAGTAATCCTTGTAATTCTCGATGCGCACGAGAATGACCGAGAAGGGATCGTTGCGCGTCGCCTCCTCTGCAATGACTTTCATCGCATAGCGGCGGTTGAACAGTCCGGTGGCTTCATCGACATATTGCGCGTGATAAAGGTCGTCGCGCTGCTGATGCTTTTCCGAGGCATCGACAATCAGTGCCGCAAAATATTGCTGGCCACCATCCTGCCAGTGCGACAGCGCGAATTCGACCGGAAATATCTGGCCATTTGCACGCAGGCCTTGCAAATCGATGTGCTGCGGCGCGGCTTCCGTGTCGACATCCGACATGTTGCTGGCAATGGCCGCCGTCAATCTTTGCGCACTGGACGGCGTGAAGAATGCGGAAAGCTTTTTCTGGCGTGCGTCGGTATCGCTGATGCCGAAGATCTTCGTGGCCGCTTCGTTCCACAAGGTGATGCGTTGTTCGGCATCGAAGCCAATGATGGCGTTTTGCGATGTACGCGCGAGATGGGCGAAGCGGGCATGGCTGGTGCGATGCGCAGGCGGCGGATCGTCAGCTGTTCGGTGGCGAGCTGGCCCAGATATGCCAGCAGCCGGCGATCGCTTTCGCTGAAATCATTCCGTGGCCGCGTATCGACAATGCACAGCGCGCCGAGTGCATGCCCGGCGGGCGTGCGGAGCGGCACCCCGGCATAAAAACGGAAATGAGCGTCGCCCGTGACAAGCGGATTGTCGTGGAACCGATCATCCAGCGTGGCATCGGGGATCACCAGCACATCGTTGCCGGTGATGGTATGCGCACAAAAGGAGACGTCGCGTCCCATGTCGCATGTGCCAACCCCGACGGCAGAAGCGAAAAAGGCTTCGTGTTCGCCGATCATGTTGGCCGCCGCTGCGGGCGCCTGGAAAAGCCTGGCCGTCAATTCGACGATCGGATCGAGTTGCGGTTCAAGCGGATCGGTGATGAAACCATAATCCGCCAGCTCTTCGAGGCGCTGCGCTTCATTCGGCAGGATTTTTGGACATATCATGACAGTAGCTGGGGCGTTGTTAAAAACACATGCCTACAACGCCCACGATACAGGATTTGTGCCACTGAGGCCCGAATTTTTTAATATAGTCACGTACAGCCCTGACGACAGGTGAATAAAGGGATGGTTACGCTAGAGGCTGAAGCCGTCGTATTTCACCGACCAGTCGATGATCAGCCATGCGCCGTCGCGCTTTTCCAGCGTGAAGCTGTAGATTCCGCCGCGAACGACTTTGGTATCGCCGCTGGCATTGTCATGTTCGGTGTAAAGCAGATAGGCGTCCGTTTCGGCCCGCGTGGCGCTGGCGCTTTTGATCATGATGGTGCTGACATGATGGCGGGGCTGCAGCCCCTTGCTGCGCAGGTCGCTGCGGATGCCGTCGAACAGGGCCATCAGCGCGTCATGGCCACGTGCCTGTTCGATGAAGCGGTCGCCAGACGGCAGGCGGACAACGGCATCAGGCGCGATCAGGCGGCCAAAGGCGGCAAGATCGCCATTGTCGAAGGTGGCGCCATAGGCGGCCAGCGTGTCGTGGATCGCGGCGCGGTCGTCGGAGTTGATCTGCGGGACGATCGCGTAAACGCCCTTGTCTGCCATGTCGTTGTCCTTCCCCATGTTTCAGGCTGCGAAGGCTAGCATGGAACAGGCAACTGGCAACAGTGCACGGTGAGCTGGCAACAGGCGGTGGCAACGCCATCGCGCGATGCCGGGCTGTGGCATGAAAACACCGGCAGGATGCGTGATCCTGCCGGTGTTTTGGTCATGTGCCGGGCACGCGGCCCGCAATTTCAGCGCAGCGAGGCGTTCAGGGCTTCAAGCGCGGAGGCACCGGGGCAGAGATCGGCATCGCCCAGACGGTTCAACGGCGTTTCAACCATGTTGAGGTTGCGGTGCATGTCTTCACCGCTTTCATCGACGAACAGCAGGCCCGTGACGATTTCACCAAGGGCCGCGCGTTCGTGCAGATGATTCATCGCGCTGATGCGGTCGGTGGGATCATAATCGTCGCCGAGCTTGCGCAGCATCAGCACCGAACCGTCGTGCTGGACCACGCGGCGCAGTTCGCCCGGCGCATATGAGGTTTCGATCTTGTCGCGCGGCAGGATCACGTCGAGGCTGTTCACGGCTTCATTGTGTTCGCGGACATAGTCGTAGCTCTTGGTCGAGCCGGCGTGGTTGTTGAAGGTGACGCAGGGGCTGAGCACGTCGATGAAGGCTGGACCGCGATGGCGCAGCGCACCCTTGATCAGCGGCACAAGCTGCTCCTTGTCGCCCGAAAAACTGCGCGCGACATAGGACGCGCCGATCTGGAGCGCGAGGGCGACGAGATCGATCGGGTTGTCGGCGTTCATCACGCCGCGCTTGCTCTTCGATCCCTTGTCGGCAGTGGCCGAGAACTGGCCCTTGGTCAGGCCGTAAACGCCGTTGTTTTCGACGATGTAGGTCATGTTCACGCCGCGCCGCATGGCATGGGCGAACTGACCGATGCCGATGGACGCGGAGTCGCCGTCGCCCGAGACGCCGAGGTAGATGAGCTCGCGGTTGGCAAGGGCGGCGCCGGTCAGCACCGACGGCATGCGGCCGTGAACGCTGTTGAAGCCGTGCGAATTGCCCAGGAAATAGTCGGGCGTTTTCGACGAACAGCCGATGCCGGACAGCTTGGCGACACGGTGCGGCTCGATATCGAGTTCGAAGCAGGCCTGAACGATGGCGGCGCTGGTCGAATCATGGCCGCAACCCGCGCACAGCGTCGAAATCGCGCCTTCATAATCGCGGCGTGTGTAGCCCAGTTCGTTCTTCGGCTGGTCCGGACGCAGCAGTTTCGGCTTTGGAATGTAGGTCATTGCATTACCTCTTCAGCGACGTCGGGAGGGGCTGGACCTTGCGGTCGTCGATCACGGACGTGATCGCCTCCGCAATGAAGCGGGCGGTGATGGGCGTGCCGTCATAATGCAGCACCCGCACGAGCTTCTTCGGGTCGAGGTCGCCTTCGTTGATCAGCATGGTGCGCAGCTGCGCGCTTTCATTCTGTTCGACGACGAACACGGCTTCATGCTGTTCGATGAAATCGTTGATGCTGTCGGCGAAGGGGAAGGCGCGGACACGCAGCGCGTTGACGTGGATGCCATCGGCTTCCATGCGCGCCAGCGCCTCGTCCATCGCGGGCGCGGTCGAGCCGTAATAGACGACGCCATAGGACGTCGGCTGGCTGGCCGCCCGGATTTCCGGCGCGGGAACGACGGATTTTGCGGTGTCATGCTTACGGCGCAGGCGTTCCATGTTGTAGACATAGTCCGCACCCACTTCGCTGTATTTGGCATAGGGGTTGCGGGTGGTGCCGCGCGTGAAATAGGCACCCTTGGTCGGGTGGGTGCCGGGCAATGTGCGATAGGGGATGCCGTCGCCGTCGACATCGAGATAGCGGCCGAAATTCTTGCCCGCTTCGAGTTCTTCGGCAGTCATCACCTTGCCGCGATCATAGCGGGCATTGTCATCCCAGGTGAACGGTTTGCACAGCCGTTCGTTCATGCCGATGTCGAGATCGGTCATGACGAATACCGGGGTCTGGAAACGTTCGGCCAGATCGAAGGCTTCCGCCCCCATGGTGAAACATTCGTGCGGGTCTTCGGGGAAGAGCAGGATGTGCCGCGTGTCGCCATGCGAAGCATAGGCGCAGAGCAGAAGGTCGGACTGCTGCGTGCGCGTCGGCATGCCGGTCGAGGGACCGCCGCGCTGAACATCGACGATCACCGACGGCACTTCGGCGAAATAGGACAGGCCGATGAATTCCTGCATCAGGGAGATGCCGGGGCCCGACGTGGCGGTGAAGGCGCGCGCGCCGTTCCAGCCCGCACCGATCACCATGCCGATCGACGCCAGTTCGTCTTCGGCCTGCACGATGGCATAGCGCGCCGTGCCGCTTTCCGGATCGGTGCGATATTTGCGGCAATAGGCGGTGAAGGCTTCGACCACCGAGGTCGACGGCGTGATCGGATACCAGGCGGCGACCGTGGCCCCGCCATAGACAGCGCCAAGGCCAAGCGCACTGTTGCCGTCGATGAAGATGCGGTCGCCGACGCTGTCGCCACGCTCGACGCGCAGGCCGATCGGGCAGGCGAAGTTTTCGCGGGCATGGTCATAGCCGATGCGCGCGGCCCGGCGGTTGCCTTCGATCAGCTTGTCCTTACCGCGATACTGCTTGGCGATCAGCTGTTCGACAACGGCAAAATCCATGTCGAGAAGCGCGGTCAGCGCCCCGACATACATGATGTTCTTGAACAGGTGACGCTGCGCCGCGATCGGGAATTCCTTCGCGCAGATTTCTGTCAGCGGAATTCCGATGACATTGATATCGTCGCGGAACTTCGATTGCGGCAGAACGCGGGTGGAATCGTAGAACAGATAGCCGCCCGGCACGATTTCCGCGACGTCGCGGTCCCAGGTCTGCGGATTGAGCGCAACCATGAGGTCGCAGCCGCCGCGGCGGCCCAGCCAGCCATCGGCCGATACGCGCAGTTCATACCAGGTCGGCAGGCCCTGGATGTTCGACGGGAAGATGTTGCGCGGCGACACGGTCACACCCATGCGGATGATGGCGCGGGCGAACATCTCGTTGGCCGACGCCGAGCCGGAGCCGTTGACGTTGGCGAACTTGATGACAAAGTCGTTGGTGGCAGTGATGGCAGTCATGGATTTCAAGCCTCCGCGCCCGCATGGGCGACGAGCCAGTCGACCTTCTGCATGTCCCATGCATTGGTCGGGCAGCGTTCAGAACACAGGCCGCAGTGAAGGCAGACATTTTCGTCCTTCACCATGACACGGCCGGTTTTCAGGCCGCCGGCGATGTAAAGCGGCTGATCGTCGTTCAGGGCAGGTGCCTTCAGGCGCCCGCGCAGATCATCTTCTTCGCCGTCTTCGGTGAAGGTGATGCATTCGGTCGGGCAGATGTCGACGCAGCTGTCGCATTCAATGCAGGTCGACGGCGTGAACACCGTCGCCATATCGCAGTTGAAGCAGCGTTCGGCCTCGGCATAGGCGAGCTTTTCGTCATAGCCGAGTTCGAGTTCGAGGCGCACGTCTTTGAGAGCGATGTCGAGGTCGCGTATCGGCACCTTGTGGCGCAGATCGTTCGTGACTTCGTTATCATAGGCCCATTCGTGGATGCCCATCTTCTGGCTGGCGAGCGTGATCCGGTCGGCCGGACGGTCGGCGACGACATCCTTGCCTTTCAGGAACAGGTCGATCGAGATCGCCGCTTCATGCCCCTGGGCGACGGCCGTGATGATGTTCTTCGGACCAAGCGCCGCGTCACCGCCGAAGAAGATGTTCGGCACCGTCGACTGCAAGGTTTTGGCGTCGACAACCGGCATGCCCCACTTGTCGAATTCGAGGCCGATGTCGCGTTCGATCCACGGGAAGCTGTTTTCCTGACCGATGGCGATCAGCACCTGATCGCAACCGACGGTTTCCATGCGCCCGGTCGGCACGAGCGAGCGGCGGCCCTTGTCGTCATACTGGACTTCGACATGTTCGAAGGTGACGCCGGTCAGTTTGCCGTTGTCGTGCTCGAAGCTCATCGGAACCATGCAGTTCTGGATGATGATGTCTTCGTGCAGCGCCTCTTCCTTTTCCCAGGGCGAGGCCTTCATTTCATCGAAGCCCGAACGGACGATGACGCGGACTTCCTCGGCACCGAGGCGGCGGGCAGAGCGGCAGCAGTCCATGGCGGTGTTGCCGCCGCCAAGCACGATCACGCGCTTGCCGACGCTGTCGACATGGCCGAACGCGAGGTTCGACAGCCAGTCGATGCCGATGTGGATGTTGGCGGCAGCCTCCTGACGGCCCGGCAGGTCGGCATCGCGGCCGCGCGGTGCGCCGGTGCCGACAAAGACGGCGTCCCAGCCTTCGGCGTGCAAGTCCTTCAGGCTGGAAATCCAGCTGTTCAGGCGGATTTCGACGTCGAGGCCTTCGACATAGCCGCATTCCTCGTCGATCACTTCGTCGGGCAGGCGGAACTTCGGGATCTGGCTGCGCATCATGCCGCCAGCCTGATGGCCGCCGTCAAGCACGGTCACCTGATAGCCATTCAGGGCAAGGTCGCGCGCGACGGTGAGCGACGCAGGGCCAGCGCCGACACAGGCGATGCGCTTGCCGTTCTTGGCCGTGGGCGCCTTCGGCAGCATGGCGGAAATGTCGCCCTTGTTGTCGGCCGCAACGCGTTTCAGGCGGCAGATGGCAACCGGTTCTTCCTCGACGCGGCCACGGCGGCAGGCCGGTTCGCACGGGCGATCGCAGACACGGCCCAAAATGCCGGGAAACACGTTCGACCACCAGTTGACTTCATAGGATTCGGCATAGCGCCCCTGGGCAATCAGGCGCAGATATTCCGGGACAGGTGTGTGTGCGGGGCAAGCCCACTGACAATCGACAACCTGATGAAGGTGGTCGGGAACGCCCTGATCAACCCTTGCCATTTTTAACGCTTATCCTCCCGGAACACGCTTTCAGTCCGCAATTTTCGGCAGTGTGACAGAACTGCATAAACACTGCTCTATTGGGCGTCTCTAATCACAAGCCGTCAGCTCTGCTAGTGGGTTTCATGCTCCCAATTTGAATAGGTGGCAAAATGAAGCGCCACGCCTTTCCGCTTGAGTACAAAAATTTGCCTTGAATGAGCACACAACCGTCGGGTGTCAGGGCAGCGCGAACACATAGAGCGCATTGCCATTGGCAGGCTGGTATATCCGCCCGGCCTGGCCGGCGACCAGGAGATAGGCGCCGAGTTGGCCTGCGGTGATGGCAACATACTGCTTGCCGCCTGCCGCATAGGAAATCGGGAATCCATGCGCTGCCGTGCCGAGGCGCGTCTGCCACAACAGCTTGCCTGTTTTCGTGTCGAACGCCTTGAAATAACGGTCGACGTCGCCGATGAACACCAGCCCGCCTGCGGTCGCCAGCGCCGCTGTTGAAAAAGGCGTGGGCTGGGTGATCGACCACAGCGGTTTCAGACTGCGGACATCATAGGATGCGAGCTTGGCAAACTGGCCTTTTTCGGTGCCGGGCATGTGAACAGAGCGTCCGGGGTCCGATAGCGCGCCGACGCCAAGGCCGCCGCCACCGAGCTTGAAATCGACCGCCGATCCGGCAATGCCGCCGCACATCTGCAACAGCGGGATAATTAGCGCATGCTGCGCCCGGTCATAGGCCATCGCCTGCCAGTTGTGGCCGCCAAAGGTGGTGGGGCATGACGGTATGAACTGCCCGACCTGCGCTGTCATGAGATCGGGACGCAGTGTGACCTTGCCGGTCTTCCGGTCGATGTGCGTGAATACGTCCTGATAGACGGTTTCGACATGGCCGCGATATTTGCCGCTTTTACGGTCGAGCTTCCAGAGAATGCCGTCCTTGCCGGCCGTGAACAAATACGACTGGTCGCCATCGTCGACAGCAACGCGTTCATAGACCACGTCCATGTCGAGCGTTTCGCCGGGGCTGTGCTGGAACCACCATTTGATGCGCCCGGTGCGCGGATCAAGTGCAAGGGTGGAATTGGTGTAAAGCACGTCATCTTTCGGCGTCATACGGCGACTGGCGGCAACCCAGGGCTTTGCCTGTGCCGTGCCGATGAAATAGCTGTCGGTGGCCGGATCATAGGTGCCGGCGATCCACATGTCGCCACCTGCGCGAAATTCCGGGGCGAGGCCAGCCCAGCTCCTGTCGCCATGGTCGCCAGGCTGGGCGATGACCGATGTGCGCCACAGTTCGCGGCCCGTTTCGGGATCGTGGCCACTGACGAAGCAGGGTTGTTTCTTGAAGCGCTCGCAGCCGTTGATGCCGCTGATGACGACGCCATTGGCAATCACCGGCCCTGCCGTGTGGGTGAAGCCATCGGCGGTGTCGGCTTTTTGCGTGCGCCATACCTCGCGGCCACTGCGGGCATCGACGGCGACCAGTGCGGCATCTGGCGTGGCAAGATAGATGTTGTGACCATAAATCGCGATGTTGCGCATCGGCGTGACTGCGACCTTGTCGCCCGACGTCGGGGCATAGCGATAGTCCCAGATGAAGTCGCCGTTTGCGGCGTCGAGCGCCATGAGCCGTCCGCCGGGCGCGATGACGAACAGCACGCCGTCATGCACCAAAGGCGTTGTCTGGTTGACGCCATCGGGCAGCGCCATCACCCAGGCGAGTTTCAGTGACCCGACATTGGCCGCGTTGATCGCATTAAGCGGGCTGTCGCCATGGCCGGTGCGCGTGCGGCGCCAGTTCAGCCATGATCCGGGCGGGGGCGCGCTCAACATCGCTTCGGTGACAGGGGCGAGCACGGGCGCGCTGCGGTTTTGTGCGCCAAGACGGGCGACCATGTCCTCGAAGGCGCTGGAATAGCGTTCGGGCTTTTGAGCGCCTGCGGCAGCCATAGGCGGCGCGGCGGCCGGGGGCGGGGAATGGCCCGCGCGGCCAATCGGCACGGCGCGGCCTTTGGCAAGCGGCACGTGCCCCGCCCCATGGCCGTTTGCGGCGAGCACATAGGCAGTGACGGCGGCATAGTCCTGCGCCGACAGGCTGCCGCCCTGAGCGGGGGGCATCATCGACTGCGTGAAGGCAAGGAGGTCGTCGCTGCTGCGGCTGGCCCAATGTTGCGCGAAGGTCGGGCCTTTCAGCGCCGGGCCGTGCGACGAGCCTTCAAGCCTGCGGTCGTGACAGACGGTGCAACTGGCTTCATAGACCGCCTGTCCGGCCTGATACTGCGCGACGGTGTAGCTGCCGCCCGGCGCAGGGCCATCGCCGGCGCGCGCCACGAGTGCAGCTGTTCCCGTCAGCGCCGCCGCCGTCATGGCAGCGCGCATCATCCACCGGTCTTTCACGAAAGCCTCCCCATGCCGACAGCCATGTGTTTTTGTTGTCATGGCCGCCGCATGGCGAATCTATCAGGCCTGACGGCAAAGGCAATTGGCCGCAAAGCGGGCTGGCGGCGACATTGCTTTGACAGTTGGTCATCAATCGCCTAACGCGCCAGCCATGCAGGCATGGACCAGACAGGGCGATATGGGGCGGGCGCTTCTTGCGACGCTGCTGTTCTGCGGGCTTGCCCTGCGGATGCTGGTGCCTGCGGGCTATATGCCCGCCACCAGCACGGATGGCGTGACCATCATTTTGTGTTCGGGCATGGGTCAGAAACAGGTCGTCATCGACCTTGGCCAGAAAACGCCTGCCCAGCCAGATACGGCGGAAAGCCCCTGCCTGTTTGCCCCTGGCATGGGCAGTGCGCTTTTGCATGTCGATGCGCTGGCCATGACGATACCCTTCGCCTATGGCCTCGTCCTGACGTTCGGTGCGGCGATTGCCGATCTGACGACGCACCGGCTGGCCGCGCCGCCGCCGCCAGCCCATGGCCCGCCCACGCTGCGCTGACCGCGCGCAGTGAACGGCATCATCCGGTTCGCTCCCTCTCTGCACCAGGTAAACACCAGATGCAGACAGATGTTCTTGCGCGGTTTTCCGGATGACCTGTCGTTCATTTCTATCGGGTTTCTCATCATGAAAACGTCCATGACCATTCTTGCCGCCCTGCTGTCGGCGGCCCCCGTCCTAGCCCAGAACCATGAAGGCCATGCGCCCGCCACGCGTGGGCGCATCGAGGCACCGGATACCAGCTTTTCCGTCGGCGACATTGTCGTCACCGCACGTGGCATGGCAGGCAGCAGCCAGAACGTCGTCACCTCGGTCGACCGGCTGGGCGCGGACGTCGCGCAGCGTGCCGATGTCGATTATGTCTGGGAACTGATCGGTCGCCTGCCTGGCGTGCTGCTGACCGATTTCAACCAGGGCACGACGAGCGGCAAATTCTCGTTCCGTGGCTTTAATGGCGAAGGCGAGATCAACGCGGTGAAGCTGCTGATCGACGGTATTCCGTCAAACAGCAATGACGGCAACATGCCGTTCATCGACATGGTCTTCCCGCTCGACATCGAAAGCATCGAAGTCGTGCGCGGCACGTCGGACCCGCGCCATGGCCTGCACAGTATCGCAGGCAACGCCAACATCCGCACGCGCACGGGTGGCACCTATCTCGACACCAAGCTGTCGGCAGGCAGCTACAACAGCTATGAAGGGCAGGTTTCGGCGGGGCTGGAAAACGGCAAGTTCAGCCAGAATTACCTTGTCGCCTACCGTGATGCACAAGGCTATCGCGATCATGGCCGTACGAAACGGCTGAGCCTTGCGGGCAAATGGTTCTACAATGCCTCGGACGATCTGCGGCTTGGCGCCATTGCGCGCCATTATGACGGCAAGGCGCAGGAAGCCGGCTATCTGACCCGCGCCGATGCCGAAGCCGATCCGCGCATGACCAATGCCTATAACGCTTCGGATGGCGACCGTCGTAAGATCGGACAATACAGCCTGCACCTGGATGCCGCCCTGTCGGACGATTTCGACCTGTCGGCCAAGGCCTATTTCAATCGTTTCCGTGATGATCGCTACGTCAAATTTTCGGCGGGCGCATCGCAGCAGCGCCGCGTGACCGACGAAGACCAGTGGGGCGCGCTCATGGCCATGCACTATCACGCCAATCTGGCGGGGATGCCGCTGATGGTGGAACTGGGCGGCGACATCCAGAAACAGGACAATGAATCGCGGCGCTATCTTTCGGTCAACCGCGTGGCGACCAGCCAGACGCGCGACCAGCAGTTCGACGTTTCGGTCGGCGGCGTTTACGTGCAGGCGATCCTTGAACCGGCGCCGTGGCTGAAGATCACGCCCGCCTATCGCATCGACTGGGTGGGCGGCGATTTCGCCAACCGGCTCAATGGCACGACCGCACCGATCAACGATTATGGCAGCATCGACCAGCCGAAAATCTCGGTCGCCGTCACGCCGCTTAATGGGCTGACGCTTTATGGAAACTGGGGCAAGACCTTCCAGATCGGACTTGGGTCGGGCGCCTATCTCATCCCGCCGCGCCAGATCGACCTTGCGCCATCCGTGAACGAGGGCTGGGAAATCGGCGTGAAATATGCGCCGCACGACCGCATTGAAACGCGCGTCGCCTTCTGGGAGCAGAAGGCGAGCGGCGAGATCAAGCGCAAGCTCAACGATCCCTTGGGCGATTTCGAAAATGTCGGCGCAACCAAGCGGCAGGGGATCGATGTGCAGCTAAGCGCGCGACCCGTTCAAGGCCTGTCATTCTGGGGCGCGCTGGCCTGGCAGAAGGCGATCATCACGACGCCCGATCCGGCCTCGCCGCTGACGCTCGGCAACGACCTTGACCATACGCCGCGCTGGCTGTGGTCGGGCGGGGCGGACTTTACCGGCGTATCGCGCCTGCGCCTGTCGCTGTGGGGCAATGGCCAGTCAGCCTATGAACTGACGACCAGCAACAATCGTGGGCGGTTCGGTGATTTTGCCGTGCTCAATGCCGAGGCCGCCTATCGCGTGACCGAGGCTGTCGAAGTCGCGCTGACCGTCAAGAACCTGACCGATGAATACCGCGAATATGTCTGGTGGGACGGTGCACAGACGCTGCACAGTCCGGCAGACGGGCGCACGGTATCGGCCAGTGTGCGCGCGCGCTTCTAGGCCATGATCCGGTCCCGCCCGCACGACCGCGTCCGTATCCGGGGTGTCGTCCGCCACATTCACCTGTGGTTGGGCCTGACCTTGGGCGCGCTGTTCGTGCTGGCGGGGCTGACCGGATCAATGCTGGTTTTCTATCCGCGCATTGATGCGGCGCTGAACCCTGAAATGGCCGTGGCGGCACCTGTCGCCCCGGTGTCGTGGGAGCGGGCCTATCAGACAGTGCGCGCCGCCTATCCCGACAAGTTCGGGCCATGGCGGTTCGAGGCGACGGGCGCGCCGGGGGCGATTCCAGCGCGCTATTATAATCCGCCGGAGCGGGCGGGCGCGGATTTCGCGCCGATGCTGGTCTGGCTGTCGCCCGATGGCGACCGCGTGCTGCGCCGCGACTATTGGGGCGATAGCGCGATGACGTGGATCTACAACCTGCATTATCGCCTGCTCATCGGTCCGGTGGGCGGCGTGATCATGGGCTATGCCGGGCTGGCGCTTCTGGTGCTGTTGCTCAGCGGGCTGTGGGCATGGTGGCCGCGTGGCGGTCAGTGGAAAAAGGCGCTGGCGCTGAAGCGCGGGGCGCCGCCCATCCGCGCGCTTTATGACTGGCACAAGCTGGCGGGGCTGACGAGCATCGCCTTGTCCTTGATGCTGGTGGGGACCGGCGTCATGCTTGCCCTTCCGGTCGAAAGCAACGCCGTGCTGGCCCCGGTGCTGGGGCCGGTCGACAAGCCTGTCTGGCCTGCGACCGCAGTGCGCGGGCGGCTGGTCGGCGTCGATCAGGCGGTCGCCCGCGCGCAGGCGACGCTGCCCGACGCGCGGCTTGCGTGGATCGAGACGCCGCCAGCGGCAGGGGGCGTCTATGTGCTGCGGATGCAGCAGCCAGGCGACCCGAGCCATCGCTTTCCGCACAGCTATGTGTTCGTCGATGCCGCCGATGGCCGGGTGTCGGCGCTGGTCGATGCGCAGCGCGCCGGAACGCTGACGACGGTCAACAACTGGCTCCACGCGCTGCACGATGGTTCGGCAGGCGGGCTGTTGCTGCGCTGGCTGGTGCTCGTGGCGGGACTTGCGCCGCTCGGCCTGTTCGCAACGGGGGTGTTGCGCTGGCAGAAGCGGCGCGGAGCGCGTCAGAGCGGGCGCAGCGTATAGGTGCCGATCAGGTCGTCTTTCAGCGTGAACCATACCATGAACCGCTGTTCCGGCCCCGGTCCTTCGACCGCGCCGATGAACGCGCCGGTATCGCCTTCCATGACCATTTCGCGGACATGGTGGGTGATCGCGGCCTCGCGCAACTGGGGGACGCGGGCGGCGAGATAATCATGCACCGCCTTGCGCCCGTGGAGCACCTTGGCCTCGCCGCGCGCGAATTCATGATGCGCCCAGACCTGTGCATGGCTCCAGACAATATCGGGGTGGAGCGCGGTGGCGGCGCCGTCCATGTCGCCACGGTCGATGTTGCCGTAATAGACAGTCTGGAACAGGTGATGGGCCAGTTCTTTGCGGGTCATGCGGCTCTCCGTCTGTCAGGATGAAATGCGGATCTGGGCAGGGTTGATGAGGCCATGCTGCGCCTTGTCGGCGGTGAGATCGAAAGCGGACGGCAGAGAGCCGATGCCATCGAGCACATGGGTGATAAGCGGTCGGAGCCGGATGGCGCCCGAGGCGACCAAGGCCACCGTTTCCTCGAACATGGCGCGCGTCAGTATGCGCGGGAAGCGATACTGGATGCTGCGGAAGCGAAAGGCGCTGTAGGGCAGGATGGCGGCATCGCCATCGAAGGCAACGCCGACGACGCGGCCTTCGTCGCGCACCATCTGCGCCGCCTGGACAAGTGTTGCATTGCCCGCAAGTCCGCGCGCGACAGGCCCGCCCGCGCACTCGAAAACGACATCCGCACCCCGCCCACCCGTCAGCGCGCGGACGGCCTCCACCGGATCGTCGCGGTTGGCGTCGATCACGACATCGGCGCCGAGTGTGCGCGCCATGTCGAGCACCTGCGGACGACGGGCAATGCCGACGACGGTGCCCGCGCCCAAGGCCCGCGCGGCTTGCAGGCAGCCAAGGCCCATCGCACCAAGTCCGATGACGATGGCGGTGTCGCCGGGGCGGATGTCGCCCGCATGGGCAGCGGCGACGCAATCGGTCAGCGGCTGGATCGCCGCGCCCTCGCTGTCGCTGACATGATCGGGCAGCTTCGCCAGCAGGCTTTCGGGGAAAATGCCATAGTCGGCAAAGGCGCCGGGATAGTCGAAGCCAACAATGCCTTCGGGATGGGAACCGCGTGCCGTTACCCGGTCACCGACCGCAAGGCTGGTGACGCCAGCCCCCAGTGCCACGACTTCGCCCGAAAACTCATGACCGAACAATTGCGCCGGACCTGCCGACAATCGGCGGGCGATAATGTCGTGGCCATAGGTTTTTTCGCCGTGGAACAACAGGATCTCGGTGATGCTGGGCTGGGCGACACGAACTCTGACCTTGACCCAGCCGGGCTTGGCCACCGGTTCGGGCACTTCGGCCAACCGCATGTCGCCATAGCCATGGACCAGCCATGCCTGCATTGAGACCTCTCCCCGAAAGCGGGCGCGGCTTTCCGCCGTCATTTTCCGCCTGATGATGAAGACTTATCACACTGGAACCGCAAAGGAAGCAAGAGCGGAGCCATGCGCTCCCGGTGAAGGGCTTTTCAGGCGCGCGCCGCGCGCAGGATCATGTCGGCCGCTTTTTCGCCGATCATGATCGCGGGCGCATTGGTGTTGCCTGCCGGTAGCGTCGGCATGATCGAGGCATCGGCGACGCGCAGGCCATCGATGCCGCGCACCCTGAGTTCGGGATCGACCACGGCATCGTCCTGCACCCCCATGCGGCACGATCCGACCGGATGCAGATTGGCAATGGCGTTGGCGCGCAGCCATGCCTCGATCTCGTCGTCGCTTTGCACGCCAGGGCCGGGCGCGACTTCCCCGTCATAATAGGACGCCAGCGCCGGTTGCGCGGCGATGTTGCGGACGATCCGTACGCCCGCGATCATCGCATCGATATCGACGCGGTCTTTCAGGAAGTTCTGCCGGATTTCAGGGGCGGCGAGCGGATCGGCGGATTTCAGCCGCACCGTGCCCGAAGCGCGCGGGTTGAGATGGACCGGACTCATGGTGAAGCCGGGGAATGGATGCGCCTTCATCCCCGTTTTGGTGCGGCTTTGCACCGTCCAGATATTGGTATTGATCTGAAGATTGGGGCGATCCTGCATGGCATCGGTGCGGGTGAAAACGCCCGCGAAAATGCCATTGTTGCTGAGTGCGCCGCGCCGGAAAAGCACATATTCCAGCCCGGCCTTCAGCTGTTTCAACGGGCTGTTCGCCAGTTCGTTGATCGTGATCGGCTTGCTGCACCGAAAGGTGAGCGAGGCATAGAAATGATCCATGAGATTCGACCCGACGCCGGGCAGATCAAGCACCGGGGCGATACCGAACGACCGCAGGTGGGCAGCCGGGCCGATTCCCGACAGCTGCAACAGCTGGGGAGAGCCGAAGGCACCGCCCGAAACCACGATTTCGCGCCGCGCGCGGGCGGTTCTGATCCCGGCCCTGGTGCGATATTCGATGCCGACGGCGCGGCGGTTTTCGACGAGGATGCGCGTGGCGTGTGCGCCGGTTTCGATGTGCAGATTGCGCCGCGTGCGGGCAGGGGCGAGATAGGCCTGCGACGTGTTCATCCGGCGTTTGTTGCGCGTCGTCGTCTGGTAAAAACCCGTGCCTTCCTGTTGGGCGCCGTTGAAATCCGGCGTGTAGGGGATGCCGGCCTGCTGGGCTGCGGCGACAATGGCATCAGCGATTTCGGACCGTTCGGGCTGGTCGGAGACGGTGAGCGGGCCACCGACGCCGTGAAATTCATCCTCGCCACGCTGCTGGTCCTCGGCCTTGCGGAAAAAGGGCAGGACATCGTCATAGCCCCAGCCGGTGCAACCAAGCTGGCGCCAATGATCATAGTCGCGCGCATGGCCACGGATGTAGAGCATGCCGTTGATCGAACTGGTGCCACCCAGCACCTTGCCGCGCGGCTGATACATGCGGCGGTCCATCAGTTCGGGTTCCGGCTCGGATTCGAACATCCAGTTCACACGCCTGTCGGTGAACAGCATGGGAAAACCCATCGGCACCCTGATCCAGAAGGCCTTGTCGGGTGGCCCGGCTTCAAGCAGCAGGACCGTGTATCTGCCGCCTTCGCTCAAGCGCGCGGCAACGGCGCACCCGGCAGAGCCTGCCCCGCTGACGATGAAATCATATTCGTCGATCTGTTCTGCCATGCGCTTGTTCCCCCAAGGCCGGTGTCGCCAGTCACAAACTGCGCTGTCGATATTGTAGAAGCATGTTTTTTCGGAAAGCATTGCTGTTTTGTCTTGCGACCATGACTTCTGTCGCCTGATCAGTATAACTATTTTCTTGTCCAAGGGGCAAAGGGCCAATGCGCGGGGGGGGGCGACATCATGGTCAAGGGGCGCGGCGCGGCCGTATTGAAGGTGCTGACGGTGTTTGGCACCCGGCCCGAAGCGATCAAGCTGGCGCCACTGATCAGGCGGCTGGCGGAAACGCCCGATGTAGTCTCGCGCGTGTGCGTGACGGCACAGCACCGCGACATGCTGGATCAGATGCTGACGCAGTTCGGCATCGTGCCTGACCATGATCTTGATCTGATGCGACCCGGACAGGGGCTGTCGGACGTGACAGAGGCCATATTGCGCGGACTGGCCCCTGTGCTGGCACTGGAACAGCCTGATCTGCTTCTCGTCCATGGCGATACGACGACAAGCTTTGCCGCCGCGCTTGCCGCCTATTACCAGCGTATCCCGGTCGGTCATGTCGAGGCGGGGCTGCGCACCGGCAATCGCCTGTCGCCATGGCCGGAGGAGGGGAACCGCAGGCTGACCGCGAGCCTTGCAACGTTGCATTTCGCGCCGACCGAGGGCGCGCGCGCCAATCTTGTGGCGGAAAATGTCGACCCGGCACATATTGTGGTGACCGGGAATACCGTGATCGATGCACTGCGCGATGCTGTGGCCCGGGTCGAAAGCGACGTCGCACTGGCGCATATGCTGGCGCAGCGCTTTGCTTTTGCCGAAAGCCGGCAGCTGGTTCTGGTCACCAGCCACCGGCGCGAGAGCATTGGCGGGGGTTTTCACAGCATTGCGGCTGCACTGGATGTGATCGCCGCGCGCGCGGATGTGGAGATCGTCTGTCCGCTGCATCCCAATCCGATGGTCCGCGACGCGATTGTGCAGAGGCTGGGCGGGCGGGCCAATGTCCACCTGATCGCGCCGCTGGATTACTTGCCGTTCATCGCCCTGTTGCGCCGGGCCGCGCTGGTTCTGACGGATTCAGGGGGTGTGCAGGAAGAAGCCACGGCGCTGGGCACGCCCGTACTGGTCATGCGCGCGGCAACCGAGCGTACAGAGGCCGTTGCCGTCGGCAGTGCGCGACTGGTGGGGACTGACATGGCGCGGATTGTCGCGGCGGTGAATGGCGTGCTTGACGATCCGACGCAACGATCCGCGCGGTACGGCCTGTCTGACATTTACGGCGACGGACAGGCCGCACAGCGGATCGTGGACAGCATCATGGCGTGGGCGCGCGCCTGAGGCGACGCGCCCTTCAGTGCCGGATCAGAGCGTACGACCGATACGGTCGCCTTCGCGGATCGCTTCCAGCGCGGTGCGTGGGGCATAGGCATCGCCCACGACCTTGGTGGGCGCATGGCGGGCGCAGACATCCTGCAATTCATCGACCGGTGCGGCGGGTACGCCCGCAACCGCGAAGTCGAACGCCAGTTCCTCCGTCTGGCCGGTCGCGCCGTTCAGGATGTGCGCCGTGCCATTGGCGATATGCTTGACCTGTCCCTGCGTGATCACGCGCACGCCCCATTGTGGCAGCAGACCGAGATAATCGGCGAGGAAGGTGAAGCCGAGGTTCGCGCCGAAGGTGAGGAACGGCGTGACGACGGTGACTTTCGCGCCACGCTGCACCATGGCTTCGATGGCAAGCGCCGTCTCGTAATGGCCACGCCGGTCGATGAGGAGGGCATGCGTGCCCTTCATCTCGAAGGTCTGGCCGTCGAACTGGCCCTGCACCGCGCTGTCGATGTCGAGCATCGGGATCGAGCCGTCGCTGTCGAGCTGGATCGTGCCCTTGGCGCGCGCGCCGGATGCCAGGATGATGGCGTCGGGCGCAAGGTTGCGGATGAAATCCTCGTCGACCTTGGTCTGCAACATCACGCGGACCTGCAACTGCTGCAATTCCTGTTCGATCCATGCCGTCATCGACAGGAGGTTAGCCGCAGCCCCCAGCTTTTCGACGAGGTTGAGGCGTCCACCCAGCCGGTGCGAGGACTCGGCCAGCGTCACCTGATGACCATGGCGGGCCGCGACTTCGGCAGCCTTCATGCCGGCCGGGCCACCGCCCACCACCAGCACGCGTTTCGGCGTCACCGGCTTTTTCGCCAGTTCGGCAAAGCGGTTTTCCTCGCCGACTTCAGGGTTCTGGATGCAGGTGATGGGATAGGTGGCGACGCGGTCGATGCAGCCCTGATTGGCGCCCGTGCAGGTGCGTATGCGCGGCGCTTCGCCATGTTCGAGCTTGTAGACGAGATCGGGGTCGGCGATCTGCGCGCGCGTCATGCCGACAAGGTCGCAGTCGCCTTCTTCCAAAGCACGTTCGGCGAGATCAACGGTCGGGATCTTGTTGACACCGATCACGGGGACAGCGGCCTTGATGCGTTCGCGCAGCGCACGGACGGCGGGCAGCGTCTTGCCGAACTTGTGCCGGAACGATGAAATGACGCGCGAATAGTCGAAATAGCCGCTGCCTTCGGACGTGTTCACATAATCGAACAGGCCGGTTTTCACGAGATCGTCGACGATATCGAGCACATCATCGAAATCGAGGCCACCTTGCGCACGGCCCCTGAAATCGTCGAGCGAGATGCGGATGCCCATGGCCTTGTCGGTCCCGATCGCCGCGCGCACACGCTTGGCCACTTCGGTGACGAAATAAAGCCGCTGACCCCATTTGTCGGTGCGGCGGTTGGCATAGGGGGTGAAGGATTGCTGCAGGAGATAGCCGTGGGTGGCGTGCAGTTCGATGCCGTCAATGCCATTTTCGGTGGCGCAGGTCGACGCTGCGACAAAGGCATCGATCACTTCCTCGATCTCGGCGTCGGTCATGACATGGCAGGTTTCGCCATCAAGGCTTTCGAGCGGTGAAAAGCCCCACAGCGGCTTGAAGTCGTCGTGCGTTTCCGATTTGCCGACCACACCGAAGTGAAAGACCTGCGCAAAGATCTTGGCGCCATGGCGATGGACGCGTTCGCTGATCTTGCGGAATTTCACCGCCATGGTTTCCGGTTCGAACACCCAGTGATTGAGCATCTGGCTGGCTTCGTGGACATGCATGGCCGTGGTGATGATCAGGCCGGTACCGCCGCGGGCGCGGCGCTCCTGATAGGCCATGTAACGTTCGCCGTCGCAGTCCGGCTTGAAGAAGTCGGTAAAGGCGGCGTGTGCGGTCGAGACGACACGGTTCTTGAGCTGGACCGGGCCAAGTTTGATCGGTTCGAGCAGTTTCATCGTCATGGAACCTTTAGCTGAATCAGAAACGGGCAAGATATTTGTCGAGCGTCTGCTGGAACTGGCGGATGCGGATTTCCTGATAATTGCCCAGTTCGACGCGGTTGTTGGCCGAGCATTTCAGCCCGTCCTGCACATAGGGCAGGTTTTCCATGTCCTGATCGAACACTGATCCGAGTACGCCCCAGCCCGTGAACGATGCCCATGGCTCATCCTCGCCCAGCATGTGCATGGCTGGGCAGGGCGGGTGCGGTTCGCCCTTCGGCACACGCGTGAGCAGGCGCACCTCCATCAGCGTGCGGTCCTGATCGGGCCAGGGGCGCCAGCGATAGACGATGGTCGGCAGGAAACCGCCCCAGGGCGAGAAGTTCGGAAAGACATTGTAGACGAGCGAGTCGATCACTTCGCCGTCGCTGACGTTCGAATAATCCCGATTGGCCGCCGCGCCGAATTCCTTGCGGAAATAGTCGCCCAGCGTCTGGCGCGCCGTCCAGCCCTCGGGGACGACGACCGCGCCATCGGCATTGTTGCGGCCATTGCCCTTCAGGAATTCGTCGACGATCCACTGTTCGGTCTTGCCGGTGTTGTAAAGATGCGGCGACAGCACACCCGATGGCGTGAGCGCGCGGTTCACATGGTCGCCGTAGATGTCGTAGCGCGTGTTGGCATCGCCGAGGAAACCGAGGAACTGCGGGTGGGTCACGACCGAGTGCCACGCTTCCATGAAGGCTTCCATCACCACCTTCCAGTTGGCGTTGACGACCTTGCCGACCCACATGGCGGTCGTGCACTCCTCATTGCGCCACTGGGCAAAATGTTCGGGCATTGGCGCGAGATAGTCCTCGATCGACGGCCCTTCGTCATTTTCGCGGATGAAGACGAAGCCCTGCCACACCGCGACCTTGGCTTCGGGCAACTGCATCTTCTCGTCGGTCAGATGGCCGAAATCCCAGCGGCAGGGGATTTGCGCGAGGCTGCCGTCCTTGTGCCAT
The DNA here is from genome assembly GCA_964635065.1 of uncultured Sphingomonadaceae bacterium. GTDB lineage: Bacteria > Pseudomonadota > Alphaproteobacteria > Sphingomonadales > Sphingomonadaceae > CAZWMK01. The sequence continues at coordinate 35,288 of CAZWMK010000002.1, read as the reverse complement.
GTAAAGCCGTGGAACGGGCACTGGAACTGGTCGGCGCTGCCGCTTTCGGTGCGGAGCTTGCGACCGCGATGCAGGCAGACATTGTGGAAGGCGCGGATGGTGCCATCGTCCTGCCGTACGACGAGATAGGAACGGCCGACATTTTCGTAGAGCACATAGTCGCCCGGCTGCGGCAGTTCTTCCTCGCGTGCGGCGAACTGCCAGACGTTGGGCCACATTTTTTCGCGCTCGAGACGGAAATATTCGGGCGAGGTGTAGCGCTCGGCCGGAATGGCGTCGGAGCCGCGATATTCATAATGGTCTTCGCGCAGATGCGCTGGCACCGGCGTCAGGCTGGTTTCGAGAATGTCTTCCCAGCTGTCGCCCGTACTGCGCGCGGTGCCAAGCGGTATGTTTTCCATGGATGAAACCTCCCCTGTCGGTGAGGGGGCATCAATGCCCCTCACGCTTTTTCGTGCTGCTACCCGGTGCGCCGTTATTCGGCGGCTTGTTCGAGGGGCGTTTCGATATGGTCCGACAGGACCTGCGCGACTGCGAGACCTTCGGGGATGTTTTCGGCGCCGATGCGGCGGTCGATTTCTTCATGCAGCCAGTAGATGCGGCGTTCCTGATAGTTGATCATCATGCCGGTAAACGCGCCGGAATCGAGCGAGGCCTGTATGGGCTCGAGATTCATCGTGTCTTCTTGCAGCACCTGATCGAAGATCGGCAGGAAGCGGTCCCAGAAGGCCGGGCGCGGGCCGTCGCCCCAGTCGGGCGCGATGTAGATCGCCTGCATTTCCGACTGGCGCAGGCCGCGCGGCCAGAAGAGCAGGATCGGAAAGCCCGTCGGTTCGACCGGCGAGATGAAGTTCGGGAAGATACTGTAGGCGACGTTGTTGCGGCGATAGAAATCAGGCATCGACGCGATGTCGGGTGCGCCTTCATATTCGACGAAGTTCAGGCCCTGATTCATGTTCTTGCGCGTTGCCATCCGCGAATGGCCATGGCGCATCAGCCCCATCGCCGCCGCCCGGCTGTCGAGCATGATGCCCGCATTCGTCGGGTGGATGGTGTTGACATGATAGACTTCGAGGAATGCGTCGGCGAGCGCCTTCCAGTTGCAGTCGACGATATAGCTTTGCTCATGGACGACGCGCAGCTTGTCCATGCCGACGCAGGCGAGTTCGCCGACCAGTCCGCCGAGATATTCGGTGAGCGGCATGGCGTTCATGTCCTGATTGACAAAGACCAGGCCGTTCCATGTTTCGCAGCGCAGTTCGATGAGGCCGCGTTCGGCCTTGTTCAGGCAGGCAAAGTCGCGCTCGTCGGGCACGCCGATCAGATGGCCGTCAAGGCCATAGGACCAGCTGTGATACTGGCAGCGCAACAGCCCGGTCTGGCCGCTTTCGTCGCGCACGACCGGCGCGCCGCGATGGCGGCAGGTGTTGTAGAAGGCGCGCAACACATCGTCCTTGCCGCGGACAAGCAGGATCGGCTTGCCGAGCTTGGTGAACTGGCGATAGTTGCCGGGCGTCTTCAGGTCTTCGTCGCGGCCGGCGCAGACCCACGCGCCCTTCCAGACATATTCCTGTTCCAGATCGTAGAAATCCTGGCGGATGTAGCGGCCACCCGGAATTTCCGGCAATGCGGGATAGTCGCTGGGCGGCGCGGTGCGCGCCTTTTCCCAATCGATGATTCGCTCGATATTGTCAGTATTTGTCGGCATTTTTGCTCTCCCCAATTACATGCAGGGGTAACATTTTATTGTTCGCATGTCTAAAATAAAAAGCCCACATGCGAGGGCGCGCCGCCTGCGTCGGCAGGCAGCGTGACGGGAACGGTCGGGAATGGCAGGGACGGAAAGTTCAGCCTTTGGGGTGCATCCGCATCAGCCTGATCTGCCATTCCAGCGCCTCGCGCTGGGCACTTGGTGGCCAGGCTTCAGGCTTCATGATGACCATGCTGACCAGCCCGTTCAGAAAGATCTGGATGCGGTTGCAGTGGAAGGTCAGGTCGAGATCATCGGGCAGTTCGCCGCGATCAATGCCGTAACGCAGGATTTCAGCCAGCGTCTTTTGCGTTTCCTCGACACCCGCCAGCCGTTCGGCGGCGAGTTCGGGATCATGCGTGACCTTGCCCCAGAAACCGAACCAGGCCTGCCAGTCGCGCAGATTGGCGGCAGTGTTCGGAAGCAAGACATCGAGACAATCGATCAGGCTGCCACCCGCCGCCATTGCGGCATGCACCCGCACTGGAGACTCTCTGAGGACAGAGGCGAAGGCGGAAATCAGCAGATGCTGCTTGTCGCGGAAATAATGCGACAGGATGGTCGAGCTGAAACCCGCCTTGCGGGCAACGGCGCGCACCGTCACTGATTCCAGACCGGATTCAGCAATCATTTCCTTGACGACATTGGCGATGAGCGCGCGCCGTTCGTCGTGATCGACAATCAATGGCATGGCCTGTCCTTAGGCAATCGCTGCCCGCGAATAAAGCGGATTGTCCGGACAGGACAAAACCCCGTTCACCACGGATGAACGTCACCGGTCCATTTAAGGAACTTGCCACTGTCGGCCAGCGTCAGCCCTGAAATGACGCGGACATTGTCAGCCGCTGCATCCGCCGGTTCGAGATCGGCGCCGGGACCGGCCATTTCGGTCCTGATCCAGCCGGGATGGAGAAGGGCGACGATGATCCCTTCGGGTTTCAGTTCTTCGGCCAGCGCGGTCATCAGGCGGTTCAGTCCGGCCTTGGCGCTGGCATAGGAATAGCCGACGGCATGATCGTAGCTGTGCGCGGCGGTCTGGCTGGTGATCGAGACGATCTTTTTGTCTGTGCCACGCCGGATATGGGGCAGGAAATTCTGCACCACACGGAACGGCCCCATCAGCATGATGTTCAGTTCATGCGCCCAGTTGTCATAGTCCATGTTGGCCAGCACTTGCGTGTCGAGGCCGCCCCAGACGCCGGCATTGTTGATCAGGATGTCGACCGGCAGGTCGTGCAGTTCCTCGGCGCAGGCCTTGACCGAGGCCATGTCGCCGACGTCCATCGCGTGAACGGTGAGTAGACCGTCCGATGCAGCGGCGGCGGCCTGAAGGCGCGCGGCACCCGCCGGATTGCGACAGGTGGCAAAGACGCGGTGACCTGCGGCGGCGAACTGGCGGGCGAGTTCATAACCCAGCCCGCGCGCCGCGCCCGTGATGAGGATGTTCGCCATATCGGCCTCTCCTGTGGCGTGTGTGGCCTAGTGCGCGACCCATCCGCCGTCGACGGAGATTGCGGCGCCATGCATGTAGGGCGACATGTCGGACGCCATGAAGACGACGGTGCCGGCCATTTCATCGGGCGTGGCGACGCGGCCCGCCGGAATGGCGTTCATGATGTTCTGTGTTTCGGGCGCGGCGGGGTCGAAGCCCGCCATCATCGGCGTCAGCACGACGCCCGGCGAAATGCAGTTCACGCGGATGTTGTGCCGGGCGTAATCGACGGCGGCGGCGCGCGTGTAGCCAAGGATGGCGTGCTTCGCCGCCGTATAATGCGCTGAATAGCCGAGCGCGATGTGGCTTTGTGCGGAGGCGTTGTTGATGATCGAGCCGCCATGGCCCTGCTTCATCATCTGCGCGATCTGGTATTTCAGGCACAGGAAGGTGCTGCGGATATTGGCGTTGCAGCTGAGTTCGAAATCCTCTTCCGACAGGTCGGCCAGAAAGCCTGCGCCAAAGAAGGCGCCCGCATTGTTGAACGCGGCATCGAGCTTGCCGTAACGGTCGACGGTGCGGGCGACGAGCGCCTCGACTTCGCTGGCCTTCGAAACATCGGTTTTGACGAACAGGCAATCGCCGCCCAGCTTGTTGATCATGGCGACCGTTTCGGCGCCTGCATCCTCGCGCCGGCCGCAGATGACGACTTTCGCGCCCTCGCGCGCGAAACCGACAGCCACCGCCTGTCCGATGCCGCTGCCACCACCGGTGACGATTGCCACCTTGCCATCAAGCAAACCCATGATCCGTCCTTCCCCAAGGCGTGAAAGAGAGGCGGCGCCCGTTGGGGGCGCCGCATGATTGTGTCAGTTTGTCAGGGCAGCGTGTGCATGCCGCCTTCAAGCATCACCGTCTGGCCGGTGATGTAGCTGGCACCCGGCGAGGCGAGAAACACGGCGAGCGGCCCTGCATCGCGCTCCGGCTCGCCAAGGCGGCGCATCGGAATCTTCTGCTTCAAGGCTTCGACGAATTCGGGACGCGCCGATTTCCACGCATCGAACGCACGCGTTTCGATCGCCGGATTGATGATGTTGACCGTAATGCCATACTGGCCCCACTCGCGGGCGGCGGTCCGGCTCAGCGCGCGGATCGCTTCCTTGGTGGCGTTGTAGCAGGTGTTGCCTTCAAAGCCGATCTGGCCCGATGACGAGGCGAAGTTGATGATGCGGCCGTAACCGGCCTTTTTCATGTGCGGGAAGGCGGCCTTCATGAACCACAGCGATGCGGTCGCACCGGTGCGGAAGGTGTATTCCCATTCTTCTTCGTTGGTATCCTCGCAGGCGACGAACACGGTCGACGGCTGGGGATCGGCTTCGGTGCCGAAGCCCTGCGCGTTGTTGACGACGATGTGCAGCCCGCCAAAGGTGTCGACAGCCTTCTGCACGGCGGCGAACACTTCGTCGCGGTGTCCGACATCGCAGGCAACGCCAATCGCTTCACCACCGGCATCGCGGATTTCCTGCGCGACGGCGTCCACCGTGGCGGGCGTGCGCGATACCACCACCACCTTGGCACCCGCTGCGCCATAAGCCAGCGCCATCGCACGGCCAATGCCGCGGCCCGCGCCCGTGACGAGCGCAACCTTGCCGTCGAGAACCTTATCCATGCCAGAATCTCCCCAAATGGACTGAATGTTTATTGTTCATCTGTTGTATAAAAATGCAAAATGATCGAGTCAATCCAGCCTCTGCGGAGAGTTTAGCCACGTCTGAGGGGCAGGCAAGCCGCTATCGATACCGTCGCGCGGACAGGACAAGGACGCGGCGCGTGCGATGTTGGCGCAGCCCGTTCAGGATTGTGCCATGAAGGCAGACACCATGTCGCGCAGTGGGAGCCGTGCCTCCATGCGCACAGCGAGCATGGCTGTGCCGCTGATCTTGCGCTGAACGAAAAGGGTGTTGGCCGGTGGAACATGCCAGGCGGCGCGGTCGGCGGCGATATGCTGTGCCTGGCCGCGTATGCGATCGACAAAGCTGCGATCGGCAAAATCAAATGCCCCCGGCTTGCCGAGATGACGCAGGAGCACCGCGATCATGTCGTCTATCGCCCGGCCGTGACGCTGCAAAATGCCGGGCGTGACAAAGCCGACGGCCAACAGGGCAGCACGGAGGGCCTGATGGTCTTCAGCCAGACCCGCCCGCATCAGATTGCGATAGGCATCGGCCGTCGCTTGTGGAATCGCGCGGGTCGCTCCGAAGTCGAGCAGGACGATGCGGCCTGTATCGGCCTGCCAGCGGAAGTTGGCGAAATTGGGATCGGTCTGCATATGGCCGAATTCGAACAGTTCGCGCAGGACCAGTCCAAACAGGGCTTTCATAACCGTATCGCGGGTTTCGCGGGGCGCCTGCATCAATGTTTCGATCGGGCTGCCAGCGATGAAATCCATCGCCAGCACCCGTTCGCCCGAAAGTTCGTCGACAGGCTGGGGCATGACGAATGCCGGATCTCCTGCCAGAAGGGCATGATAGCGGCGCATCTGCCCGGCTTCCCGCCGATAGTCGGCTTCCTCGCGCAATTGCTGCTTTGCTTCGGCCAGCAACGGGGCGATGTCGAGGGTGGCTGGCAGCAGGCCCGAAAGGCGCAGCAGGGTGTCGACATTATCCACATCGGCATCGATGCTGGCGGCAACGCCGGGATATTGCACCTTGATGGCCAGCATGCGGCCATCGGGCAGGGTGGCGCGGTGGACCTGTCCGATTGATGCCGCTGCAATCGGTGTCGCGTCGAAATGGGAGAAGCGCCGCCGCCAGTCGCGCCCCCATTCAGCCGACAGGACCCGGTTGAGCTGGGCCGGTGGCATGAAATGGGCCGCATCGCGCAGCCGGGCCATGATGGCTGTCAGTTCGGCAGGCAGGAGATCGCCGGCATCGAGCGAGATCATCTGCCCGAGTTTCATCGCTGCGCCGCGCAGGCGCGAGAGCTGCTCGGTGAGGCGAAGCGCATTGCCGGGCGTCAGCAGCAGATCGGCCATGCGTGGTCGCTCCCCGCTTGCCAGCCGGCGCGCGCCTTCGGCGATCATGCCGCCTGCAATGCCGCCCGCCAGCTGGCCAAATGACGCCAGACGCGAAAGCCGGGCCGAAGGCACCTTGCGATAGCGTGCGTCGCTCAACGCAAACGCTCCTGCAGACGCGGCCTGATCCGGAGAAAGCCAGCATAGGCCCATTCCAGCAAATGCGTGATCCCCGGCAACCGGGCGGCCAGCCCCAGCGGGCGGAGCAGGGGAATTGCCCGCCACATGGCGGCAAAGGCTGCTGCGCCTGACAGGATCATCCCGTTCTCCTCGGCATGGAAACGGGCGAGCATGATCTTGGGATCAAGCGGGCAGGGCGCATCAGGGCTGGTGACGTCGATAAATCTGATCCGTCCGGCACGGTCGAGCCGCTGCATGAGCATGATTTCGCGGCGGCATAGCGGACAGCCGCCATCAAACCAGACCTTGATCTGGCCAGGCGTTGCTGCGACGTGTTCCCGCTTGATGAGACCTCTCCTTTTTCATGCAACTTCATTCACCACGGTGCAGGCTTGAAAGCCACCTGTCTTCTTGTGCATCCTGGTTGACCTCGGCTCGGCGTTCGGAGTGCGATCGACGATTTTGGCAACGGTTATTCCAACCTTTCGCAGTTGGCTCGCCTGCAGCACGATTCACTCAAGATCGACCGCTCGCTGGTGAGCAGCATTGGCGCGCCGGGGCGGACTGACGCCATGTGGCTTGCCATCTTCAACGTCGCCTCCGGCCTTGGCCAGAAGATTGTCGCGGAAGATGTGGAGCGCCTGGATCAGGTGACATATCTGCGCAAGCTGGGGTGCCATGAATTTCAGGGCTATCTGCTGGCCGAACCCATGCCAGCCGCCGCTTTTGAAGCATGGCTGGTGCATCGGCGGCGCAATGCAGTCCATGAGCTTGAAGGCAGAGTTGAGACGGGCCTGCAAATGGCGGGGTGAGGGCGCCTGATGGCTGGTGACAGCCGGGGAGAGAATTCCCATCTGCCTGTGCTTGACATCGCCACACGCACCACCATCTTTCCAGAGCGGACCGGGCCCCTCTGACGCGTGTAAGTGCGCGTGATGTCGGACCGCATCGGATGATCCGATGCTTTCAAGGCCCGGTTTGTACCCCCTTCAAAGCGTGGCGGATCCTCCGGTAACCTGATGGTTCGAAGAGGAGACCAACGATGCCCCCGATTTATCTGCCTGACTTTGTGGCGCAGCGCGTCCGTGCCCGTGTCCAGATCAGGGCCGGCATGCAGGTAAGCGGCAAAGCTGGCATGATGAGAAAGATGATCTTCGTGACGGGCGCAGCGTTCGCACTTGCTGCATGTGGCGATGTTGCAGAACAGGCCTCAGAGCTGACCAGCAAGGCAGACGCGGCCATCGAAGGGCAGGGCCTTGTCGATGCTGTTACCTCGGCGGTGAACGAAGAGGCGGTCAAGGGCATGGCGCAAGCTGCCGCAAGTCAGGCACTGCGCGACGCGCTTCCGGTCGAGGAAATGGCCATTGTCGGCGCTGTCATCGACGAGGAGGCCTTGATGGCTGGCATCGACAGGGCTGTTGATGGCGCGGCGCTGGGCAATGCTGCACGCGAGGCGGTCAAGGATGCTGCCGAGCGGACAGCACCCACGCCCGCGGAATAGGGCATCCCGCCATATGTCAGTGGAGCCGACATGCCACGCGAGAACCCCGGCGAGAACCCCGGTGACAGGCGCCTGTCATCATCCTGCGGACTGTCAATCAATGTCCTTGCAAGGGTTGCGGCCATATCATGCTTGCTGATGCGTTCTTCCTGTTGCTGGGTCTTGTCCTGCTGATTGCAGGCGGTGACCTGTTGGTCCGCGGGGCTGTTCGGATTGCCGAAAGGCTCAGCCTGTCGCCGATGCTGATCGGCCTGACAGTGGTGGGCATGGGCACGTCGATGCCTGAACTTGCCGCCAGTGTGCAGGCTAGCCTTGCCGGGTCACCGGGTATTGCCATCGGCAACATTGTCGGATCGAACATTGCCAATGCTCTGTTGATCCTCGGAATAGCTGCACTGATCATGCCTATTGCGGTAAAAACACGCACGCTTTGGCGTGATGGCGGCATTGGCACTCTGGCCGTTCTGGCGCTGCTTGCAGCTGCGGCGACTGTTGGCCTCTCGCGCGAGGCTGGCATTATCTTCCTGATCGCCATGGCGGGATATGTTTATTATGCGTATCGCCAGGAACGATTGGGAGCGCCCCACAGCGCCGCTTATGATCGCGCCGTGGCGATGGAAGAAGTCGATCCGGCCCTGATCCCGCAGGAACAACCCGGCGGAAGGCTCTCGATGGCCATTCTCCTGTTCCTGGCTGGCCTCGCATTGATCGTGGGCGGCGGTAACCTTCTGGTGGATGGCGCCATGAAGATCGCGGCGGATCTCGGGGTGAGCGATGCTGTCATCGGGCTGACGATCGTGGCCGTCGGCACCTCATTCCCGGAACTGATGACATCTGCCGTCGCGGCTTACCGGAAGGAAGGTGACATTGCCCTTGGCAACGTCCTTGGCTCCAACATCTACAACATCCTGTTCATCGGCGGGGTGACGGGTGTAACGGCGCCCACCTCCGTTCCTGCCAGCATGATGGCCTTTGACCTCTGGTTTCTGGTGGCCGCATCGCTGATTGTCATGCTCTTCGCTTTCACCGGTGGCCGGTTGAGCAGGAGAGAAGGCTTCGTCCTCGTCACATCCTATGCAGCCTACACGGCTTACACGGTCGGCGCTTTCTGAGGACTGGCGCACATCTGTCGTGCGCCAGTCAACCTGACAACGCCTGTGCCTGCGGCCCGTTCGCGCGGCAGGCGTCCGGCTGGCACGCATTGCTTGCCGGTCCCGGTGATCGCGCACCGCGCCTTGCCCGAATGCCGCACTGCGTCCGTTATTTTGCGCTTGCCTGTGCGAAGGCGCGACCGTTGGCACGGATAAAGTGGCGTACGGCCGCGATTTCATCGGCTGGCACGTCGGCGAAGCTCGGCATGCCTTGCGTGACCAGCGCACCGCCGCGCACCACCGCCTCGAATGCTTCGTCGTTGGGCGGCACGGGTGATGCGCGCAGATCGGGCGCGAGGCCGGCTGCCTTCAGGTCGATGCCGTGGCACACGACGCAGCGTTGGTAATAGACCTTCTGACCAGCCGAATAGAGTTTTGCGTCCGGCACGAAGCTGGGATCATCGACCGGCTTTGGCGTATATTTCGGCGGTGGCGGCGGCAAGGTCGCTGTGCCATTGAGTGCGAAAGTGAGGATTCGGCGCGGTTGCATCCGGGAGTCCCAGCCGAACTTGGCCACCACGTCACCGAACAGGGCGCCGCTTCCGCCGAAGCCCGACAGCACGGTTATATATTGCCGCCCACCGACCGAATAGGTGATTGGCGGGGCCAGCACGCCCGTCTGCGCATCAAACGACCAGAGCCGGCTTCCGTCCTTGACCGAATAGGCATTGAACGTGCCATCGGCATGGCCCTGAAAGACGAGATTGCCAGCGGTCGCCATGGTGCCGCCGTTCCAGAAACCGGGTGTCGGCACCGACCACAGCCGCTTTTGGGACAGCACATCCCAGGCCATGAGTGCGCTGGTGCCAGCTTCCGGATCATCGGAGGTCAGGTCGATGTTCACGGCGGCGTCGTTTGCGCTGCCCGGCACGAATGTCCACGTCTTGGGGTCGATGCCCCGATCATTGTATTTCGAAGGCTGGCTCAGGACCGGGATAAACGCGACGTTGCGCGCGGGATCGAAAGACATCGGCAGCCAGTTATGCGCCCCGTTCGCACCAGGCCAGAGTTCGAAATCCTTCCCGTTCGGATAACGGATTCCGGGATTTTCGACAGGCCGTCCGGTCTTGATGTCGACATGCGATGCCCAGGTCACCTTCGCAATTTTCTCGGCGGAAATCAGTTTTCCGTTCGTGCGGTCGATCACGTAGAAAAAGCCGTTCTTCGGTGCCGTCATGACGACCTTCCTCGGCTTTCCATCAATGGTCAGATCGGCAAGCTGCATGTCCATTGCGGCATTGTAATCCCAGCTTTCGCCGGGGTTCGTCTGATAATGCCACTTATATTCACCGGTGTTGGCATCCAGCGCGACGATGGAACATACGAAAAGATTGTCGCCCTTGCCCTCGCTGCGGATGCGATGGTTCCATGGTGCGCCATTGCCGGTCCCAATGAGGATCGTGTCGGTTTCGGGGTCGTAGGTCATGGCATTCCAGACTGTGCCGCCGCCGCCATACTTCCACCATTCGCCATGCCAGGTTTCGGCGGCCATTTTCATTGCATCATTTTCAAAACCGTCGGCCGGGTTGCCGGGGACGGTGTGGAACCGCCAGAGCTGTTTTCCGGTCTTGGCGTCGAAGGTCGTGACATAGCCGCGAACCGGCCCGACATCGGCACCACCATGGCCGATGATGACCTTGCCGTTGAAAACGCGCGGCGGACCGGAGATGAACCTGACATCATCCTTCTCGACCGTCATCCGGCTCCATACTTCGCTGCCGTCCTTGGTATCGAGTGCGACGAGGCGACCATCGTGCGTGCCGACGAAGACCATGCCGTCCCAATAGGCCAGCCCGCGAATACCCCAGCCCTGACGCAGCTTGTTGCCGGCGGCTTCGGCGGCATGTGTGTCATGTTCCCAAAGCAGCTTGCCTGTCGCTGCCTCGAACGCGCGAACCACGCTGTAACCGGTGGCGGTATAGAGAATCCCGTCGACTGCGAGTGGACCGCTGACCGCATTGCCGACCGGCAGATCGTGAAACCAGGCGAGTTTCAGGCCTGACACGGTGTTTTCGTTGATTTCCGACAGCGGACTGTAATGCCGCTCATCATAGGTGCGCCCGAAGGCCGGCCAGTTTTCCCCATTATCCGCATCGCTCAGCAGGGCGGAAGAGTCCTGTGTGTCGGAACGTGTGCCGGTGCAGCCGCTCAGTGCGGCTGATCCGGCGACGAGCATAACGAGCCATGCACGGGATAAAGGGGAGCGTCGGATCATGCGTTTTTTATCTCTATCATTTGATTTGAAAAATCAGGCTGTACTTTTCTGCCCCCGCTCGATGCGGGTCAGAATATGTACTTGTAAGACGGGTCTTCTTTGTTTTTCGTACCCTTGTAACTCGTCGCTTCGTACATGCCTTCGTTCGTGTGCGTGGATTTCTGGATGCGCGCGTAATCAACGACAATGCGTCGATACGAAATTTTCCACGCGTCGCCCTCAAGCACATAGTTGTCAAGATAACGGCCGCCGAAAACCAGTTCGGTTTCGACGCCGTCCTGATCATAGAAGGCCGTTCCTGTTACATAAATTTCGCCCTTGGCCGTGTCTCCGTCGATCATGATAATGTGATTGCTGAGCACATGCTGGGTTCTGCGCAGACTGTCGCCGATGGCGGCAAACATGGTGCGCCCCACTTCCGGCATTGCACCCGCCACCATGCCGGCATCAAAGTGGCCGCCGTTGGTGAAGCCGGCGCAGAATAATTCGACGTCATTCCGGTCCACGGCGCGCGCAACCCTGTGCGTCAGTTCGATGATGTCCGATTTGGCGACAAGACGCCGGAGGCTGTCGTTGTTGTTCATGATAAGATCCTCCCGATGCATTGTTGTGTTATGGCGTCAGCGCGCGGTGTAACCGCCGTCGATCACCAGCTCCGAGCCATGCATGTAGCTTGCTTCGTCTGATGCAAGAAAACGCACGGCTGCCGCAATTTCGCCGGGGCGGGCCATGCGGCCCAGCGCATGTGCCCTTGCGGACATGTCATAGGCCGCATCCGCCGAAGCAATCACGCCGAGGTCGACGTAGCTCTGGAAAATCGACTCCACCATCGGGGTATCGACGCCGCCCGGATGCACGGAATTGACCCTGACCTTATAGCCAAGCGCGCTGAATTCGATGGCAACGGCCTTGCTCATCAGACGCACGGCACCCTTGCTTGCGCAATAGGCTGCATTGAAGTCCGCGCCCACCAGCCCGGCGATCGAGGACATATTGATCACCGACGCACCGCCGCTGCGGCGGATGCCGCCCGCGCGCAAGAGGGGCAACATCTTGCGCATGCCAAGAAATACGCCATCGACATTGACCGCCTGCGTCCGCCGCCAGCTTTGCAGCGTCATGTCCTCGAATTTCTCGATGACATCAATTCCGGCATTGTTGACGAGAATGTCGAGCCGGCCATGGCGCGCCTGTACCTCGGCTACGGCCCTGTCCCATGCGGCCTCATCCGTCACATCAAGGTCGATCCAGTGCCCCTCCGGACGTTTTGCGGCAGGGATGGACGGCAGATCGGTCGCAATGACCTCTGCCCCCGCCTCTGCCAGCGCCTTGCAGATGGCCGAGCCAATGCCCCCGGCGGCGCCCGTGACGAGCGCGACCGTGCCCGCAAGCCGATTATCCGTTCTTTCCATCTTGTTTGTCCTTGTTGCTTCAGGTGGCAGTCCAGCCCGCATCGACAGGCAGGCAGGCGCCCGTCACGGTCCGTGCAGCTTCGCTGGCAAGATAGAGCACGGCGGCGGCTGTCTGTCCGGGCGTGATGCGTTCCTTGATGAGATGAACCGAGAGGAAGGCTTCGTAAGCTGCATCCTCACTGATCCCGAGCTGCCCTGCGAGCTGCTCCGCCGAATGTTCGACCATACGCGTGTCAACCAGGCCGGGGCAGATGGCATTGACCGTGATATGATAGGGTGCAAGTTCAGCGGCCATCGTCTTGGTCAGGCCGATGACACCATGCTTTGCAGCGCAGTAATGACCAAAGCCCGGCGCGCCGACCAGCCCGGCGGCAGACGCCACATTGATGATCCGGCCGCCACCGGCCTTGATCAGATGCGGTACGGCAGACCGGGTGACGCGCCAGACGCCGGTCAGGTTGACGTCGATCATCGTCACGAACTGCTCGTCCGACATTTCGTGCACCGGCTTGTTGCCGGACAGAATGCCTGCATTGTTCACAAGAATGTCGATGCGGCCAAAAGCGTCCGCTGCTGCCGCGATGAAGGCATCCACCTGCGCCTGATCCCGGATATCGCAACTGCGGGTAACGACCTTGACGCCATGTCCGCGAACCGCATCGGCGACCGCCTCCAATTCCTGGGATGTCGCCAGCGGATAATCAACCGTCGCCAGATTGGGACGACCGAGATCGCAGATGGCGATGTTGGCGCCCTGCTGTGCGAACTGGAGCGCCATTTCGCGCCCCTGACCGCGTGCCGCCCCCGTGACCACGGCGGTCAGGCCGTGAAATGTGCCCTGTGTCATGCGACGGCTCCTTCTTCTGTTTCCTGCCTGACTGACGGGCGGCGATAGGATGCATCGCTGTGGTCGCGCTGCCCGAACGTGAATTCCCATCCCGGCACTTCGCCGAAGGGCGGCCCCGGTTCATCGAGGCGGCTGAGATCGATGACGACGACACGGTCAGCGATTTTCCATTCGCCGTTACGGCGCTCGAACCGGTCTACGTAACGATTGTAAACGGTCGCATTCCGGCCATCCTTGGCTTCGCTGAAGGAAATGCAGTATGTTTCCGTATAGGCGATGTCGCCTTGCAGGTCGCAGCGGAAATTGCCGATGAAATGCTGGCCCTGCTTCAGGTTTTCACGTTCCCACGCCACGATCCACGGCGCGAAATCGACTCCGCGGCCCTTGAACATGCCGTGATCATCCATCGCGTCTTCGTGATATACAGAGCGTATGAGGTCCACATCGCAGCGATCGACGCCGCGGCAATAACGGGTGAGCACCTCATAGATTTCCTGACGACTGATCAGTGCGTCAAGCTTGTCCTCTTTGGACTGCATCCATCCCCTCCATTTATATTTGGAGGAAGGCTAGGACATTGCTCCTTGTTGCACAACTGTATAACAACCTGTCATTAACGACAGGTTTTCCCGGCGCCGCCATCGACGCGCCCTGCGCGCGACAACATCTGTGTTTTGGCAGTCCTGCGTCAGGCGGCTTCGAGCTTTTCGGCCACTTCCGGCACGGTCAGCACCTTGCCGGCCGAAACAACCTTTTCGTCAATCACGAGGGCAGGCGTCGACATCACACCGTAGGCCGCGATCTGCGCATCGTCGGTGACCTTCACAATGTCCGCCGGGATTCCGGCGGCATCGGCAGCCGCCTTCGCATTTTCGCCCAGAGCGATGCACTTCTTGCAACCTGAACCAAGGATCTTGATGATCATATGCCTTTCCAATTCAATGGAACATGGTGCCAAAAGCGTTGAACAGATAGCCGATCAGGATGATGCCGACGGCAACGATTCCTGCGACGAGCAGCAGCAGCGGCAATTTTATGACGCGTTTGAGCATGATCATGGAGGGCAGGGACAGGGCGGTCACCGCTGTCATGAACGCCAGGGCGGTGCCGATGCCCACGCCTTTGCCGACCAGTGCTTCTGCAATGGGAAGGGTGCCGAAGATATCGGCGTATATCGGGATCCCGACCAACGTCGCGACGAGGACCGACCACCATTTGTCCTGCCCCAGCAGTGCGGCAATGAAGGCTTCGGGCACCCAGTTGTGAATGGCAGCCCCGATGCCGACGCCGATGAGCACATAGAACCAGACCTTGGCAAAAATTTCGGCAACCTGATCCCAGGCGAAGTCGCAGCGCTGGCGCCGGGTCAGATGGCCATCCTCGCTCTCCATGACCGGGCTGTTGAACACGAATGCCTCGACATGGTGCTCCATTTTCATCCGGCTGATCAGCGTGCCTCCCAGCACAGCGAGCACAAGGCCGACTGCGACATAAGCCAGCGCGATCGCCCAGTTGAACACGCTGGCCAGCAGGATGATGGAGGCGAGGTCCACCAGTCACCCCGATCGGCAAGCCAGCGCTGGTGAAGCCGATGAACAAGGGAATGGACGAGCAGGAGCAGAACGGCGTGATGGTGCCCAGTAGAGCCGCCATGATGTTGGCACCAATGGCCACATAATTTAAAGCGAATGGCCTCCTGCAATCCCGAGGCGGTTCAAGGCAGATTCATCCCATGCTTTCGCGACGCTCATGGAAGATCAGCCTGTTGAAGTTGCAGGCCAGGTTGCAAAGGGTCAGCTTCGCTTCAGCACGATCCAGGCCGATATCTTCGATCACCTGATCGCCATCATGCCGGCATTCGGCTTGAACCTCTATCAACGTCCGGCAGGCAGCAACCTGGTCCGATCCGCCTTTGCCTAAAGGCACTGACGTTCACGGCACAGCTGCTTTCATTCGTGACGCAAGGCATCGATCGGGTTGAGCGCGGCGGCACGGCGGGCCGGGAAATAGCCGAACAGAACGCCGATCGCCGCCGAAAACAGAAAAGCCAGAAGGTTGATCTGCGGGTCGAAGATGAAGGGCACCTGCATCATCGGAGCGATGAGCGCGGAAGCCGCGAAGGCCAGCACCAGCCCGGCCAAGCCGCCAAGGCAGGACAATACGACGGCTTCCACCAGAAATTGCAGCAAGACTTCGTGCGCCACCGCGCCGATGGCAAGGCGGATACCGATTTCGCGGGTGCGTTCCGTCACCGAGACAAGCATGATGTTCATGATACCGATGCCGCCAACAAGCAGGGAAATGGCTGCCACGGCGGACACGATCTGTGTCAGGATCGTCGTTGTACCGGTCAGCGTATCCATGACCTGCCGTGTATCGAAGATATTGAAATTGTCCTCGCTGCCCGGCTTGATCCGGCGCCGTTCGCGCATCAGATCCTCGATCGACGCCTGCACGCCCTGCGTATCATAAGCATCGTCGACCGCGACCATGATCATGCTGATGTCGCGGTTGCCGGTAAAGCGGCGCTGCACCAGCTTGATCGGCATGATCACGACATCATCCTGGTTGGCGCCAAACCCCGCCTGCCCGCGCGCAGACAGCAGGCCGATCACCTGGCAGCTGACATCCTTGATGCGAAACTGCCTGCCGATGGGGTCGGCCTGTTTAAACAGGTTTGCGCGCAGCGTCTGCCCGATGATGCACACGGCCTTTCCGGCCTGTTCCTCTTCCGCCATGAACAGGCGGCCGCTTTGCAGTTCCCATTTCTGGGCCTCGAAATAGGCAGAGGTCGTGCCGTTGATCGTCGTGCTCCAGTTGTTGCCGCCATAGACGGCTATGCCGCTTGTCTGCGCTTGCGGCGCAACGGCCCTGATCCCGGCAATCTGTCGCGCAATGGCCGCGACATCCTGCGCCTTGAAGTCGGGCGGACGCGGCCCGCCACCGCCACGGCCATATCCCTGACCGGGCCGCAGTTGCAGGATGTTCGAGCCAAGCGCGCTGATTTGCTGACTGACTGCAGCCGTCGCTCCTCTTCCCAGCGTGACCATGGTGACAACCGCAGAAACACCGATGATGATGCCAAGCGTCGTCAAAAAAGCGCGCAGCTTGTGGCGCATGATTTCACGCAGGGCGAGATTGATGGTGATCCCGATCATCCGCGCGCTCGTCGTTCGATATTTTCAACCCGGCCATCGCGGAAATGAATGACTGTATGCGCAAAGCGGGCCATTTCCGCTTCGTGCGTGACCATGAGAATGGTCAGCCCTGCATCGCGGTTGAAACCATCCAGCAGTTTCATGATTTCGAGTGAGCGTTCCGTATCGAGATTGCCGGTCGGTTCGTCTGCCAGCAGCACTTCGGGACTGGTGACGATGGCGCGGGCGATGGCGACCCGCTGCTGCTGCCCGCCCGACAGTTCGGCAGGCGTATGATCCCACCATTCCGCGAGGCCCATCCGTTCAAGTGCCGCCATGCCAAGGCGGCGGCGTTCCTGCTTGTCCATGCCGCGATAAACCAGAGGCAATTCGACATTTTCCAGCGCCGATGTCCGGGACAAAAGATTGAAGCCCTGAAAGACAAAGCCGAGATATTTTCGTCGCAACAAGGCGCGCTGATCATTGTTCAGCCGTTCGATGGCGTGGCCCTTGAAGCTGAACTGGCCCGTGGTCGGCACATCAAGACAGCCGAGAATGTTCATCATCGTCGACTTGCCCGAACCCGATGGCCCCATGATGGCGACGAAATCACCGGCATCGATATCAAGATCGACCCCCTTCAGGGCCTGAAAGGCCGCAGCGCCCGTGCCAAAGGTCTTGGTGATCCCGCGCAGGCGGATCAGCGGTTGGTCATCGGCCATTGGCGCTTGTTCCGTTCGTGTTGCGACGTCCGGATGCCCCGGCAACGGTCTGCCCGGCCGCCAGGCGACCGGTGACCACACGCATGCCCGCTTTCAGCGCAGAGTCCGACACCACGGTCATGCTGCCATCGCTGTCGCCCACGATCAGGTTGACGGCGCGCAATTGCCCTTCGCTTTCCTCGACATGAACCGTCTGGCGACTGCCGGCGCCAAAGCTGACCGTGCGCGTGCCATTGCCCCGCCGCATGCGTGGCGGAATCAGGGTTCCGGTGATACCGCGATTGTCCGCACCCGATGCCGCGTCAGGCGAAAAGCGCAAGGCCGCATTGGGCACCAGCAATGCGCCCTTGACCTCGCGCGCACGGATTTCGGCGGTCGCGGTCATGCCCGGGCGCAGGGTCTGATCCTGATTATCGACGGCGAGCACCGCCGAATAGGACACGACGCTGGCCGCCGCGCTGCTGCTTCCCGTGGCAGCGCCCGCCGTATTGGCACCGACATTGACGCGGGTGATACGCGCGGGAAAAGTGCGTCCGGGAAAGGCATCGACCGTAAAAACCGCTGACTGGCCGGCCGTGACCACGCCAACGTCCGCCTCGTCGACCGCGACTTCAAGTTCCATCTTGCGCAGATCCTCTGCGATGGTGAACAGCACCGGCGCGTTGAACGATGCCGCCACCGTCTGGCCCGGCTCGATTGCCCGCGACAGCACCACGCCCGTCACCGGCGAGACGATGCGCGCCTTGGACAGGTTGATTTCAGCCGACGACAATTGCGCCCGCGCCACCGCCAGTTGCGCCCGCGCTGCCTGTGCAGTGGCCACAGCCGCCGCCGTTTGCGCCCGCGCGCTGTCGAGTTCGGTTTTCGACGGCACCTTGCCGCCGGACAGCGCGTGGACATGCTCCTGCCGCGCTAGCGTGGCACGCGCCAGCGACGCCTGCGCGTCCGCCTGTGCCACCTGCGCCTGCGCCGCTGTCACCTGCGCCCGCCCCTGTGCCACATTATCCAGCAGCCGTGATGTATCGAGACGCGCCAGGAGCTGCCCCTTTGTCACCTGATCGTTGACGTCCACCAGCACATGCGTGATCAGGCCCGATTGTTCGGAGCCGACATCGACCTGGTTGACCGGCTTCAGATTGCCGGTTGCCGATACGGTGACGACAAGATCGCCACGTTCGACCGACTGCGAGATGTAGCGGGGCACGTCCTCGCCGCCAAAACAGCGCGTCAGCAGATAGAGCGCCAGCAGAAGCGCGACAAGCGCAGCGCCGCGCGCCAGCCATGTGCGCCAGGGTTTCTGCGGCGTCACGCCCAGAAGCGCTTCGATCGAGGGTTTGTCTGCGTGCGCGGCAGGGTCAGTCATTCTGTATTCCATCATCCATCGTCTGCCATCCTCCGCCCAATGCGCGATAAAGCTGCACCACGGCGCGGGCGCGGTCGGCCCGGCCGGCCGCTTCGTTGTTCCGGCTGGACAACAGTGATCGTTCGGCATCCAGCAGGGCACTGAAATCGGTCAGCCCCGCACGATATTGGTCGCGGGCCAGGAGCGCCGAATTGCTGGCGGCATCGCGCGCGATTTCAAGCTGCGCATAGCGTTCGGACGTTGCGTCGACCGCAACAAGGCCGTTTTCCACATCTTCCAGCGCCGTCAATATGTTCTGGCGATAGGCGGCAAAGGCACCATCCGCAGCCGCGCGCTGCGCCCGGACGCGAGAACGCGCGGCACCGCCGTCGAAAATCAGCTGGCGCAGCCCCATGAACAGGCCACCGGTCACAATGTCGCCCAGTGCGCCAAAGCGCAGAGCCGTGCTCCCGATATTGCCACTGATGAAAAGCCCGGGACGCAATTGTGCCTCGGATACACCGATCAGCGCCGTCTGCCGCGCCAGCGCCCGTTCGGCGGCCCGGACATCGGGCCGTTGCCGCAATGTATCTGCCGGAATGCCCGCGGCAATCACGGCAGGCGGCATCGGGATCAGGCCCGGCGTTTCCAGCAGACGCGTCGCCGCGCCGGGCGCTTGTCCGGTCAGGACCGCGATACGGGCAAGCGTGTTGCGTATGGACTCTTCAAGCAGCGGCAGACTGGCCGCCGTCTGCGCACGCTGGGTCCGGGCCTGCTCCACATCAAGTACGGATGCCAGCCCGGCCATGACGCGCCATTGCGCGATCTGCAGATTATCATCCTGTATCGTCAGCGTCTCGCGCGCGATGCGTTTCTGTTCCTGCAGCTGGCGGAGCTGGATGTAATTGCTTGCCGTTTCGGCAATGATGGCCACGCGCACGCTGGCAAGGTCATATTCCACGCTTTCGGCGGCCGCTCTGGCCGCTTCGACCGACCGGCCAATGCCGCCGAACAGATCGATTTCCCAGCTTGCGTCGGCACCAGCCGAAAAGCGGCTGCCATCGGCACCGGGCATACGCAGGTTGCGCCCTCCATCCAGGCTGGCATCAATGCGCGGGGCATAGGCCGCGCCAGCCTGAACCGCCGCTTCACGCGCCTGCACCAGCCTCAGCCGCGCCTGCGTGATGTCAAGATTTGTAAAAAGCGCGCGCGCGATCAGAGCGTCAAGCGCCGGATCGTCGAAGCGGCGCCACCAATCGGCCAGCTGCCTCGCCTCCAACGTCTGTGCCTCGGTCCCGCGATAGGCTGGCGGGATGCCGAGGTCCGTCTCGACGGGCGGGCGATAATCGTCACCGGCCGCACAGCCCGCCGCCATGACGCCCAGGGCGACTGAGAAGAGCGCGAAGGCCGCGCGCGATGCTCCCGACATAGTCATGCGGCCAGCATCAACCACAGATCGCGGCTTGAGGGAAAATGAAATCAGCCTGCCACTGACAAGAGCTATGATTTATCATCGTAACAGCGTGAATGGTTGTTTTCACAACAGTTTATCCCCTCGCACACATCAAGGGTGTCGCCTTGAATTTCCTTGTAAAAAAAACATCGATCAAACTGTAATTATGTGGCAGCATCCACAAAATAATTATTTGCCGTGTACGCTTCCTGAACAAGTCGCACTGGCAGTTTCTGATGCCCTGCGAAGCTCCAGTCATTATTGCACCGGAAAGAATGCTCCATGAATTTTGCAGACATCCTGAAACAGACCGGCGCAGTCGAATCGATCTCGCGCGAACTTGGGGTTGATCAAGCCACAGCGCGCAACGGGGTCGAAGCCCTGCTGCCCGCCATTCTCGGCGGCTTCAAGAAACAGGCGCAGCCCGCGCCCGGCGGCCTTGGTGGCTTGATCGACATGCTGGGTAGCGTCGGTGGCGGCAATTTGCTTGACGCCGTCACCAGAAACGAACCCACGCCGACCGCACCGGGCAATGAAATTCTTGGACAGATCTTCGGCTCCAGGGATGTCAGCCGCACAGTCGCAGGCCAGGCGGCGCAGTCGACCGGGATCGACGCCACGCTCCTCAAGAAGATGCTGCCGCTCCTCGCCATGGCCGTCACCGGCTTTCTCGCCCAGCAGAAGAGCGGTGCATCGAGCGATGCGTCCGCCCAGGGCGGTCTCGGCGGCCTGCTCGGTCAGGTGCTCGGTGGCGCCTTGGGCGGCGGACAGGCCCAGTCGGGCGGGCTTGGCGGCCTTGCGGCGCTGATCGACGCCGACGGTGACGGCAATCCCCTCGACGACATCCTCAGCTTGGCCAGCCGTCTGGGGCGCTGATCCAGCGCCTTGCGCCAGGGGTTGCTGCCAAGGCTGAACATCACGGGATGAACAACCAGGGGAGAGAATGATGTTACGCAAATTATCTGCCGAATTGATCGGCACATTCTGGCTTGTGTTCGGCGGTTGCGGGTCGGCGGTTCTGGCTGCGGCCTTTCCCGAACTCGGCATCGGTTTTGCTGGTGTATCGCTGGCCTTCGGTCTGACCGTTCTGACCATGGCCTATGCCGTGGGCGGCATCTCGGGCGGCCATTTCAATCCCGCAGTTTCGCTTGGCCTTGCGCTGGCCAAGCGCTTCGCCTGGCGGGATCTCATCCCCTACTGGATCGCCCAGATCCTCGGCGCGGTCGCCGCCGGGGCCGCGCTATATGCCGTTGCGTCCGGCAAGGCAGGCTGGAGTGCAGGTGGTTTTGCCACGAACGGCTATGGCGCGCTCTCGCCCGGTGGATATGCGATGGGTGCCGCACTCCTGACGGAAATCATTCTGACCGCAGGTTTTCTTATCGTGATCCTCGGCGCAACGGCACGGACGGCGCCGGCCGGCTTCGCCCCGGTTGCGATCGGACTGGCGCTGACTCTCATTCACCTGATCTCGATTCCCGTCACCAACACCTCGGTCAACCCGGCGCGTTCGACAGGCGTGGCGCTTTTCGCCGACACTGCGGCCATGGGACAATTGTGGCTGTTCTGGGTCGCCCCTCTCATCGGCGCTGCCATTGGTGCGCTGATCTGGCGGTTTCTGTTGTCGTCACGTGACGAAGAAGCCCCTCTCGAAACGGATCAATATGTAGGCGTCAGCGTTACACAAGTAGAAATCCGCAACTGAGGAGAGCATAAAATGGGTTGGATCATTGCACTGATCGTAGGCGGCGTCGCTGGATGGCTCGCCAGTCTCGTGATGAACCGCGATGCCTCGATGGGCCTCTTGTGGAATATTATCGTCGGCATTGTCGGCTCATTGATCGGAAATGCGGTCTCCGGCCCGCTGTTCGGCATCAGGGGCAGCGTGCAGGAATTTTCCATCACCGGCCTGATCGTCGCCTTTGTCGGCGCGGTCATCCTGCTTGGAATTGTCAATCTGGTTCAGCGCAAGTCCATCCGCTGACCATCGCGCGGCCGGGAGGCGACAGGCTGTCCCTCCCGGCCAGCCGACCGCCCCTGACCGGGCGTTCAGCTGATAACAACCTTTCTGGTCGCCGCTGCATCTTCCTTCGGCAGGTTCAGAACCAGAATACCATTCTCGTATTTTGCCGTCACATTGGCTTCCGCGACCGCTGAGGGCAGCGCAAAGCTGCGCTGGATCGCGCCATAATAACGTTCGGAGTGGACAGTCTGACCATCTTCGGTGTCGGCGTCATATTGCTTCACCTCGGCCTGGATGGTGACGATATTCCCATCGACCGTGACATGAATATCGTCCTTGTTGAGACCCGGCATTTCGGCCTGCACGGTGAAACTCTTTTCATTATTTCTGACATCGATCTTGATCTTGTCAGGCGAAAGCAGCGGATCGCCGTGCAAGGGCTTGATGGCATAGCCGAACGGGAAATCACGAAAGAAGTCATCAAAGAAACGGTTACGTTTCGCGAGAGTGTTCATGATAGTCCTCCTTGATTGACACCATGCGCGCGAATCGACGCACAAGCAGAATTATGTATCGCAGCAGGAAAGCAGGCAACCTTACGCCCCGTCGACTTTCTATCGACCGCATCCTGTTCGAGGCATCACTGCATTTTGATCTGCACAATGTCGTGACACGAGCGGCATGAAGTTGTTAAACCCCTGCGCGCAACCATCAGGCTTCAAGGACTTTCGGCCATGCTTCAACCCGACGCAAGCTTCAGAAACAACCTAGAGAATCTTCCGGCCATCGACGACGTGCACCGCATCGACCTCCTCGACGACAAGGGCGTGATTGTCGCGTGCATCGAAAACCAGCCGGGCAAGCAAGGCTCGCTCGCGGTCTATCATTATCTGAACCAATGCTTTGACATGCTGGATACAAAGGCCGCCGAATATGGCTTGCAACTGTTTGGCGAACATACGGCAGACGCACGCCAGCGTCCGGGCGCACATCCGAACATCGACCGCCTGCTTGCCATTGCGGCCGGCAGCACGCCACTCCACATCAACGTCATCGCAGCCCGGTAACCAGACCACCCTCAAGAAGCGCGTTGCGGGGGCCGTCCGGGCAATCCTCGTGCAGATGGGGGCCGATCCCTCGAACCCCATTCAGATGCAGCAGGACTTCCAGCACCTCCGCTAATAACGGCGGCGATGGAAGCGAAGACGGCTCACGCAACCATCCTGTTGATTCCTGTTGGTTGGGCGTGCCGAAACCATCGCGGCGGTCTTCAGCCGCCCGAGATGGCAGAAAGAATAACAGTGCTGAATCTCACCTTGGCGTCGCATCACGTATGGGGCTGGAATCAAGGTGCTCGAAACGACAAATTGTACTTACCTTTCAAGGCATTGCAGGAAAAAACAAGCTAGAAAACAGGTAAGTGGCGGTTGGGCCGAATGCTTATATCGCGCATCCATCGGCGCAAACCCATGGGCAAGCCCATGCCGAAGGCAGCGGCGCGGGCCAACGCTGCCAAGTCCTCGATCCGCGCCATATCGAACACGTCTTCGCCCATCAGAAGAACAGATTCGGGCTGTTCATCCGAACCATCGGCCTGGCCCGTGCCGAAGCGAAGCTGACCCTTTGCAACCTGGCCTACAACTTCAACAGGCTGATCTTCCATGAGCGCCGCGAAAGCATGGGATGAATCTGCCTGCAACCCAAGGAAACCAAAAAAATTATCCATCAGAGCCACTGGGCAAAGGCGGATCGAACGAGGTCGCTGCCTGCCGGACGTTGATAGAGGTTCAAACCGAATGCCGGCATGATGGCGATCAGGTGATCGAAGATATCGGCCTGGATCGCTTCATATTCGCCCCAGTCGGTCGTGTCGGCAAGGGCATAGACCTGCAACGGCAGGCCATTTTCGCCGAGAGCCAGCTGGCGGACCATCAGGGTTTTGTCCTGCGCGATATCCGACCGCGCCTTGAGATAGGCATGCACATAGGCGCGGAAGGTGCCGATATTCGTCAGCCGGCGTTCATCCGGCACGTTGGTGGCATGCGCCTTGTTCCATGTCGCGATCTCCGCCTGTTTGTGCGCAAGATAGTCGTGCAGCAGGGTTAAACGCGACAGCTGATCGATGTCCTTGGCGTCGAGGAAGCGCACGCTGGTCTGATCGAGCAACAAGGCGCGCATGATCCGGCGGCCACCCGATTCCGACATGCCGCGCCAGTTGCGGAAACTTTCCGACACCAGGCGATGCGTGGGTATGGTGGTGATCGTCTTGTCAAAATTCTGCACTTTTACCGTGTGCAGGGCGATGTCGATGACGTCGCCGTCGGCGTTCAGTTGCTCCATCTCGATCCAGTCGCCGACCCGCACCTGTCGTTCGAGCCAATCTGCACATAGCCCTTCACCGGCTTGTTGGCGGCGCCGGGGCGTTGCTGGTAGAGCATGTTCAGCAACGTCAGACCGCCGCTCAACGCTACGGTGATTGTCAGAATGGCCGCGCGCACCGCCTCCATCGCCGTACGCCAGCTATTGCTGCCATCGTCCATGACAAAGGCGCGTAGACGCCCGGCGTTCTGTTTTTCTTGTTCTCCAGGAGCAGGTTGGTGATGCCGGCATAAGCGGAGACAACAAAAATGCGATTGTAGAGATCCGGCCCCTTGCGTCCGGCAATCAGCACATTGTCGAACAGGGTGGCCGTGGCAGCCATTGATGTGCCGCCGATTTTCTCGACGCTATGGCCGGCCATCATGCCGTCACTTCCTCTATCAGCGGCCCCGACACGGGCACAATTGCCTGTGGTTTGTCGCGCGCGGCAATGAAATCCGGGCGCGGCTTCACGGCCCCAAAGGGCGCGGCCAGACGGTTTGTCATGGCATTGTAAACGAGAAAGGCATTGGCGCGCGGATAGGGCGTGATGTTGCCGTTCGAGCCGTGCATGATATTGCAATCGAAGATCACGACCGATCCGGGTTTTCCGGTCGGGGCGACAATGCCGTGCCGCGCGGCAAGATCGGCAAGACTTTCCTCGTCCGGAACGCCATATTCCTGTTTTTTCAGGGACATGCGGTAATGATTTTCAGGCGTTTCGCCCACGCAGGTCAGATAGCTGTGATGCGATCCGGGAATCAGCATCAGTGGCCCGTTGTGCGGCGTGTTTTCGGCCAGAAGCACCGACATCGACAGCGCCCGCATGCGTGGCATGCCGTCTTCGACGTGCCAGGTCTCGAAATCGCTGTGCCAGTAGAATTCCTTACCCTGAAAGCCGGGTTTGTAATTCAGCCGCGACTGATGAATGTACACATCGTCACCCAGCAGAAAACGGGCGACGCCCGCCAGACGTGAATCGGCGGTAAGACGCGCGATGGCCCGGCTTTGCACGTGAATGTTGAAGATCGAACGGACTTCGCGGCTGCCTGGCTCTGTGATGACCGTTTCCGTGGCAAGTGCATCGGGCGCACCCAGAAGTGCGCGTGCCTCGTGTTGCAGATAGGCAACCTCGGCGGCTGAGAAGAGATTTTCCAGCACAAGAAAGCCGTTCCGGTCGAAGGCATCGGTTTGTGCCAGGCTGAGCGGCGCATTATTGTTCCAGTCGCTGTGCACGACGGGATCAAGGCGCGGCAAAAACTGCGCCACGGGTGCGTGGCGCGATGGGTAGAGGTCTTTCATGGGACTCTCCCTGATTGGGTCTGAACGTCAGTCTTCCAGTGCGGCCTCGCGCACGCGTTCTGGATCGGCGGGATAGGCGCCAGTTTCGTCATGGACTTCGCTGCCAGTGACGGGCGGATTAAAAACGCAGGCGCACAGGATATTGGTTGCAGGCCGCACGATGTGCCTGTCATGGGCATTCAGCGCATACATGACGCCCGGCGCCAGATCATGGGTGATGCCTGTTCCCAGATCCTCGATCGTGCCTGTGCCTTTCAGCACCAGCACGGCTTCGAGATGGTTCTGGTAATGCATGTGCAGTTCTTCCCCCGCGTACATCGTGGTGACGTGGAAGGAGAAGCCCATCTGGTCGTCCTTGAGCAGCAGACGGGCGCTTTCCCACTGTTTTGACTGGACGTTTCGATCCGTTTTACGGATTTCCCTGAGCGAACGGACGATCATGAATCTGATTTCCCTGCTGCTGAGCCGTCGTTTATTCGGCGGCGACGCCAAAGGGCGTGGCCATGGTTTCGCCGATGCTGTCTTCCAGAATGTCGAGACCTGCGGCGAGGAGCGCGTCGTCGATGACAAGCGGGGCAAGCACCTTCACAATCTCGTCGTGCGGACCGCTGGTTTCGAGGATGAGCCCCTGCGTGAAGCAGCGGGCGGTCACGGCCGCGGCAATGTCGCCCGACCCCATGTTGATGCCCTGCATCATGCCTCGTCCACGTGTGGACAGGCCATGGTTTTTGGCCATGGCGTCCAGTCGCCGCTCAAGCAGCCCGCCGCGGCGGGCAACGTCCTTCTGGAAGGCATTGGTGCTCCAGAAATGACGGAGCGCAGCGGCCGCCGTCACGAAGGCGTGATTGTTGCCCCGGAAGGTGCCATTGTGTTCGCCGGGCGACCATTGGTCGAGTTCGGGCCGGAACAGGGTCAGGGCGAAGGGCAGGCCCATGCCCGACAGTGATTTCGCCATGGTGACGATATCCGGCGTGAAGCCCATGCCTTCGAAGCTGAAAAAGCCGCCGGTGCGGCCGCAGCCTGCCTGAATGTCGTCGACGATCAGCAGTGCGCCGTGGCGTTTGGCGATCGCAGCGATCCTGCGCATCCATTCCGGTGATGCCGCATTGAGTCCGCCTTCGCCCTGCACCGTTTCCACCAGAATGGCTGCGGGCGCGTCCAGGCCGCTTGACGGATCAGACAGGCGGCGCTCGAGCAGGTCCGCAGTATCGACGTCCGGGCCGTGATAGCCGTCGTACGGCTCGTGCGAGACATGGGCGAGAGGCACGCCAGCGCCGGCGCGCTTGGTTGCATTGCCGGTGCAGGCGAGGGCGCCAAGCGTCATGCCGTGAAAGCCATTGGTGAAGGCAATCACCAGTTCGCGGCCAGTCACCTTGCGGGCCAGCTTGATGGCAGCCTCGACGGCGTTGGTGCCTGTCGGTCCCGTGAACATGACGCGATAGTCCATGTTGCGCGGTTCCAGAATATGGGTTTCCAGGGCATCAAGGAAATCCGCCTTGGCATCCGTGTGGAGGTCGAGGCCATGGGTGATGCCGTCGGCTGCGATATAATCGAGCAGGGCCTGTTTCAGCACCGGGTGGTTGTGGCCATAGTTCAGGGTCGAACATCCCGACAGGAAGTCGAGGTAACGCCCTCCCTGATTGTCGTGCATCCACACACCTTCCGCGCGCGTGAACTGGCGCGGAAGCGATCGGGCATAGCTGCGAACAGCCGATTCCCGCCGTTCATAAATGGCGGTATCGGGCGTGCCGGGGCTGGGGATGGGATGGGCGTTTGTCATAAGGTCATGCTCCTTGAAGGGGGGGCAGC
The DNA here is from genome assembly GCA_964635065.1 of uncultured Sphingomonadaceae bacterium. GTDB lineage: Bacteria > Pseudomonadota > Alphaproteobacteria > Sphingomonadales > Sphingomonadaceae > CAZWMK01. The sequence goes on along the minus strand of CAZWMK010000002.1, from coordinate 7,704 downwards.
CGCGCGTGCGGGCAGTGGGCCGATGCGGACTTGCCATTCAGTGGCGTGCGCACCTGCGAAATGGATGTCCTGATCGAAACGAACGCTTTTTGTGAATGGCGCCTGCCAGACGCGGGCCAGCCCCTCGAACAGGGCCCATGAGGCGCGATTGTCGTTCGTGATCGTCGTCGTCAGATAAACGGCGCTGGCGGCTGCGGGACGGGCGAGCAAGGCATCGATCATCCGCTGTGCCAACCCTTGTCCCCGTGCGTCCGGCGCTACGGCGACCTGCCAGATGAAAAAATTCTCCCGGGCAGCAGGCGATCTGTAACCTGATACCCAGCCGACGATGGCACCCGCATGTTCGGCGACGATGCAGGTGTCGGCAAAGTCGCTGCACTGCAACAGGTTGCAATAGGCCGAGTTGCCATCAAGCGGCGGGCACGCAGCGATCAGGGCCGTGATCGCCGGGCCATCCGTCGCCATGGGCTGGCGAAAGCTGACATTCGATGCCGCATCATTTTCATTCTGTTTGCGATGCTGCGCGCGTGTGGCGGTTGTTGTCGCTTGGGGGGTTATAATTCGTCTCCCGAATTAAATTTCGGTGCCAAGCCTGTTTTCTGGCGATTTAATGGCTAAAAATATAGGTTTTTCCACAGGGGGTTCAACCCTTAGGCTGAAATATGTTTTATATTATAAAGTAATATTTTGCAAGGTTGACCAGAATGCGGCGTCCATTCTGGCGTGGCTTCGCACTTGGGGCTATGCATGAGCGCATGGATTCGGAAATCGCTTCGCTGACATTGCGCGCCCTGCGACGGGTGCTGCGCGCCACCGAAATCGGCAGCCGCCAGCTTGCAACGGCAACCGGCCTGACGCCGTCGCAATTGCTCGTCTTGCGCGAGATTGATGCACGGCAAGGGGCGACGCCCGGTACGATCGCGCAGGCACTTCAATTCAGTCAGGCAACGATCACCACCATCGTCGACCGCCTCGAGGCCCTGGGTTTCGTGCAGCGCCAGCGCAGCGACCGGGACAAGCGCCAGTTTCTTCTCAGCATGTTGCCTGAAGGCAAGGTTGCGCTCGCAAATGCGCCGGATCCCTTGCAGGTGACATTCATCGACCGTTTTGCCGCGCTTCCGCCGTGGGAGCAGGCGATGATCCTTGCGGCCATGGAACGGTTGGCCGTGCTGATGGATGCCCATCACATTGAGGCCGCGCCCTTGCTGGACAGCGGCGCCATCGACCGGCTTTCACCTGCCCGTCCGGGCTGATTGCCAGCAAGCCCCGCATCACGGGAGCATGGCTACAGGACGGTATCTCCCCGACAGGAAGGAACCGGCTTGAAAGAAATTGCCAGTCCCGGCGCCGACCGCCAACTAGGGGCTTGACCATGGTCCAAAAAATAACGACAAGCGCCGCGGTGGCCCGATGGCGGAGTGGTTACGCAGAGGACTGCAAATCCTTGCACGCCGGTTCGATTCCGGCTCGGGCCTCCATTTCTCCGTTTGAAGACGTCCGGTAACGTCCATCAAACGGCTGTTTTCCAGCACTTTTTCTGGTATTATCGCCCGCATCGGTTCGGACGGTTCCACCTGCATCCGGGTACAATGATGGTACAGATGATGGATCGGACCCGGAGCATGAATGCGGAGGTCCATCAATGTCGGAAGGTGCGAAACGCAAGACGGGCCTGACCGCAAACGCGGTGAAGCACGCCAGACCCCGAGAGAAGGATTACAAGCTGTCGGATCGCGACGGCCTGTACCTGCTCGTGAAAACCACTGGTATCCGATACTGGCGCATGAACTATCGCTTCGGCGGACAGCAACGGACGTTGTCGTTCGGACGCTGGCCGGAGATTCTGCTGGGCGATGCGCGCGAGCTGCTGCTCGAAGCGCGCCGCAAACTCGCCAAGGGGCTTGATCCGCTTGAACAGGCCAAGCTGGACAAGATCGCCAAATCGATCGCCGCCACCAACACGTTCCAGGCCGTGGCGGAAGAATGGCTGGAGAAGATCGAGAAGGAAGGGCTGGCAGCCATTACTCTCAAGAAGGCGCGCTGGTTGCTGGCGCAAACCTACCCGGCCTTGGGCAAGCGACCGATCTCGGAAATCACCGCCCACGAACTGCTGCTCGTCCTCAAGAAGATCGAAGCCTCGAAGCGGTACGACACCGCCAACCGCATCCGCAGCACCTGCAGCCAGGTCTTTCGCTATGCTATCGCCACGGCGCGGGCCGAGCGGGACATCTGCTCGGACCTGCGCGGTGCGCTCGTCACCCCGCGCACCAATCACCGGGCAGCGATCACGACTGCAACCGATGCTGGCGCACTACTTCGCGCTGTCGCGGACTATGAAGGCAATGCGCTGACCCGGATCGCGCTGCGCCTCCTGCCGCACTTATTTGTCCGCCCCGGCGAACTGCGCTGGGCGGAATGGAGCGAGTTCGACTTCGACAGGTGCGTCTGGACAATCCCGGACCACAAGATGAAAATGCGCCGTCCTCACGCCGTACCTCTGTCACGGCAGGCCTTGGCCATCATTCGCGAAATTGAGCATGACGCCAGCTACAGCGTCTTCCTGTTTCCGTCGTTGCGCGCTCTTGACCGCCCGATGTCGGACAACACGATCAATGCGGCCTTGCGTCGGCTGGGTTTTAGCAAGGATCAGATGACGGGCCACGGCTTCCGCGCCATGGCCGCCACTTTGCTCAACGAAATGGGCATCTGGAACCCCGATGCCATCGAGCGACAACTGGCCCATGCAGACGGTAACTCTATCCGCCGCGCGTATGCCCGTGGCCAGTACTGGGAGGAGCGCGTCCGCATGATGCAGCACTGGTCCGATTACATCGACCAGTTGCGAGACGGCGCGACCATCCTGCGCCCGAAGTTCGGCCACAGCGCGTCATAACCGCCCTTGCCGCGCACGCTCGATCAGAGCGTGCAGGCTGGCCACCGGGACCAGAGTGCACCGCCCGATCTTGACCGTCTCCAGATCGCCCGAAGCGATCAGTTCATAGAGCTTGGATCGCCGGATGCCGGTCAACCGGATGGCGTCCGCGATCCTGACGGAGATCGGCTCGAGCGTGGTTGCCATCGCAGCGGGCTGGGTAAAAGGCAGCGCAAGCTGTTCGCTCTCGCGCAACATTGATCCTGTGCGGCGGATCATTGGCCTTGCTCCGGATCGGCCTGTGTCACCTTGCGCCGGTGGGCGTCATGCACCCTGCCGCGAAGGGTCTTGTCAGGATGTTCGAGAAGCAAGCCATCGAGCGCAACGGCAATGAAGGTCAACTGCCGCTTGATGTGATCGACGTTCTTGCGCCCCTCCTCTCGGAACTCCTGCCCTTGAAACAGGTCCGTGACGATAGCGCCGATCCACTGACTGCGGCTCTGCTTGGCGCGGGTGGCTTCGTCCTGCACCCAGGCAGCGACATGCTTGGGGAGGTAGGTCTGGATTGAAACATTGCGTGTCATGCTGGACTCCATGTTCATGGAGCCTGGATCACACTGCGAAAGGCAAGGTTGTTCTACTTATGTTCAATCGCGCCGTCAAGCCAGTTGAAGCTGGGAGATTTCCTCGCCTTTTCGCCAGATGTGATTTGCGTGAATGGCGAGGGCTATTCGCAAGTCAGATTCGACGGAGAAGCTGCCAATTTCTCGCATAGCCAGTATCATGTTGATATAAAAATATTTTATTCTGGCTTTTACCTGCGATTTGTCGCGTACGGTGTGCGCGAAGTTGTTCCCTATTTGGACCGATGTGATCGACCACTTCCCCGCCCGATTTCCGATGCCAAAGGCCTTGGTTTCACGCGGATTTTGTAGCCGATCCGGCGCATGATGGATAGCCCGCGTGAGTTCGAAAAATCGGTCAGAATTGACCTATTTGTAGCAGATAGCCATCAAGACTGTGCAATTCGCCGAACCTCGTGCCGGTGAAAGAAATGCAAACTATGGGAACCCATTCGAGGCTATGAACCGATCGTTGGCAATCGACATCAAGAAGGCCACTTGGCCGCGCAAGGGAGCGTTGCCAACGTTTCCTAGCACATTCCACAGCGGTGTTCAGACCGTTGATATTCATGTTCCATCAGCACTTCTGATGATCGGATTCTTGACGACGCCCATTGCCACAACTGGGGTGTCATTGAGCGAATTTTGGGCTTGGGTGCGTTATCTCGCGGCGATCTCGGCAGACCCTGATTTGCGACTAACGCAGAGCTTCGCGGATTTGGACGCTCACCAGAAGACAATCCTCAGTGACGATTTCGGGATGGGCCTTCCAATGCTTTGGCTCAACGACAATCTGCGGTTCGACAGGATTGTCGACGGTCGATATTTCATGCAGCGTTTTGCTGCATCAACGGGCGCTACGCAGCATCGCGCCGCCAAGCGCGGCCCGAACAAAACGCCGGATTTCGTTGCCCGTGATTTGTCCGGCGTATGGCATGTAGTGGAGTGCAAGGGAACGCAATCGGGCGTTGGGTACAGCAGCAATCAACTCGGAGGGAAAGGGCCACCGCCAGTCGGCGGAGTGGCGCAAAAGTTGTCGGTAATTTTCCCGCCAGGGCATACCGGCCAGCGTCTTGTATGCGGCTTGTCAATCGGAGTTGATGGCCGCGAAAAGAGCAAGCTGACGATCATTGATCCGGAGCCTGACGAGCCTTTGATCGTAAAGCCGGATCAGATCGGAAACGCGGACGATGCAGCGACACGCGGGATGATCGCGAAGGCATTGAGGCTGGCGGGATTCGAGGCAACAGCAGAAGTAACCGCAGCGCCGTTGGGCTATTCAGTCACCGCCGTCCGACGAAAAACAAAGAAGGCTGAGAAACGACGTGAGGCTGTCGTCGCAGAGCGAGATGCGCGTGCGCGTGCTGAACTTGGACAGGCAGAGATGCTTCGGACCAAGTTCGACGAAGGTTATCTAGGTCGTGAACTCAACATCGACTTGCCAAGGCCTATTCCCCTCGGCTCGAAGCCCGTCACCCGGGTCATAGTCCGCCAAGGTGTGAAGCATGATGCAATTTCTGAACTGCGTGAACAGCCAACGGTTGCGGAGCCGACATATGACGATTCCGCCCGATGGGTAAAGGAGATTGGATCGATAGAAATCCAGAAGGATGGTCCATCCTCAACTTTCATCATCAGCGGATTTTTCCGCTCAGAATTGATATTTGAATAAAGGGAATCTGAGAGCCAACATGGGAACGATTTTCACCATCATTGTAGTCATAGTGGTTTTCGGAGCCATCGCTGGCTTCGTATTAAATCCATCTGGAAAAAAGGTTGAGGGCGCAGTTTCAAATGGGGTTGCCGCTGGATGCTGGTCTGCAGGCTGCATGGCGCAACTGATGATTCTGGCGATCCCAGTTGCTCTAGGTCTGTTTCTATTGGGTCTAGTATTCGGGTAAACACCGATGCGAGAACCCTCCATAACTGCTACGATGTGAGCGTGAACCACTCGTCCAGAAATTTATCTACAGAAGCCGCAAACAATGTCAGCGTATCTGTGAGATTTCCTACAATAAGACCGTGACTTACAAGGCTTTCATATTTCATTACGAAGCCATCGGTCATTGGGATTAACGTGCCAAGAAAATTCATCGAGTTCCAGTGGTTGGCGAATGCTACGCCACCCTGAAAATTATCTTCTCGTAAGCGATAGATGAGCTTTAGGCACTGATTGTGAATCATAGCCATAAACAGAATGCGTCCAACTGTAACAGTTAAGACGGGAACACCATTTTCGCGCCCTTCGATGCATTCAATGCCAATTTTTTTAATTGCCTTATCAAGTGAGCGCAAATCTTGCGTCTGGATAAACGTATTTTCCAATTTATATCCCCTTCACACTACTTTCGCCAACGACTGCAATAAGCTTTTTTACTGCATCATCGGAATATGAAAGCAAGTCTATTATCGTTTGAAGTACTGCACCATATCGCGCCGGAACATGCGTTTTTATGATAGCGCTCGGGGGTTCATCATTGGGCGTAACGTTGAAAATTTGGACACTTGCGTTAAAATCGACGATCTCCTTCGGCGTCAATGTCCGCGTAAGCCCGATCATACGCACTATATGAAAATACCCGCCCCCGAATCCAACTGCAGAGACTACTCCTGCTTGGTTCATGCGGACGCGTTCCATCGGGACACCAAGGATTTCGACGGACGGCCTGTCTTCAATAGAATAACCGGCCTGTGCTAGGTGGGGCTTCAGACCGTTCAGATCCCGAATGATCGTGGGAGGCGGACTAGCTTCGGGCTTGCCGAACAATGACTTGAAAATCTGACATCTCCATTTTCCGGAAGTTTCTATATATTAACTCGATCAGGTGGATCGTACCCGTCAGCAGAGACTGTGTGCTCCTCATCGCGGAACCGTCAAGCTCATCGATTTCAAACCGGTGAAATCCGTTTCATGCAGCTGGGGATACGGTGTGATAATGTCCCGGTTTACGCAACCGCATCCAGCCCGCTGCGCTGGATGATCGACAACAGCCGCAGTGCCGGGCCACCCGGTTTCTTCGCTCCGCGCTCCCAGTCCGACACTAGGTTCTTCGACACGTTGAGATAGCGCGCGAACACCGGCTGCGACACATGCTCAGCTTCGCGGATGGCCTTGATCTCATCCGGCGACAAAACTGGCGCAGGCGCAAGGCAGGCTTCATCGAACTCACGCATGGTGCGCTTGTCGATGCTGCCCGCGTCGTGAAGGCCTTCCATCATCTCGTGGACGGCGGCCATCGCCTCGCTTTTGTAGGTCTTTGCCTTAGCCTTGCTCATCGTCTTTCACCTCGACCAAACGGCCTGCTTCAACTTCGGTTTCGATCTGGTCATCGCTCAGCTCCAGCATGATGCTGGCTGCGCTGCGATAGACCTTCAGCTCCGCCGCATTCAGGTTTGCCTTGTCGCTCTTGGCGAAGGCAAACACGAATATGGCCCGCTCGCCCGAGCGGAAGATCAGGATCGAGCGATAGCCGCCCGACTTGCCTCCGCCCTGGCGCGCGACGCGCTGCTTGATGAGGCCGCTGCCAAGATCGGCATCGATCAGGCCATATTCGGCCCGATGCACGGCATCAGCAAGCGTGGCATCGCTGATCTTCTCCTTCGCCGCGAACTTGGCGAACCAGCGATTGGCGTAGATGCGGATGCGCGGGTTCTCAGTCATGCAGCAATGGCCCACTATCATACGTAGTGTTATGGCTCAATGAATATGAGCCGCTCATGTTTTGCTCGATCTGGTCGCCGATGCGCTGCGCTGCCTCGATGACATGGCCATCGTCAAGGTGCGCATAGCGCGTCGTGGTCCGCACATCGGCATGGCCAAGCAGCTTGCCGATCATCGGCAGGGTTTCCGAATGGGCGGCTGCATGGCTGGCAAAGCTGTGCCGCAGATCGTGTATGCGGACGCCGGGAAGTCCCGCCTCGTCACGCAGCTTGCTCCATAAGTTGCCGATATCGGTGATCGGGCGCTGGGTGGCCGGGTTCCAGAACACATAGCGTTGCTTCTCCCGGCGCGGCAGGGCGTGGAGGATCGTCGCGGCGGCTTCGGCCAGCCAGACCGTGCGTGGGCCGGTCTTGCTGTCGGTCAGCAGCAAGCGTCGCCCTCGCACCTCACTCCATTTGAGGCAGGTGATCTCCGATTTGCGGCAGCCGGTCAGGATCAGCAGACTTATCGCCGCGCAATGCAGCGGGAAGGTTTTGCCATGCCGGTTA
>CAZWMK010000001.1:67730-70572 GCA_964635065.1 uncultured Sphingomonadaceae bacterium | reverse complement strand
TTCAACGGCTCGGCTGACGAATATTGGATTGCCAACACGCTGACCGACCTTGGCGGCTTCAGCACCGGTCTGCTCGCTACCAGCAAGGGCACGTTCGATTACCAGCTGTCGCTGCTCAGCGAAAACTTCAACACCGTCGACTTCTTCGACCTGCCCGGTCTCGATGTTGAATTCGCGGGCACCGGCGGCCTGTTCCGTCCGAGCAGCGACAATCCGTTCCCGGTTGAAAACAACCTGACCTTCGGCTTCAACGCCGATGTGCCGGAACCGGCGTCGCTCGGCCTGCTTGGCCTCGGTCTCGCAGCAGTCGGCCTTGGCCGTCGCCGCCGCAAGGCTGCCTAAGCCTGCAAGGCTCAGCCCGATCCTGAGTATGGAAGGGCCGCAGCACATGCTGCGGCCCTTTTCATGTTCAGTGTCGGAAAATTTTACACACTCATATCAGCCTGCCCGCTGCCTGGTGGCATCCATCCAGCCAGGCGGATGTTTAAATGCACTGCCTCGTGAGAATCTTCTCGCTTGTAGGATGATTCTCGGCTAAGGTTGAAATTGCGCACATTATAGTCGTGCTCGTTCATGGAACAGGATCATGCTGGTCAAAAGACCCGCCGGACATTCAGAGGCCCGACCTGCGCTCTACCCAACCCATTTGAAAGAACAGACCCAAGATGAATTTTGACCGCAAGCGTGGCGGTGGCCGCGGGAGTGATCGTCGCGGCGGACGTGACAAGTTCGATGACGATTTTGGTGGCGGCGGCGGCTTCGGCGGCGGCGGCTTCGGCGGCGGTCCGCGCGGCGGCTTCGGCGGCGGCGGCGGCTTCGGCGGCGGCGGCTTCGGCGGCGGTGCTGGCGGCGGTGGCGGCTTCGGCGGCGGTCCGCGCGGCGGCGGCTTTGGCGGTGGTGCACCGCGTACGCCCGCAGCCAACCTCGGCACGGCGCGTGGCACGGTCAAATGGTTCAACACCCAGAAAGGCTTCGGCTTTGTCGCGCGCGAAGATGGCGGCGAAGATGTGTTCGTGCACATCAGCGCCGTCGAGCGCGCAGGCCTGACCACGCTGGCCGAAGGTCAGCCGATCAGCTTCACCGTTCTCGACCGTGGCGGCAAGCTGTCAGCAGCCGATCTCGTGCTGGAAGGCGATGCCCCGCCGCAGGCCGAACGCCCGCGTCGCAGCTTTGACGACCAGCCGCGTGGCGGTGGCTTTGACAGCCCCCGCGAAGTATCGTCGGAGCGTGTTGAAGGCACTGTCAAGTTCTTCAACGGTCAGAAGGGTTTCGGTTTCATTGCCCGTGAAGACGGCCAGCCCGACGCCTTTGTCCACATCAGCGCTGTCGAACGTTCCGGTCTTGCCGGCCTGAACGAAGGTCAGCGCGTCAGCTTCCAGCTCGAAACCGACCGTCGCGGCAAGCTCGCGGCTGTCAACATCGAAGAACTGTAAGCAACGCCAGACATGGGGGGCGGGTGGCGGTCAACGCTTCCCGCCCCCTTTTTCATGAAAAGGACTTTCGCATGACCGATACGCCCTCAACGCTCGTCTTCACCCTTGAAGCGGGCGACGTTCGCATTCGCCTGCGCCCCGATCTCGCGCCCGGCCACGTCGCGCGCATCACCGAACTGGCACGCGAAGGCTTTTACGACGGCGTCGTCTTCCATCGTGTCATTCCGGGTTTCATGGCGCAGGGCGGCGACCCGACCGGCACCGGCATGGGCGGATCGGAAAAGCCCGATCTTCAGGCCGAATTCTCCTCGACGCCCCATGTGCGCGGCGTCTGCTCGATGGCACGCACCAGCTATCCGCATTCGGCAAACAGCCAGTTTTTCATCTGCTTCGACGATGCCCGGTTCCTTGATAACCAGTATACCGTCTGGGGTGAAGTCACCGAAGGTATGGAACATATCGACGCCTTGCCGACGGGCGAACCGCCGCGCCAGCCGGGGAAGATCCTGAAGGCGACCGTCATCGACTGACGATGGCTCAATCCGGTGCGTGCGTCCCGTGCGCACCGGCCGCCAGCCCTGGGCGCAAGGATTAACCGCGCCGTTACCATATCACGCTAACCGTGTCGCTATGGCCCGCCCTTCTGCCATAGCCCTGATGCTTGGGCATATTCTTGTCATAGCCGCCGGGCTTCCATCGGCGGCCCTGGCATGCAGCCTCTGCGCTATGCCCACGCCGATGACGCCTCTGCCAGCCGCCATACCGGACAATACGGTCGTACAAGACCAACCGCGTGTCGAAATTCTCGAAGACCTCAGCTTCGCCCGCATAGCCATGACCGGTCAGCAAGGTGCGATTGTCGTGATCGATGCTGCCAGCGGCCGGGCCCAGGGGGATGGCGGCGCCGTCATCATCGGCGGCCTTGAAATGAGTGGGCGCGCCCGCATCCTTGGTGCACCAGGGCGCTTGATCAATGTCGACCTGCCGCATCAAGTCCCCATGCAGGCCCGCCAGGGCGTGCGCGCCACGCTGCGCGATATCCGCACCAACCTGCCGCCTACCCCCCGTCTTGGCAGTGACGGGACGCTGACATTCAGCTTTGGCGGCACGCTGGTGCTGCCATCATCGGCGACAGGCGGAGACTATAAGGCGCGGCTGTCGATCAGCGCGAGCTATCAATAACCACGTGCCCCGCGCCTGTGTGCGCAGGCAATTATCAGGCAATTATCACGCCATTAACTCTGTTCATAACAGGGGCGGAAAGATTCGCTGCTGTATCTGGTCTCGTGTTCGAGTGGCTGGGGAATGAACCACGCGGACAACGGGATTATGAGAAGAGGAACCGGATTCATGAAAAACAAGCTGATGCAGGCCGTCATCGCCAGCAGCGCACTCGCCTTTATCGCCCT
>CAZWMK010000001.1:0-67630 GCA_964635065.1 uncultured Sphingomonadaceae bacterium | reverse complement strand
CGGTCTTTCGCTCAGCAATGCATCGCTGGTTCTTGCCGGTGGCGACAGCTTCACGATCGGCGGCACGCTGAACGTCGGCGCCAGCCAGGCAGCTGGCACCTATGTCGGCACGTTCAACGTTTCGGCTGACTATCAGTAAGCCCTTTGCGGACCGCAGGTCCGCGACCGGTTGATCAGCAAAGCCCGTCGGCATCTCCGGCGGGCTTTCTGTTTGCCCAGCTTAGGAGTTCAGTAACCACGTTCTGGCATGGTGAACCAACCGGTCGCCATGTTCTGCCTGCACAGCCGAGCATGACCGATCTGGCCGGACGCACATTTTTCCGGGGGGAAAGATCAACGCGCGTCCGGCCATTTCGCGGTTGACCTGCGCAGCGCTGCTGCAGGTCAACCGGCTGGTGCCAAGTACAGTTGTCACGCCACAGCGGTGGTGAGGAACCAGGGGGAACCCGCATGCACGCTTCATTCTGCAACCACAGGTTTAGTGATTCAGTCCTTAAAAGGGCGTTAAAAAAACTATCTGTGGTTGTTATTTCCGGTTTGCCGCTTTTCGCTGCCCCTGTTTCCACGCCCGCCCACGCAAGCAACGACTTGCTGGTGGCGCCAACGCGCGTGGTGCTCGACGATCGCAAGCGCATGACCGAGGTGGTGCTGAACAATATCGGCGAAAAGACGGCCACATACCGCGTGTCACTGGAACTGAAGCGCATGACGCCGGATGGTCAGCTTGTCGACGTCGACCAACCGGCCGCCCATGAACAAAAGGCGCTTGAAATCATCAGCTATGCACCCCGCCGGGTCACGCTGGCACCAAATCAGCCGCAGGCGATTCGCATCGGCATGCGCGCGGGCGCCGACCTCCCTGACGGCGAATATCGCGCTCACATGCTGTTCCGCGCCGCCCCCGACGCGACGCCCGTCGCCGCGAACGGCGCCAGCCAACCCGATCAGGGATTTTCGATCCAGCTCACGCCGATCTATGGCATCACCATTCCGGTCATCATCCGGCGCGGCCAACTGGAATCCAGCGCAGCCCTTGCCAATCCGCGCATCGAATCCCAGACCGAAGGCCCCCAGTTCACCATCGATCTTGCGCGCAGCGGCCAAGCCTCCGTCTATGGCGAGATACGCGTCCTGCGCGATGGCAAAGCCGAACCCCTTTTCCGTGCGCGCGGGCTTGCCGTTTATCCTGAACTGACCCAGCGGCGTGCCAGCTTCAGCATAACGCCCGAACTCGCCGCCAGCATGAAGGGCCGCGTCACCGTGCAATATGTGGAGAACAACGAGCGCGGCGAGAAGCTGCTGGCCGAGGTCAAGGGCGAACTGCGCTAGAACAGAAAAGCAGCAGAACACAAGCCAGACACATGGCGTTCTCCGTCCTCCGGCGCCTGATCGGCGTTCTGACGGCCGCCTCGATCGGCGCCGGAGCCCTTGCTGCACCCACGCCACTCCCACCCCGGCCCGCAGCGGTTGATGCCGATGCCTATCTGCTGCTCAGCCTGCAAATGGGCCGTCTGCCACTGGAAGACACGGTGCAGGGCTATGAAACCCCGACTGGCGTTTGCCTGAATCTGGCGGAACTGAGCGAAGCGCTCGATTTTCCCATTCGCGTGAACGCCAGCGCCATGACGGCGACAGGCTGGTTCATCAAGGAGACCCAGACCTTCCACCTGTCTCCCGATGCGGTCAGCATTGGCGGTAAAAGCCAGCCTGTCGCCCATGGCGATCTGCGGCAAACCCCCGAAGGCCCCTGTGTCGATGCAGGCGCTTTCGCGCGCTGGACCGGGGTGACGCTCACACCCCATCTTCAGGCGGCACAGCTTGTCATCACCAGCGCGGAAAAGCTGCCGCTGGAACGCGCACTCGAACGCAAAAGCCGGCGTGCCAAGTTTCGCACGCCCGCACCGGCATCGCTGGATGGCCTGCCCCGCGCCAGCCTGCCCTACGCCATGTGGCGGACGCCGTCGCTCGACTTCAATGCCAGTCTTGAAACAATCGACGACCGCGCCCGCAACCGCCAGCAAACGCTGCGGCAATATGAGCTTTATGCTGCAGGCGAGGCTTTTCATTTTTCCATCGACAGCCGCCTGACTTCCGACGAGCGCGGCGTTCCGGCAACGCTGCGGATGCGCGCATATCGCGCTGATCCCGACGGCGGGCTCCTCGGCCCGCTCAAGGCGACGATGGTGGCGCTCGGTGATGTTAGCGGACGCCTGTCGCGCCTCGTCAATCAGTCCTCGGCAGGCCGTGGCGCTTTTGTCACCAATGAACCATTCGACCGCCCCCAGAATTTCGACCGTACCGAATTTCGGGGCGAACTGCCGCAAGGCTGGGATGTCGAACTTTACCGGAACGGCCAGTTGCTCGCCTTCGCCGATGAACGCACGGATGGCCGCTATGCCTTCACCAATGTGCCCCTGTTGTTCGGCCTCAACCGCTTCGAAATCGTCACCTATGGCCCGCAAGGCCAGGTGCGCCGCGAACAGCGCGTCATCAATGTCGGTGGCGAGGCCGTCCAGCCGGGCAAGACCAGCTATTGGGCGGGCATCATGCAGGATGGCACCGATCTGGTGCGGCTGCAAAACATCCCGGCACCGCGCGGCCAGACCGGCCTCAGGGCCAGCGCCATTGTCGACCATGGGCTGGATCAGCGCACCAGCCTTTCGTTGCAGTTGCACAGTCTTGAACTGGAAGACCAGCGCCTGACCTATGTCGAGGGGGCTGTCAGACGCAGCATCGGCCCGGCGCTTGCCGAAATCGCGCTTGCCAGCGACCTTGAGAACGGACTGGCCGGCCAGCTGACCGTGCTTGGCGAATTCGGCAACAGCTATGCCACGCTGGAATCGACATGGGCGCGCGGCTTTGGTTCGGACCAGATCGAACGGGGCCTGAAAAGCCGGCACAGCCTGTCGATCGATCATTTCTTCACCGCCGGCGCGGCAACGGTACCGGTCAAGGTGGCGACCAGTTACACCGACTGGCGCAACCGGGCGGACGAAATCGAAGTCGCCGCGAGAGTATCCGCCAATCTGCGCGGCCTGTCGCTGACACAGGAACTGCGCTGGCAGACATTCAAAAGCCACGCCGGGCCGGATCCCCCCGACCGCATGGACGCAGCACTGCTTGCCAATATCCGTGCCGGTGCCGTGCGCCTGCGCGGCGAGGCGCGTTATCGGCTATCGCCGTCATCGACGTTTGAAAGCGCAACGCTTGTCGCCGATTGGCAGTCTGGCGCGCGGGGCAGCTGGCGTGCTGAAATCGGTTATGAAAATATGCTCGACCGGGGGCGTGCAGCCATTGGCTATGCGCACCGTTTCGACCGCTTCATCCTTGGCGGGCGCGTGGAAGGCGCAACCGATGGCGCATGGGCGGCCGGCCTGAATCTGGCCTTCAGTCTGGGGCCGGACAGCGAAGGGCGCTGGGGTCGCATGACTTCCCATCGCCAGGCCGGTCAGGCAATGGCAGCCGCGCGCGTGTTCACCGATAGTAACGCCGACGGCCAGTGGCAGCCGGGCGAGGCTATTCATGATAATGTCGGCGTCAGCGCCGGCAGCGCCAGCTTTGGCAGCGAAACCGGGCCGGATGGCATGGCCATGATCGATAATCTGAGACCATTCCAGCCGCAGTTGCTCAGTATCGACACATCGACATTGCCTGATCCCTATCTGCAACCGGCATCGCCTGGTCTGCTTGTGTTGCCACGCCCAGGTCTGAGTGTCCCGGTCGATCTCCCGCTCCGTCCGACAGGCGATGTTGAAAGCCTGCTGACCAACGCTGCCGGACAGCCGCAGCCCGGCGTCATGCTGGAACTGGTCGACGGCGCGAGCAAGGTCATCATGGCACATCAGAGCGACTTTGACGGGTTTGTGCTGTTTGAATCCGTGCCATATGGCCGCTACAGCCTGCGCCTGCGCCCCGATGTCGCCCGCATTCTCGGGGTCGCGCCGCTCTTGCACGCCGATGTCAGCATCAATGCACAGACGCCGTCCGTCCGGCTTGGCACATTGCGGCTGGGCGACATGCCAAGCTTTACAGTCGCGCTGGCACAGATCGACGTCCAGCCGGAATCGATGTCGACCAGCGCCGCGCCATGAGCGATGCGACGCGATCAGAGATTAGCGGACAACTTTGTGCCTCATTGGCACAGGTTATGGATATATAAGGATATCAGGACGCCAATCGCCCGCGCAGCCGGTTGTAAAGCGTGCGGTGGCGCAGCGCCATGGCATCGGCCCGTGTCAGTGCCGCGCGTAGCTTGACCAGCGCCGTGGCCGTCGTGTCAGCGGGTGGGGCTGCGCCGATTCGCAATTCCGCGTCGCGCACCAGATCAGACGCCGTCCGCGCCTGTTCGTCGATCTCGGCGCCAATGACATCAAGGCCGGTCAGCGCCATCTGCGCCGCGTTCCATGCCTCACCGCCTGCCACATCGCCCTGTGCCGCTCCCACGGCGCGCGTGGCAACGGCTGCACTGGCCTCCCAGCGAGGACCCAGGCCATCCAGTGTCCGGCACACCGCATCAGCCTGCGCCGTCAGGGCGGAAAGATCGGCTATAACAGGCGCCGGAGGGGCCATGCCGGCCGACGGCGTTTCCGACGGCGCAACCGGCGCCGCCACAGCCCCACAATGACGCGCCGCGTCCTCACCGGGACGGTAAGCAAGACTGGGCCAGTCGCCATTTCCGGCGGCACAGCCAGCCGCTAGGCACGAAAGAAGGAGCGGGATCAAACGCATGGTTCGACCCTATCCAATCGCAACCAGCGACGCGACAATTTTCAACAACCGCGCTCTTTGCTGCCAATTATCCATGTTATGGGCTTGCGCGAACCGAATGATGCGACTATGTGGACCCCACTGCGCGCCCGTAGCTCAGCTGGATAGAGCATCAGACTACGAATCTGAGGGTCGGACGTTCGAATCGTTCCGGGCGCGCCAGTTTTCCCAAATATGATTGACTAAACAACTTCGTGGGCCACGGTCTGTCGCGGCACTTGTCTGCGTCTGAGCTTGATAGCCTATGCCCGCTCTGCGCAGCGCCTCTTTCTTGATGGCATCGCGCGCCGCAGCCGTCCCCTGATAGTGACCGGCACCCTGATATTCGATCGCATGCCGCGGCAGGCTGTCGCCATCCACCAGCAATCAGAAGATGTGGCTGGTCGATGAGGGCAATAATTTCCTCAGGTATATCTTCAGCATGAAGCAGATGGATTTGAAAATAAGTAAATATTGATGCGCAATCAGGCTTTATTTGCGAAAATATCTGTTCTTCGCTGAAAACCGCAGAGGAGCATTTACCCCTTCAGCTCGCCCGCCAAGGTTGTGCCACGCGAGAAGTGGCGGCGTTCGCCTGTGACAAGGAAGAGGTCGCCGCCGTCCAGGGCGGCTTGCGGGCCGATGTCGCGGATCAGGTGGTCGCGGATAGCCTGCGGCATATCCTCGATCCGGGCACGCGGATCCTGGGCAAGCAGTTCCTGGCAACGGGCATCATCAGCGGCCGTATCGCCGCTCAGATCGTCGATACGTTCCATGAGAATCGGAATCGCTGCGGGTGTCCGCTGCGGATTGAGAGCGGATAGCAGGAGAATCCCGTCCAGGAGGTCGGCCTTGGGCAGAGCTACGCCTCGGAAAACGAGGAAAATCGGCGTCCCACCGACCGAATCATAAATGGTGACAAACAAATTACCCGCCGCAGGTATCATCCAGCCTTCAAACAACAGCCCGGCGCCCCCCATGCGCACCTCAAGGACGCCATTGGGTGCGCGACGGATCATGCCGTGATCGTGAAAGACCGTGCCTTCCATGATGATCGAGGCGCGGGTCGTGCGCCAAAAGCCTTCATAAGCGGCGCCGCGTCGTTCGGTCTCAAGGCGGGCCTGTGCCATCAACGGCGGCGGATAGGGCAGGCAGGCAGAGTGCACGTCATGCGCCCCCCCTCCTTCTCCTGCCGCCAGATGCGGCACGACATCCTCAGGGGTTACGCCCAGCAGGGCCGCAAAGCCCGGCACATCGCGCTCCCAGTCGATCATGGTAAAACCCGGCCGCGACCGGGCGACAAGCGTGGTCAGACGCGTGAGGTTGTGATCCGAAGGCCGGACAGTGCCTGATGCCCAGCGCCCCACCAGCGATTTATCGACGCCAAGTTCTGCCGCCACCCGGGTGCGGCTCATCGACAACGCCTTGAGCACGAGGCGGAATCGGTCTGCAAACGTCATGGATACTCCCTCTATCCCTGACGCTCTTCTAGCCAACACTTGCAACGGTTGCACGAAGATTGCGCAACGCCGTGCCGGTCAATGCATCTGCCCGTCGCTCTCAGTACATGGCAAGGCTGATGGCGAGACATGAAATCAAGGCAGCGGAGGGGAGGCTTTGATGAAGGAACACGCCAAGGCCGGTTATGGCGCCATACGCCAGGCGGCGCCGCATCACGCATGGCGCGGCCAGCCGCACATCATTTTGCAAGGGCATCCGGACGACATGAGGCGCGGCATTGCGACCGGCCCTGTCGATGCGCGCTTGCCGGAATCGCCGGGCACCGACCACATTTCCCATGAAGCGCAGGATAGACACCTGCCAGAGTCCGAACTTGGGCAACCCCTCAACGCGACCTGTATCGCCTGCATGGTCCTGCTGATGCTGATCGGAGTCGCGGTCGGCGCACTGCACATGATCTGATCGAAAGCCTTGCGCCCTCCGATCTTCTGATTAGGGTGCGCGATGCATGACCGCTGACCACCGCCTTATCGACGTCGCTCTCGACGAAAAAACGATCATCTGGCGTTCCGCCGATGTCGAGCAGGAACGGCGCGTGGCGATTTTCGATCTGCTCGAAGGCAACAGCTTTCGTCCGCTCAGCGCCTATCCCGATGACTATGCCGGTCCCTACCGCATCCTCATGCGCGTCGAGGAAGGGCGGCTCGCCATCGACATCAAGGCCGACGATGACCGCCCGCTGGAAACCGTGGTGCTGGCGCTGTCGCCTTTCCGGCGGATCGTCCGCGATTATTTCGCGATCTGCGACAGCTATTACAAGGCGATCCGCAATGCGACGCCCAGCCAGATCGAAACCGTCGACATGGCGCGACGCGGCATCCACAATCAGGCTGCCGAACTGCTGCAGGAACGGCTGGCCGACAAGATCGAGGTCGATTTCGATACGGCGCGGCGGCTGTTCACGCTGATTTGCGTATTGCACATCCGCCAGTAACATCAGGAAGAAGGATCGAAGGCCCCATGGCCGTGATGTCGGACAAATGGATTCGCGAGCGCGCACTGGCCGATGGCATGATCGAGCCATTCGAAGACCGGCAGCGGCGCGATGGCACGATCAGCTATGGCCTGTCTTCCTATGGCTATGACGCCCGCGTCGCCGATGAGTTCAAGATTTTCACCAATGTCGATTCGGCGATCGTCGACCCCAAGGATTTTTCATCGAACAGCTTTGTCGACCGCAAGACCGATTGCTGCATCATCCCGCCGAACAGCTTTGCACTGGCGCGCACCGTCGAATATTTCCGGATCCCACGCGATGTTCTGGTGATCTGCCTTGGAAAATCAACCTATGCCCGCTGCGGCATCATCGTGAATGTCACCCCGCTTGAACCCGGCTGGGAAGGTCATGTGACGCTGGAATTTTCAAACACGACGCCATTGCCCGCCCGCATCTATGCCAATGAAGGCGCCTGCCAGTTCCTGTTCCTGCAAGGCAACGAGCCGTGCGAGGTGTCCTATGCCGACCGCGCGGGCAAATATATGGGCCAGCGCGGCGTGACCCTGCCGCGCCTGTGACAGCCATAGCAGGATCGGCCCGGACCGGGCTGATCGTCGGCCTTGGCACCTATCTGCTGTGGGGCCTGATGCCGTTTTACATCCGGCTGATGCAAGGCTTGCCCGCGCTGGAGGTGCTGACGCAACGCATTTTATGGTCATGTGTCTTCGTTGCCGTCATCGCCACCATCATGGGCGGCTGGCCTGCAATCCGGACAGCCTTTGTAACGCCGCGCCTGCGTCTCCTGTTGATTGGCAGCGCCTGTGCGATCAGCGTGAACTGGCTGTTATACACTTGGGCCATTTTGAACGGGCATGTGCTGGAAACCAGCCTTGGTTATTTCATCAACCCGCTCGTCAATGTGCTGTTCGGCGTGCTGTTCCTGCGTGAACGGCTGACACGACCGCAGATCGCCGCCGTCGCCTTTGCAACGCTTGGGGTGTTCATCACGGCGATTGCCCATGGTGCGCTGCCATGGATTTCGCTGACACTGGCATTCAGTTTCGGGCTTTATGGCCTGTTCCGCAAACAAGCGCCGGTCACGCCGGTTACGGGCCTGTTCGTCGAAACCATGCTGATCGCGCCGCTCGCGCTTGGCTGGCTTGAATATCAGGCCGGCGGCCTGTTTTCGCGCGAAGGGACGACGCTCTGGCTGCTCATGGGCGGCGGCGTGGTGACTGCGGTGCCACTTTTGATGTTCGGCTTTGCCGCCCAGCGCGTAAGCCTCAGCACGCTCGGCTTCATGCAATATCTGACGCCATCGATGATCTTCCTGCAGGCGATTTTCCTGTTTGGCGAACCCATCGACCAGTGGCAGCTTGTCGCCTTTGCCTGCATCTGGATCGGGCTGGCAATCTATGCCCTTGCCGTCTCGCGCGCGCTGTCACTTTCAAGAACCGAAACAAACCGCTAGAAGCTGTTCATGGACAGGATCATCATTCGCGGCGGCCGCGCGCTTTCGGGCCGGATTCCGATTTCTGGCGCAAAAAATGCGGCCCTGACGCTCATGCCGTGCGCATTGCTGACCGACGAACCGCTGACGCTCAGAAACCTGCCACGACTGGCCGATATCGATACTTTCGGCCACCTGCTCAACAACCATGGCGTCTCGACCATGATCGAAGGTGCGCGCCCGGAAGAATTCGGCCGCGTGATGACGTTGAGAGCCGGACGCATAACGTCCACGGTCGCGCCCTATGACATCGTGCGCAAGATGCGCGCCTCGATCCTGGTGCTTGGCCCGCTTGTTGCGCGAGCGGGCGAGGCAACCGTCAGCCTGCCTGGCGGTTGCGCCATCGGAAACCGCCCGATCGACCTGCATCTGAAGGCGCTTGAACAACTGGGTGCAGAGATCGAACTCGCTGCCGGTTACGTCAAGGCCACGGCAAAGGGCGGCCTGAAAGGCGGCAAGGTCGTGTTTCCGACCGTATCGGTGGGTGCGACGGAAAATGCGCTGATGGCGGCCGTGCTCGCCAAGGGCGAAAGCGTCATCGAAAATGCAGCGCGCGAACCGGAAATCGTCGATCTGTGCAACTGCCTTGTCGCCATGGGTGCGCGGATCAGCGGCATCGGGACTGAACGGCTGGTCATCCACGGCCGCGAACGCCTGCATGGCGCCACCTATGCTGTCATGGCCGATCGCATCGAAGCGGGCAGCTATGCCTGCGCAGCCGCGATTACCGGTGGCGATGTCGAACTGATCGGTGCGGATGCCGATAGCATGGCCGCCGTCCTTGACGAACTGCGGCAGGCCGGGGTCGAAGTGACCGAAACACCCGATGGCCTGCGCGTACGCGGCACCGGCACGCTGCATGGCGTCAACATTTCAACTGCCCCTTATCCAGGTTTCCCAACTGACATGCAGGCGCAGTTCATGGCGATGCTGAGCCTTGCCGATGGTGCCAGCGTTCTGACCGAGACCATCTTCGAAAACCGCTACATGCACGTGCCTGAACTGGCGCGCATGGGAGCCGATATCACTGTGCGCGGACGTTCCGCCGTGGTCCGCGGTGTGAAAAAGCTGACCGGCGCCCAGGTGATGGCCACCGACCTGCGCGCGTCGATGAGCCTCATCATCGCCGGTCTCGCTGCCGAAGGCGAAACCGTCGTCAACCGCATCTATCACCTCGACCGCGGCTATGAACGACTGGAAGAAAAGCTGCAGGCGGTCGGTGCGGACATCGAGCGCGTCTCGGATGGTTGAACGCCTGCATCTGCGCGCCGAGGACGGCGCCGACCTGCCCGCCCTGTCCGCCTTGGTGCAGGACATGGCGATACGCGCGCATGATATCGGCTATGATCGCACCGCCCGGCGTTTTGTCGCTATCGGCAATCGCTATCGCTGGGAAAAGGGCGACCGCACGCGGATACGCTCAGCGCTGCGCATTGACGGCGTTCTTGCGATCCAGCGCCGTCGCTGGCCGCAACTGCCTGCGGCCGTGCTCGATCTGCTGGCAGTCCGGCTTGAGGATGGTGCATTGCGCCTCGATTTCGCGGGCGGTGCTTCCGTGCGCCTGATCGTGGACGACATCGACATGATCCTCGAAGACATGGGCGGTCCGTGGGGCGCACGAGCGACACCCCGCCATCCAGCCTGACGTCAAGGCGTGTTTGCCGCGTCTTTCGCGCCTTTGCGGCGGGCGAACAGCAGCCTGTCGCTCTCATGAAAGCCATACCGCCCCAAAATAAGGGCATAACTGCCCAGGATAACGGGAATACCGACCACAATCTGCAGCCAGCCATAAGGCAGAAAACGGCATAGCAGGCCGACCACCAGCGCTACAGTAGCTGCCAGAAGCAGCGCCCAGCGCAGGTCCGTCACGGCATGACCCAGCAACTGGCCAAGCAAACGCGCCTTGGCCGCAGATGCAAAGGCCGCCGAAATCGCCAGCGCCAGGGCCGCGCCAACGCCGCCGATGGCCGGTGCCAGCACCAGCGTCAGGGCAACCTGCACGCCCAGCGTTGCCAGCGACCACAGCAGGTTGCGATGGCGCGCCATGAACACCAGCGCCGATTCACTGACGGCGGCAGTCGAATACAGCACTTCGGTCAGCAGCAAGAGCAAGAGAATGGTCGCGCCTCCGGTGAATTCGCTGCCTACCAGCTTCATCACCGCCTCGCCCGTCAGCCCCAGCGCCAGAGCGACGCCAAGCTGCATCGCCGTCACCCAGAAGCCGGCTTGACGCACTTGCCCTGCAACCGCCGCCATCTCACCGCGCGCCACACCGCGGGCAACCACGGGCGCCAGAATGGGATCGAAGGTCACTTTCAGCTTTTGCGGCAGCGAGGCAACCTGCTGCGCCACCCAGTAAATGCCCAGCGTGCGGGTATCGGCGAACAGGCCCAGCAGCAGGATGTCGATACGCCGTGCCGCCCAGTCGATGGCATCTGCGCCGGCCAGCGGGGCATTGGCACGGGCCATGCTGAACAGCCGCGCCGGGTGCGGCCGCCAGCCGTCGCTCGGCAGGCCGTAACAGCGGATCGCAGGCCACATCGACGCAACAAAAGCCGCGCCCATCGATACGGCATAGGCGATGATCATGCCGTCGGATTCCCAGTTTGGCACCAGTGCAAGCGGTGCGGCCACCAGTGTCAGCACCCATGGCTCGACAATCGAACGTGCAGTGACCTGCGCGCCGATCTTGTGACGATAGGCCAATGCCGCAAGCGTGACATCGGACCCCACAATGAACAATGCCGTCAGCGGGAACAGGCGATCCAGCGCCGAAATCTTGCCATCGCGGAACATGATCTCCGGCACGGCAATCAAAAGCGTCGCCCCCACAAGGGCCATCAGCCATGCAAGCACCAGCCCGTCACCGATCACATGGGTGGCTGGCCGCTCGTTTCTCGCCAGTTCGGCAGCCAGACCTCGCTTCAAGCCCAGCGTGGCAAGCTGTGCCATCAGTTCGACAACCATGGTCGCATAGGCGAAACGGCCCAATGCTTCAGCACCGTAAAGCTGGCCGGCAATGAACAGGAATGGCAGTCGCGCGAACAGCCGCAGCAGGAAGCCGAAGAAGTTGGTGCGCCCGCCCCGCGCGAGCGCCGCCATGTCATCGCGCGATTGATCCGTCTGCATGGGGTCTAGGCTCTAGGCCAGTCCGGCGATGCTGACAACGGTTGCTCGTCAAGCATCTCACGATACGCCGCTTTCCGGGCAGGTCTTGCGGCGCTAGACAGGACAATAGAAGAGAAAAGGCACCCCCATGGCTGACGAAAATCTATACATGCTGATCGACCGGGCGGCGGAACAGGCCGGAGAACGACCGGTGATGCTGCTGCCGGATCGCAGCATCAGCTATGCCCAGATGCGTCAGACCGTGGCCCGGCTGGCCGCCCGGCTTGTTCGCCTTGGTGGCCAGCCTGGCGACCGGTTGCTTGCGCAGGTCGAAAAATCGCCGGAAGCCGTGCTGCTCTATCTCGCCTGCCTGTCATCAGGACTGGTCTATGTGCCGCTCAATACCGCCTATACGGCTGCCGAACTCGATTATTTCATCAGTGATGCCCAGCCACGCTTTGTCGTGTGCGATCCCTCACGCACCGCCAGCCTTGATCCGGTCTGCCGACAGCATGGCATCCCGTCATTGCTCACGCTCGACAAGGATGGCCGCAGCGGCACGTTGGTCGATGCGCTCGCCGATGAAACACCGCAAACCACCATCGTCTTGCGCAGCGCCGACGATCTTGCTGCGATTCTCTATACCTCGGGCACCACGGGGCGCTCCAAGGGCGCGATGCTCAGCCACGGCAATCTGGCGTCCAATGCCCTGACATTGCATGAGTTGTGGCGCTGGGAACCGGGAGACGTGCTGTTGCACGCGCTGCCGGTCTATCATGTGCATGGCCTGTTCGTCGCGTCGCACGGCGCGCTTCTGAACGGGTCAACCATGTTGTTCCACGCGCACTTCGATGCTGGCGCCATTCTGGCCGATCTGCCGCGCGCAAGCGTCTTCATGGGCGTTCCCACCTTCTATACCCGCCTTCTTGACCAGCCCGGCCTCGGTCGTGAAACCTGCGCTGGCATGCGGCTGTTTCTGTGCGGCTCTGCCCCCCTGCTCGAATCGACCTTTGCCGCCTTTGCCGCGCGCACAGGCCACACCATCCTCGAACGCTATGGAATGACCGAGGCGGGCATGATCACGTCCAATCCCTATGATGGCGATCGTGTGCCCGGTACGGTCGGCTATGCCCTGCCAGATGTCGAGGTGCGCATCCGCGCCGACGATGGCAGCCTGGCCGCGACCGACGCGCCCGGCGTTCTGGAAGTGCGGGGACCGAACCTGTTTCGCGGTTACTGGCGCAATCCGCAAAAGACTGCCGAAGACATGCGCGCCGATGGCTTTTTCATCACGGGCGACATTGCGACGATGGCTGCCGACGGACGCGTCCGCATTGTCGGTCGCGCCAAGGATCTCATCATCAGCGGCGGCTTCAACATCTATCCCAAAGAGATTGAACTGTTGCTGGATGCCCAGCCCGGCGTCGGCGAATCCGCCGTGATCGGCGTGCCGCATCCCGATTTCGGCGAGGCCGTTGTCGCCGTGATCGTGCCAGATGGCGCGTCCACACCAGATGTTGACGCCATCATGGCGTCACTCACCGATCAGATCGCCCGGTTCAAACAGCCGAAAAAGCTGATCATCCTTGACGCGCTTCCGCGTAACGCGATGGGCAAGGTGCAAAAAGCCGCACTGCGTACGCGCTATGCCGGGCTGTTCGCATGAAGGCCTGTCGCCTGCGGATCCACGGTCGCGTGCAGGGTGTCGGCTATCGTGCCTGGGTGCAAAATATGGCCGCCACAATCGGTATCGACGGCTTTGTCAGGAACAGGCTCGATGGCAGCGTCGAAATTCTCGCCTGCGGCGTGGTCGCGCATGTCGATGCCCTGATCGCAGCCTGCCATGATGGCCCACCCGCCGCGGCAGTCACGCAGATCGATGTGGAACCGGCACGCGGCATCACGCCCACAGGTTTTTTGTGCAAACCGACGGTCTGACCGTCTGAACGATCAGAAACCGCCCCCTGTCAGTCGATTGCACAAAAGATCAAGCTGATCGAGGCTGGAATAATGGAGCGTCATCGCGCCTGACCCGTCTCGATTGAAATCAATGCCGACTTTCAGGCCGAGCAGTCGCTCCAGTTGCTGTTCGATCGCCTTGATGTCGGCATCCTGCGCCTGGCCGCCAATGCTCGCGCCAGTGCCGCGCGACGCGCGGGCTACTTTCCCCGGCGTTCCCATCACCAGCTTTTCAGTCGCGCGCACTGAAAGCCCTTCGCTGACGACGCGACGCGCCAAAAGCTCGGCCTGCTCGGCACCGATCAATGCGCGGGCATGACCCATCGACAGCGAGCCATCAATCACCATGTCACGCACCGACTGAGGCAAATCAAGTAATCTCAATAGGTTGGCAACATGACTCCGTGATTTTCCCACCAGGCGGGAAAGTTCGTCCTGTGTATGGCCATATTCTTCGATCAGCCGCCGATAACCCGCTGCCTCTTCAATGGCATTGAGATCAGCGCGCTGGATATTTTCGATCAGGGCAATTTCAAAGGCGCTGCTGTCATCCAGCTCCCGGATGACAACCGGTACGTCATGAAGTCGGGCAGCCTGTGCCGCGCGCCAACGCCGCTCTCCTGCGACGATCTCGTATCGGCCATCTTCGCGCGGACGCACGAGAATCGGCTGCAAGAGACCGCGTTCACGGATCGAGCTTGTCAGTTCCTCCAGCGCTTTGTCATCGAAACGCCGACGTGGCTGGCGCGGGTTGGCAATCAACATGGACAGCGGCAACTGCGTCCCGCCTACCGCAACTTCAGCGTCCGCGTTTTCCCCGCTCGCGTTTGCCGGGGTCAGTCTTACTTCTTCCAGCAGTGCAGAAAGCCCCCGCCCCAATCCGCTGGCCCGTTTCTTTTGCGTCATGTACGTATTTTCCCCCTCATCAGCCGTCGCGTCAGGCTGCGCGCTGCTGCGGGCCGACACGGCTCAAGAGCTCGCGCGCCAAGGCGATATAAGCCTCGGAACCGACGCAGCGATGATCGTAAACCAGCGCAGGCAAGCCATGGCTCGGTGCTTCCGACAGTCGGACATTGCGCGGTATGACCGTATCAAACACCACACTGCCGAGGCAGGCCCGCACATCGTCGGCGACCTGCTCCGTCAGTTTGTTGCGTCGATCATACATGGTCAGCGCCACGCCCAGAATATTCAGCCGCGGGTTGAACGCCGCGCGTACTTTTTCAATGGTGTTGAGCAGCTGGCTCAAGCCCTCAAGCGCAAAAAATTCGCATTGCAGCGGCACAAGGATCGAATCGGCAGCCACCAGTGCATTGACCGTCAGCAGCCCAAGCGACGGCGGACAATCGATCAGCACGATATCATGATCGTTCATCACGGCATCGAGCGCCTGCGCCAGACGGTGCGTTCGCTGATCGAGGCCGACCAGCTCGATCTCGGCACCCGACAAATCGACTGTTGCCGGCACCACCATCAGGTTCGGTACCGATGACGGGCAGGCAGCATCGGTTACCCCGGCGCTCCCGATCAGAAGATCATAGCTGGTCGCATCGGCGTTGGCCTTGTCGATACCGAGACCGGTCGATGCATTTCCCTGCGGATCAAGGTCTATCAGCAACACGCGTTTACCAACCGCCGCCATGGCGGTCGCAACATTGATCGCGGTGGTTGTCTTGCCAACCCCGCCTTTCTGGTTGGCGACTGCAATGCGGATCACGCGCGTCCCTTTCGCTTGACCGCTGTCGCAACGACGATACGGCCGCGCGGATCGCTCCTGCTGGGAACGAGCCGGGCATCAAATGTGAAGCGCCGACGCGCCGCCTCAAGCTCGGCTTCTACCGATTCTCCTTTAGGCAACAGCCAGCACGTCGACCTTGCCGCAAAGGGCAGCCCCCAGTCAAACAACAGTTCGAGCGCTGCGCAAGCGCGCGCCGTAATCACATCGACCGGAAAGGCTTTCAGCTGTTCGACGCGGCAATTATGGACGTGGTTTACGCCCGCCAATCCCATGGCCTGCGTTGCCGTTTCCAGGAAACGCGCCTTTTTGGCAATGGATTCGACCTGATGGACAATGCCGCCCCCCATCGCCGCCACGACTAGCCCGGGAAATCCGCCACCGGCCCCGATGTCGAGCCACAGGCGCTTATGCGCGGCGGGAGGCAGCAGGCCAAGGAGTTGCGCCGAATCGCGGAAATGCCGGTTCCAGATGTTTGGCAGGGTCGATGGGCCGACGAGGTTCATCTTTTCCTGCCAATCCGCCAGCAGCGCGGCATAACAGTCGAGCCGTTCGAGTGTTTCACGTGAAACAGCAAACTCATCGGCGAAAGCCGCGCGGTCATAGACCTGATCAGATGCAGGCTGCGGCATGGTCATGCGGCCTGTCGCCGGGCATAACGCAACAGCGTCGCCAAAGCGGCGGGTGTGACGCCAGCAACGCGGGCAGCCGCTCCGACGCTCATCGGTCGCGCACGCGCAAGACGCTCTACCATTTCATTCGACAGACCGGCGATGGCACCATAGTCGAGGTCAGGATCGAGCAACAGGGCATCATCGCGTCGCAGAGCATCGACATCCTGTGTCTGACGGTCAAGATAAACAGCATAGCGTGCATCAGTCGTCAGACGTTCGACCAAGCCCGGTTCGATCCGCTGCATGTCAGGCACCACTGCTGCCAGGACGTCCCAATGGCATTCCGGGAAACGCAGCCAGTCGAAAACACTGCGAATGACGCCATCCTGCCGCACCGCGACACCTGCGCGTTGCAGCTGCGCAGGGGATAACCGGTTAGTCTCCAGTACCTGGCGTGCCGTATCGACCATAGCCTGCCGGTCTGTGAAAAATTGTGTTCGCTGCCTACCAACGCACCCTGCTGCGATGCCAAGTGGGGTCAGACGCTCTGCCGCATTGTCCGCCCGCAGCCTGAGGCGATATTCAGCGCGGCTGGTAAACATCCGATAAGGCTCGCTAACGCCCTGCGTCACCAGATCATCGATCATGACCCCGATATAAGACGAGGCGCGATCCAGAATAATGCCGTCACGGTTGCCGCCAGCCGAAAGGGCAGCATTCAGGCCTGCAACAAGCCCCTGACCCGCTGCCTCTTCGTAACCCGTCGTGCCATTGATCTGACCGGCAAGGTATAAGCCTTCAAAATCCTTGAGCTTGAGCGTCGGTTCCAGCGCGCGCGGATCGACATAATCATACTCGATTGCATAGCCTGGCTGGGCGATAACGGCACGTTCGAGACCAGGAATGGTT
Organism: uncultured Sphingomonadaceae bacterium; assembly: GCA_964635065.1. GTDB lineage: Bacteria > Pseudomonadota > Alphaproteobacteria > Sphingomonadales > Sphingomonadaceae > CAZWMK01. Next base: position 50,591 of record CAZWMK010000001.1, on the reverse strand, counting down.
GCCAGAAAGGCCGCCTGCACCTCGACTGGCAGTGACGTCGATATGCCGTTCGGATAGATCCAGTGATGATCAAGGCCTTCCGGCTCGAGAAAGATCTGGTGACCTTCGCGGTCGCCAAACCGCATGACCTTGTCTTCGATCGACGGACAATAACGCGGGCCAACACCTTCGATACGTCCGGCATACATCGGTGCCCGGCCAATGTTGGCGCGGATGATATCATGTGTCTTCACGGTCGTTCGCGTGATGGCGCAAGGCAGCTGCGGGCTGGCTAGCCGTTCTGTCAGGTCGGAGAATGGTATCGGATTGTCGTCGCCAGCTTGCAGCTCAAGGCCTGCCCAGTCGATCGTTCGCCCATCAATGCGCGCCGGGGTCCCTGTCTTCAGTCGGCCAACCGGCAAGCCGAGACGGCGCAGCGTGGTGCCGAGCAACCGTGCTGTCGCTTCACCGACACGACCGCCATCGCGCTGCTCTTCGCCGACATGAATCACCCCGCTGAGAAATGTACCTGTCGTCAGAACCACGGCGCCTGCGCTCAATGTCTCGCCATTCGCAAGCTGCACACCGATAACGTGTTGACCGGCAAACATCAGATCATCGACGGTAGCTTCGACAACCTCAAGCCCCGCCTGTGCCTCGATCAGGCCAAGCATGGCATTGCGGTACAGCTTGCGGTCGGCCTGCGCACGTGGCCCTTGGACAGCCGGCCCCTTGCGGCGGTTCAGCATCCGAAACTGAATACCACCCGCGTCGGCAGCGAGTCCCATGACTCCATCAAGCGCATCGATCTCACGGACGATATGCCCCTTGCCCAAGCCGCCAATCGCCGGGTTGCAAGACATCTGCCCAATATTACCGCGCGACATGGTGACAAGCGCAACATGCGCGCCAAGGCGTGCAGCCGCAGCCGCAGCCTCGCACCCCGCATGGCCCGCACCCACCACAATGACATCATATTTCTTCATGGATTTTTATTAGGCAAGCATCGTGACAGAGTCGAGACCGCAGCACCGCGCAGACTGTTCCACGTGAAACATGACATTATTTGCCGATGCAGAAGCGGCCAAAAATCGAGTCGAGCAACTCCTCGACACCGACACGCCCGGTGATGCGTCCCAAGGCGCTCGCAGCCAGTCGCAGCGATTCCGCGCGCAAGACCAGATCAGGCTCGTTCGCCGCGCGTTGCAATTCATCATGACAGAGCTGCAAAGCGTCCCGGTGGCGTGCGCGGCTGATGAGAACGGGTTCATGCACGGGCACCTGAGCCGCAGCCCAGTCACGCAAATAAGCCAGAAGCAGGTCAAGGCCCGCTCCCGTTGCTGCGGCCATATGCAACACGCCTTCCCGCCATCCGATAAAGCCGTCGCCAAGATCCGATTTGTTTACAATGACCAGCCCGCCAGCCAGGGGCTTCTCATCGGGCAGAATCAGATTCAGGACGAGATCAGCCTTTGCAGCACGTTGCCGTGCCCGACGGATTCCCTCCGCCTCGACAATATCCTGCGTCTCGCGCAACCCCGCTGTATCGACAAGCGTGGCAGCTATCCCGCCAAGATCAATCGGCAGTTCGATGATATCGCGCGTGGTTCCGGCAACAGGGGTGACGATGGCGACATCACGCCCGGCAACAGCATTCATCAGACTCGACTTACCGACATTGGGTGCGCCGCTGATGACAATGGTAAAACCATCGCGCAAGCGTTCGCCCAAGGAAGCTGTCGCCAGCATTGCGGCAATTTCCTGCGCCAGTTCCGCAATGGGTGCCAAGGCTGCATCCACGCCTGCTGCGACCTCGGCTTCTTCCTCGGCAAAATCGATCAGGGCTTCGATATCGGCCAATATCGTCACAAGACGGCTGCGCCAGGATTCTACCCGATCGCGTAAACGACCACCGGCCTGGGCCAGAGCCTGAACCCGCTGCATCTCAGTTTCCGCCGCAATAAGATCAGACAACCCTTCTGCCTGGCTAAGATCAAGGCGACCATTATCAAATGCGCGTCGTGTGAATTCGCCCGCTTCGGCCATGCGCAAGCCATCAATGTGCGAAAGCGCAGAGAACAAGGCCGCAACCACAGCCCGACCACCATGCACATGAAACTCGACAACATGTTCGCCGGTAAAGCTGGCGGGTGCATCGAAGCACAACAGGAGCGCCTGATCAATCGCCTGACCCTGCGCCGGATCAAACAGCGACACCAGAGCAGCCTGGCGTGGGGTCGGCAAAGACGCCTTGATTATTTGCTGCGCTGCAACATGCGCGCGCGGCCCGGAAAGACGCACGATCGCCACACCCGATGGCAATGCACCGGATGAAAGAGCATAAATGGTATCAGTCAGCTTGTTTTGCTCCCGCCGCCGGTAGCAGCGCTCCAGAACATCTTCTGCATCGATTCCAGACTGTCGACCGTCATCGGCATCCACGCCCGCACCATTTTCTCGATATCCGCAGGATTCATGCCATCACGCACGAAGGATTGCAGCTTCTCAAGATAGACCGCATGAACCGGCCCCATATCCGGCAGGCCGAGAAATGCGCGCGCTTCTTCCGGTGTGCAATCTATGTCGACCGATATTTTCATCCGTCTGCGCCTTCTGTTGAATGGCAGGTAACTGGCTGTAACGCGATCCGTCTTCCATGTCATGAATTGTCATCATTGTCAGCAGATGCTGCCTTGCTAAACTGACGATCAACGAAGGATTTATATGGAGAATCATCATGGCAGAGTGGATTGATATTACAGCGCTCGACGGCAGTGGCAGTTTCAAGGCCTATCATGCAGCCCCTGCCAGCGGACCGGCGCCTGTGGTTGTCGTGATCCAGGAAATTTTTGGCGTCAATGCCGGTATTCAGACCATCTGCGACCGCTGGGCTGCCAATGGTTTTCACGCCATCGCACCCGACATGTTTTGGCGGCAGCAGCCCGGAGTGGTGTTGACGGACAAGACCGAAAATGAATGGCAACAGGCCTTTGGCTTCTATCAGGGGTTTAATGTCGACAAGGGTATTGAGGATATCGAAGCCGCGATCCGCGCGGGTCGCACCCTGCCTGACACAAATGGCAAGGTTGGTGTCAGCGGCTATTGCCTTGGCGGGCTTTTGACCTATCTCGCTGCCACGCGCACGGACGCCGATGCTGGATCGAGCTATTATGGCGGCGGTATCGACGGACGATTGAGTGAATCCCACGCCATCGCGCGTCCGCTGATGCTCCATCTCGCCATGGAGGATGAGTATATCAACGCCGAAGCCCAGGCCAAGATTCACGGTGCGCTAGATGGTCATCCTCGTGTGACCATCCATGACTATCCGGGTGTCGATCATGCTTTCGCACGTATCAACGGCATTCATCGCAATGACGCGGCAGCCGATCTTGCCGATCAGCGCACGCTCGCATTTTTCCGCGAACACCTCGGCTGAAACGACAGAATGCATAAAAAAGGGACCGCATAATCATTTATGCGGTCCCTTTTTCTGTCAGACAGGATCTGTTTATGCACCGACGATTGGCGCAACGAGCGGGCTGACTTCAACCCAGCCCTCCCAGATCATTTTCAGCGCGACATAGACAATCACAGCCAGGCCGACATAGGCGATCCAGCGATAACGCTCGATATATTTGGCAATCATATTGGCTGCTACACCCATCAGTGCAACCGACAGGACAAGACCCACGACCATGATGCCAGGATGCTCGCGCGCAGCCCCGGCAACCGCGAGGACATTATCAAGGCTCATCGAAACATCGGCGAGCGTGACAGCAAAAGCGGCCTGCATGAAAGTCTTTGTCGGCTGTCCGCCTTCGACTTTGGGTGTGGCCGGATCATCCACAACCGGAACCGGACCGGTCGGGTGCAATTCTCGGTACATCTTCCAGGCCACCCACAGGAGCAGCAGACCGCCCGCGAGGATGAGACCGACTATGCCAAGCAACCAGCTGACCGCGAGGGCAAAGATCACACGCAGAACCAAAGCTGCGATAATGCCAAGCATGATGACGCGCTGGCGATCCTTCGGCGGAAGCCCGGCGGCAAGCGCACCGACAACGATCGCATTGTCGCCCGCTAGAACGACGTCGATCAGGACGACCTGTCCGAAAGCCGACAGCGCCGCGGGTGTAATGAGACTGGCTAGATCCATCGTTCAGATTTTCCTGCGAAGCCGCAATTACTGATTCATTGCTGCGAAGAAATCTTCGTTCGACTTGGAATCCTTCATCTTGTCGAGCAGGAATTCCATCGCATCGACCGTGCCCATCTGCATGAGGATGCGGCGCAGCACCCACATTTTCGAGAGCGTCGCCTTGTCGACCAGCAGTTCTTCCTTGCGGGTGCCTGACTTGCCAACATCGATGGCAGGGAAAATACGTTTGTCGGCAATCTTGCGGTCGAGCACGATTTCGCTGTTGCCCGTACCCTTGAACTCTTCGAAGATGACTTCGTCCATGCGCGAACCGGTATCGATGAGCGCCGTGGCGATGATCGACAGCGATCCACCTTCCTCAATGTTGCGTGCCGCACCAAAGAAGCGCTTGGGCCGTTGCAGTGCATTGGCATCGACACCGCCCGTCAGCACCTTGCCCGAGGACGGAACAACCGTGTTGTAGGCCCGTGCAAGACGCGTGATCGAATCGAGAAGAATGACAACATCCTTCTTGTGCTCGACCAGACGCTTGGCTTTTTCAATGACCATTTCAGCGACTTGAACGTGACGCGACGCAGGCTCGTCAAAGGTCGAGGACACGACTTCACCATGCACCGAACGCTGCATGTCCGTCACTTCTTCCGGGCGTTCGTCGATCAGCAGCACGATCAGGAAAACTTCCGGGTTGTTGGCAGAAATCGCCTTGGCGATATTCTGCAGCAGCACGGTTTTACCGACGCGCGGGGGGGCGACGATCAAAGAGCGCTGACCCTTGCCCTGCGGGCTGATAATATCGATGACACGCGCCGACTTGTCCTTGACCGTGGGGTCAAGCATATCGAGGTTCAACTTGGCGTCAGGATAAAGCGGCGTCAGGTTATCAAAATTGACGCGATGACGCACCTGGTCGGGATCGTCAAAATTAATGGCATTGACCTTGGTCAGCGCGAAATAACGCTCGCCATCCTTGGGCGCGCGAATTTCGCCATCGACCGTATCCCCCGTGCGCAGACCGAAACGACGCACCTGGTTCGGACTGACATAGATATCATCCGGACCGGCAAGATAATTGGCTTCAGGACTGCGCAGGAAACCAAAACCGTCCGGCAGAACTTCGATGGTACCCGAACCCATGATCTGGGTGTCATTATCAGCCATGGCTTTCAGGATCGAGAACAGCAGATCCTGCTTGCGCAATGTGGACGCGGCTTCGACACCCAACTCTTCTGCCATTGCAACCAGTTCGGCCGGCGTCTTACGCTTCAAGTCCTTGAGATGCATATAGTTTGCGATCCTGATATGTTTTTTTCTCCGGCCGCGCGGAAGAGATAGACGAGAACAGGGGCCGGATTGAAACAAGCGCGCGGTCCGAAAAGGCGGCACTTTCAGTAACGCGCTTACGCTGGATCGGGTCAGGCGTCAAGCGGCCCCCGATCCAGCACACAACTCAGAATGGCTTCACGATGACAAGAATGACAGCGACAATCGTGACAAGGCCTGGCACTTCATTCAACAGGCGCAGCGCCTTTTCGCTGTAGGGCCGTTGACCAGCGGCAAAGCGTTTGCGCGTTTTCGCAAGCCAGCCATGATAACCGCTGAACAAGAGAACCAGCGCCAGCTTGGCATGAAGCCAGCCACCGCTTGTCCAGCCAATATTGAAGGCCAGCATAAGGCCCAGCAGCCAGACAATCACCATGGATGGGTTGACAATGATCCGTTGCAAGCGCCGCGACCGTTCGATCCACAGCCGGTCCTCGTCCGATCCAGGCACCACAGGGTGTTGATAAACCAGATAGCGCGGCAGCATGAACATGCCCGCCATCCAGAAAATCACGAAAATCACATGGATGGCGCGCACCAGATCATAAGCGCCACCGAGCCAGCCAGGTTCAGGCATCAATGTACCCCCCGCAGCAGACGTAGAAGCTGACTGACATGATCGATCGGCGCATCTGGAACAATGCCATGGCCCAGATTGAAAATATGGGGCCGCTTGTCAAAGGCAGCACGAATGGCGGCAACGGCACTGACCAGTTCCTGCCCGCCGGTCACGAGCGCCAGTGGATCAAGATTGCCCTGCACCGGCATATCGGGCGGCAGGGCCATGTCGGCCCATTCAGGATCGATGGTTTCATCAATGCCAACTGCATCGACACCCGTTTCGGCAGCATAGACCGCAAGTTTCTCACCAGCACCCTTGGGGAAGCCGATGATCGGGGTTTCGGGATGACGTTGCATCAACTGATGCACGATCGCGCTTGTCGGTTCGATCACCCAGCGATCGAACTGCGCAGGTGCAAGGCTGCCGGCCCAGCTGTCAAACAGCTGCACCGCATCGACACCTGCCTCGATCTGGCCAGACAGATAATCGACCGTGACAGAAACAATTCGATCGATAAGCCGCTGAAAGGCCTGCGGATCGCGATAGGCCAGGCGCCGGGTTTCGGCATGGTCACGGCTGCCCTGGCCCGCCACCATATAGGTCGCAACGGTCCATGGGCTACCTGCAAAGCCAAGGAAGGTCACGGACGGGTCAAGAGCTGCCTTCACCTTGCGTACTGTCTCATAGACCGGGGCAAGCCGCTCAGGCTGGAAGGTCAGCCCGCTCCAGTCGCCAGTCGAGAGCGGCGGGGTAAGTCGCGGCCCTTCGCCGGCTTCGAACGTCAGATCCTGTCCTATGGCATGCGGGATGACGAGAATGTCTGAAAACAGGATTGCACCATCCATGCCGAAACGACGGATCGGTTGCAGTGTCACTTCGGCTGCGGCATCGCTGTCATGGACCAGATCGAGAAACCCGCCCTTCTGCGCCCGCAATGCACGATATTCCGGCAAATAACGGCCAGCCTGCCGCATGAGCCACACTGGCGGCGGGTCGCGGCGTTCACCCTTGAGCACGGCCAGCAAGGCTTTGTCGTTCCCGCTCATCAAATCATATCCATATAAGTTAAAAGAGAATGAAGATGTAATAGGATGTCCTGGTTACGGGGATTAGGCGTTTTGCCGCGATCTGCCAACAAGCGATGCGATTTGCGACTCGTGCTTTGATCATGAGTCGGATATTTCCTCCCCGTTATCCACAGGCAGGGTGTTTTGGGATTCACATGTGGATAAGTCTGTCGGAGCCGTCGGGAGAGTCGCCCCGGACTCGTGACTTGCACGCCATGCACAGCACGCCTAAGCCTTTGTTCATCCATTTATCCACAGCCACAGCCAGGGGACGATGCGGCTTCACCTTCACCTTGTTTCGGATTCCACGGGCGAGACACTTGAAGCATTGGCGAAAGCCTGTGTCGCGCAGTTCGAGGGTGTCGAAGCGATCAAGCATTACTGGCCGATGGTCAGGTCGGAAGGCCATGTCGAGCGGGTCATCAGCGAGATCGACAAGCTGGGTGGGCTGGTCCTTTATACCTTGGTGAACAGCGCTGTCCGTGAGAGGCTGGAAAGCCGTTGCCGCCAGCTTGGCATTGCCACGGTATCCGTGCTTGATCCTGTGCTTGCCGGATTGAGCCGCGTGCTTGGCCAGACCGCAAAAGCTGTTTCCGGGCGCCAACACATGATGGATGCCGCTTATTATGCCCGGATTGACGCCATCAACTACACAATGAGTCATGATGACGGTGCGGGCGCCGACGATTGGGAAGAGGCCGATATCATCCTTGCGGGCGTGTCCCGCTCCTGCAAGACGCCAACCTCGATCTACCTTGCCAATCGTGGCTATCGTGTCGCCAACATTCCGATCGTGCCACAAAGTCCCCCGCCACCATCCTTGTTCAGTCTGCGTCATCCGCTGGTTGTCGGTTTGACGACCAGTTCGGAACGGTTGGTGCAGGTTCGCCGTAACCGCATTCTTGTCCATGGCCAGGCAACAACCAATCCCTATGTCGATCCCGACCGGGTGGCACAGGAGATCGCTTATGCTCGTCGCATGTATGCCGACAAGGGTTGGCCAGTGATCGATGTGACGCGGCGCTCGATCGAGGAAACGGCGTCGGCTGTCATCAACTTGCTTCAGGAATGGCGCGGAAAGATCAACGGATGACGCCCCAACCCTTCATTCTTGCATCGACCAGTGCAGCCCGTCGCGCCATGCTGACGGAAGCGGGCGTGCCGTTCGTGGCCATGTCGCCTCAGGTGGATGAGGACGCAATCAAGCTTTCGCTGCGGGCAGCCGGTCATGATGCGCGCGCACAAGCTGATGCGCTGGCCGAAGCCAAGGCCGTGAAGCTGTCCCGGCGTCATCCCGGCGCACTGGTGTTGGGCGCAGATCAGATTCTTGCAACTGATGATGGCTGCACGCTTGATAAGCCGGGCAGCATTGTCGATGCTAGCGATCAGTTGCGTCAGCTGCGGGGTCGTCGGCATCGGCTGATCTCGGCGGCGGTCATTGCTGAAAACGGGATCGCTGTTTGGCGACTGGTCGAGACGGCAACATTGGAAATGCGCGCGTTCAGCGAATCCTTTCTGGCAGACTATGTCGCGCGCGAGGGGGATGCACTGCTGACAACAGTTGGCGGCTATCGCCTTGAAGGTCTGGGCGCGCAGTTGTTCAGTCGGATCAGCGGCGATTATTTCACCATCCTCGGACTGCCGCTTTTAGGTGTCCTCGATTATCTCAGAGTGCGTGGAGTTTTGACGTCATGACGCATTTTGTCGGTTCGGCAGGCGTGATCGGCTGGCCGGTCGCGCACAGCAAATCGCCGGTCATCCACCGTTTCTGGCTCGAAAAACTGGGACTGGATGGCGATTATGGCCGCTTTCCGGTTGAACCGAGTCAGGTTGGCGCAGCTGTTCGCGCGCTTCCCGCGCTTGGTCTTAGGGGAGTCAATGTCACGGTGCCGCACAAGCAGGCGGTCATGCCGTATCTTGACCATATTGACGGCTTTGCCAGTGCAATCGGTGCGGTCAACACCATCATTGTCCGTGACGATGATTCGCTTGCGGGGACCAATACCGATGCGCCAGGCTTTGTCGAACCGTTGCCGGCTGCCGAACTAGCTGGAAAATCGGCAATCATCATCGGCGCCGGGGGAGCTGCGCGCGCGATCATTGCCGGTCTGGATGGCATCGGCATGACGATTGGCGCCATCATCAACCGGAGTGAAAGCCGTGTCGGTGAATTACGCGCAACCATGAGCGTGGCGCGGGACATTGCCTGGCTGCCTCTTGATGCGCCGTTGCCGCCATGTGATCTTTTGGTGAACAGCAGCGCCATGGGGCTAAAAGGTGAAAATCCCTATGCGCCTGATCTGGCGGCCTTGCCGCCGACTGCCATTGTCTATGACATCGTCTACGATCCCCTCGAAACGCCGCTTCTTGCTGCCGCAAAGCGGCGCGGTCTGCACACGGTCGATGGTCTGGCCATGCTGATCGGACAGGCAGCAGTTGCCTTCGAATATTTCTACGGCAGCCCGGCACCGCGCCAGCATGATGCAGAATTGCGCGCACGGTTGATGTCATGATCGTGCTTGGCCTGACGGGATCGATCGGCATGGGAAAGTCGACGGTGGCGGCAATGTTCCGCAGCCATGGCATACCCGTATTCGACGCCGACGCTGCCGTGCGCGCCCTTCAGGGACCGGGCGGCCGTGCGCTGGAGGTGATCGAGCGGCTGTTTCCCGGAACGACAGGACCGGATGGCCTCGACCGGCAGAAACTGGGCAATGCCGTTTTCGGCAATGCCGTCGCGCTGGCGCGTCTTGAAGCGCTGATGCATCCGCTTGTCGGTTCGGAACAGGTGCATTTCCTGAAACGTCACATCCGCCACCGCATCGTTGTCCTCGACATTCCGCTTTTGTTTGAAAAAGGGAGCTGGAAGCGGTGCGATGCCACGGTTGTCGTCTCTGCCCCGGCCCGGATCCAGCGCCAGCGGGTGATGGCGCGCCCTGGCATGACAGCGGCAAAATTCGATGCAATCCTGCGTCAGCAGATGCCGGACGCCGAAAAAAGGCGGCGCGCCGATTTCATCATCCCGACCGGTCGTGGAAAAAGAGCGACCAGACTGGCTGTGAAGCGACTGGTCGCTTGTATCGAGACGCATGGAGTCCGATACTGTGAATCATGCGTGAGATTGTCTTCGATACGGAAACGACGGGCCTTGATCCGAACGAGGGGCACAAGGTCGTTGAAATTGGCTGTGTCGAACTGATCAATCGGGTCGAAACCGGCCAATTCTATCACTGTTACATCAATCCGCAGCGTTCGATGCCGCCCGAAGCACAGGCCGTGCATGGTCTGTCGGATTCCTTCTTGTCGGACAAGCCGGCGTTTTCCGCCATTGTCGGTGATTTCCTGGCCTTTGTCGGCGATTCTCCGCTTGTCGCGCACAATGCCGAGTTCGACATGCGCTTCATCAATGCCGAGCTTGTCGCCTGCGGACGACCGCGTTTTGCCGATGGTTCCGCAGTCGACACGCTGATGCTCGCACGCAAGCGTTTTCCCGGCGCCAAGCATACACTTGATGCCCTGTGCACCCGTTTTGGCATCGACCGGTCGAGCCGCATCAAGCACGGCGCGTTGCTCGATGCCCAGCTGCTGGCGCAGGTCTATGTCGAACTGGTTGGCGGTCGCCAGATCGGTTTTGAACTGGCTGCCGAGGTTGAAGAGAATTTTGAAACCACCATCGTGGTTCAAAGGCAGTATCGCGCACCGCGGCCACATGGCCCATCCGCGCTGGAAAAGGAGGCGCACGACGCATTCATAGCCAACATCAAGGAAGCGATATGGCTGCAACCCTGACTATGGGATGCAGCGTTGACGTTACTGGTCAAGAACGCCTAAACCCCGCCTCACGTTGTCGCGTGGGGCTTGGTCGCGGCGATGCAACGAAATAGGAGAAGGTAGCGATGGACATTCGCGTATCAGGTCATCAGGTCGAAGTTGGTGATGCTTTCCGCACCCATGTGACCGAGGCCCTCAACGCCATGGCGGAAAAATATTTCGCGCGAAGCCTCGGTGCCAATGTGACGCTGGGTCGTGGGCCGCATGACAATGGCTTTGTCTGCGACATCATCGTGCAGGTGACACAGGGCCTGATCATGAAGGGTTCGGGCCGCAGCAACGATGAAGCGCATTTCGCCTTCGATGCTGCCGCCGCCAAGATCGACAAGCAGCTGCGCCGCTACAAGCGCCGTCTCGTCGACCGCGACAGGGCCGGTCCGCGTGAAATCGTGTTCAATGCCGATTATACCGTCTTCCAGCCGCATCCGGAGGAAACCGAGGAGGTCGAAGCCGACAACCCGCTGATTGTCGCGGAAGCGCGCGTCGACATTCCGGACGCCAGCGTGTCGGATGCTGTAATGATGCTCGATCTCCGCAACACGACGGCCTTGCTGTTCCGCAACAGCAAGACCGGCAATTTCAACATGGTCTACCGTCGTGAGGACGGTAATATCGGCTGGGTCGAGCCGAAGCAGGCCTGAACGATCGGACCGTCCGCCACAGCCGCATTGTGGCATCGTGGCGGACGGTCAGCGGTCAAGCAGAGCCGGAAGGAATATCCCGTCAGTGTTTGAAGATATTGTCGCGCCGACAGGCGTGATGGCTGCGCTCAAGGTTGGCAGCAAGAAACAGCTCCTGCAGGCATTGAGCCAGCGGGCAGCCAATGAAACCGGTCTTGAGGAACGGCGTATCTATGAAGTGGTGACCGAGCGCGAACGGATCGGCTCGACCGGTTTTGGCCGTGGTGTCGCCATTCCGCACGGCAAGGTGGAAGGTCTTGCCCAAGTCGTTGGCGTTTTTGCACAGCTCGACCAGCCTATCGATTATGATGCGCTCGATCAGCAACCGGTCGATCTCGTGTTCTTGTTGCTGGCGCCCGACGAAGCCGGTGCGGATCATCTGAAGGCACTGGCAAAGGTCAGTCGCATGTTCCGGAACGAGGCTTTTGTCGAAAAACTGCGTGGTGCGCGCTCGCAGGATGCAATCGTTGCATTGCTATCCACGCCCGGGCACAGCATTGCGGCTTGAATCGCCCCGCTGGCAGACATGGCCACCAACATGACGAGCGGCACAGTATCGCTAGAGGCTCATGCGTAATCAGGAGATGACAGACATGAACGACGGTCATTTCCGCAGGCTCGAGCGTCTTTATGCCGCAGCGCCGATCAATCAGCTGTTTCGCTCGCGGCTTACGATCACCGGCGAGGGCACCAGCCGTATCGAGTTCGATGTCGAACCGGAGCATTTTCATGCTGCGGGCGCGGCGCATGGCACCATTTATTTCAAAATGCTGGATGATGCCGCCTTTTACGCGGTCAACAGCCTTGTGCCCGAACATTTCGTGCTGACAACTGCCTTCAACCTGTTGCTGGAACGCCCCCTGCCCGCCGGGCCGTTGGTGGCGGAAGGGCGCTGGGTCAGCGGTCGTCGCCGCATGATGATCGCTGAATCCTTGCTGATCGACAGCAAGGGCGAAGAAGTCGCGCGTGGTACCGGGACATTCATGCGCTCACGCATCGAACTGGCATCGCTGCCAGGTTACAGAGACTGAGCGTGCCGCCCCGGCTTGCGACATCGGTCTGGGTCGGGGCGCTGATACGCCGCGTGATGGCGCAGGGCGATTTTGCCACTGTCCTCAAGCGCGGCGAACCGACGGCAGGCGCTGTCCTTGTCATTCACCGTCACCGGGATACGGGACGACAGTCGGTTTATGGCCGTGTTACGGGCGCCAGCGGGGAATCGACATGGGAATCGCTCGCCGAAGACAGCGCCATCGATGACCAGCGTGTCGCGGATTATATTGCGCGTCAGCGACGATTCGACCCCGATATATGGATGATTGAACTGGACATCGTGCCCGTGCAACGACTCATCGACGTTTTGACGGATTCAGTTTGACCCCCTTTTTGTTGCAGTGCACAAGCCCGCCTGTTCTCGCTGGTGTGGCGCTTTTGGTGTGCCTGCCTGTTCGAAACTGACGGTCAGGGACGACCAAAATCCAGGCGCGCAGGTTGTGCGACGGGTTGTCCAGACCGGGTATAACGGGTTTTTGAATGAAATTCACATTACGTAACTTTGGTCTGGCACTCTTGTCCTTGACGCTTGTTGCCGCGACCGAGCTTCCGCAAGCGGCTTTCGCCGCTGAACAGACCGGTTATTTTGATAATGCGACGGTTTCGTCGATTGCGCTCCAGGCCGAACCCGGTCTTGCTCTCGATCTTGGCGAACTGCCTGCCGACGACACGCTGGCGCTGGGTTCGAACGAGCTGGATATGCCTCGTACGGATTCCCTGCATCAGCTGGTCAACGCTGTCAGCGACCTGCCGTCGATCGAGATGAACGACGACATGCATTGTCTGGCAACGGCCATCTATTTTGAATCACGTGGCGAACCGCTGGAAGGTCAGCTGGCCGTGGCACAGGTCATTCTGAACCGTGTCGAACAGCGTTGGGCCGATTCAATCTGCGGCGTTGTCTATCAGCCGCGCCAGTTCAGCTTCACGCATGACCGCTATTCCGATACGCCGCGCCAGTCGAACGCATGGAAGACGGCCAAGGCCATTGCCCTGATCGCGGCGGCTGGCGAATGGCATGATGTCAGCAAGAGCGCCACGCACTTCCATGCCACGCGCGTCTCGCCAGGCTGGAACAACCTTGTGCGTGTCAGCCGTCACGGCAATCACGTCTTCTACCGCAAGCGCTGATCTCCACCGCCCGACCTGAACAGGTCGGGCGTTGTTTTTCGCGGCAGATGCTGCCGCGTTCAAGCCATGACGATCACGGCCTCTGGCTGACACTTGGCTCAGGCCGGTAAGTACGGTTAAAATCAGACTGGCTGTGGCCTTTTGGGTCGCAAGATGAAAGGTCTGTCGTGGCGCGCACCCTGTTGAAAGAAGCTGCCTATATTGGCGGCCAGTGGCTTCAGGCCGACCACGGCGGCACGCTTGCTGTGACCGACCCGGCAAGCGGCGACCCTATCGCGCATGTCCCGGATATGGGGGCGGCGGAAACAGCGCGCGCCATTACAATCGCTAAAACTGCCATGAAGGACTGGGCGGCCCGCCCTGCGGCCGAACGGGCGCGCATATTGCGGCGCTGGCATGATCTGATGCTGGCCGAACAGGATGCCCTCGCCACGCTTCTGACCCGCGAGCAGGGCAAGGCGTTCAAGGAAGCCAGAGGCGAAATTGCCTATGCGGCGGCTTTTCTCGAATGGTTCGGGGAAGAAGCGAAGCGCGCCTATGGCGACGTCATTCCGGCGCACGCCGCCGACAAGCGTATTGTCGTGCTGAAGCAGCCCGTGGGCGTTGTGGGTGCGATCACGCCCTGGAACTTCCCCTCGGCGATGATCACACGCAAGATCGGCCCGGCATTGGCAGCTGGTTGCAGCGTGGTGCTGAAACCGGCCAGCCAGACACCGCTCTCTGCCCTGGCGCTGGCGGTGCTAGGCGCGGAAGCGGGCGTGCCCGCCGGGGTGTTCAACGTCGTTACCGGCAGCGCTCGTGCCATTGGTGGCGAACTGACGGCGAACCAGAATGTGCGCAAGATCAGCTTTACTGGTTCGACCGAAGTTGGCCGTACGCTGATGCGCCAATCGGCCGACAGCATCAAGAAGCTCAGTCTCGAACTTGGGGGCAATGCTCCGTTCATCGTGTTCGACGACGCCGATCTTGAGGCCGCCGTCGAAGGGGCGGTTGCGTCGAAATACCGCAACAGTGGCCAGACATGTGTCTGTACAAACCGGTTTTATGCACAGGCCGGCATCCATGACGCTTTTGTTGACCGCCTGTCGGCACGTGTCCGGCAGCTGCGGCTTGGCCATGGTCTGGCGCCCGATACGGATATAGGGCCATTGATCGACCAGGCTGCCGTCGAAAAGGTCGAGGCGCATCTGGCCGATGCCCTGTCGAAGGGGGCGGTGCTGGTGACGGGCGGCAAACGCAGTGTGCTGGGCGGCGGCTTTTTCGAACCGACGGTCCTTGCTTCCGTGACGTCCGAGATGCTGGTCAGTCATGAAGAAACCTTCGGGCCGGTTGCCCCCGTGATCCGTTTCGAAACCGAAGCCGAAGCACTGGCGTTGGCAAACGACAGCGAATTCGGTCTGGCGGGTTATTTCTATGCCCGCGACATCGGCCGGGTCTGGCGCGTGGCCGAAGCCATGGAAACCGGGATTGTCGGCATCAATACGGGTCTTATCTCGACTGAAGTGGCCCCTTTTGGCGGGATCAAACAATCGGGACTGGGCCGCGAGGGCAGCCATTACGGTCTCGATGATTATCTCGAGATCAAATATCTCTGCATGGGAGTGTGACGCCGTCGGGCCGGCGCCCCTTCAATCCTCTGCAGGCGCGGGCGGATCACGGCGGGCGCCATCGAGCACGCGTCCCAGCCGATCGGCGGTCAGTTGTTCGGCCTTTTTCTCCGCCTTGCTCCGCCCAAATCGGGCGCGATTGGCTGCGGCGCTCACGGCCTTGTCGCTGCGCGCCTTCGCCTTGCGCACGCGATTCAGATTGATGATTTCTGCCATGCTCCGATCCTCGGCAGGAACAGACGTGCCGTCACAGCCTAGCGCGCCATATATTTGTCTATGGTGCGGTTAAAATGACGCAGCCGGATTTCCTGATAATTTCCCAGTGTTTCGCCTGTTTTACGCCCGGCCATGACGGCGTTCATGAATCCCTGCTGCTGGGCCCGCAGATTGGCCGTATCCTGATCGTAAACGCTTCCCAGACCCGGGTCCATGCCCGGGACGATGGTATAGCTTTCTTCTTCTTTGACATGAACGCACTGCGCTGGTGCGGGACGCTCGCCATGGTCGGGCACCGGCCGCAGGAACAGAATCTCGAACAGCGTGCGGTCGGGGTTCATGCCGATCGGACGGAAGCGATAGACCATCGGCAGGGACAAGCCGGGGTGCAATACCGTGTTGGGAAACAGATTATAGTGGATGGTGTCGATCACTTCGGCATCGGAGTAATGCGAGAGGTCGCATTGATATTGCGCGCTCAGGGCTTTGCGCAAATGGCGGGCCATGACGGTGCGTGCTGTCTCTCCTTCCTTGATCACCAGATCGTCGCTGACAAGTGAGCGGTCGCCCATGATCATGGTGTTCACCAGCTCCTGATCAGAGACAGGATTGTCGAGATGCGGACTTGTGGCGCCAGAGACGGCATAGAAGCGTCCGACATGGTCGCCATAGATATCATATTGGACATTGGCGTCACTGACGCCCTGCAGCAGTTGCGGGTGTGTCTCGAAAACATGATAGGACTCAAGGAATGCGGCCATGGCCGTTTTCCAGTTGCAGTGCAACTCCTTGGACATGTGCAGCGAAACATAGCGTCGTGACAGGTCCCAGTTGGCAAAATGTTCAGGCAGGACTTCCAGAAACGACTCGAACGGTTGCGGGTCGGTATCGAGATTGATGAAAACAAAGCCGCCCCACAGACCGGTCTTGACGTCGAGAAGGCCATATTTTTCCGCTTCGACATGCGGAAAGTCCCAGGCGCACGGCACGGATTCCAGCGTGCCATCGATGTTCCACGTCCAGCCATGATAGGGGCAACGCAGATTCTTGGTTGATCCCTCGCCCTCGCAGGCGCGCAGTTTGGTGCCGCGATGCAGGCAGGTGTTCAGAAACGCCTTCACCGAATGGTCGCGCTGGCGCATGACGATCACCGAAAACGGGCCGACCTCATAGACATAATAATCGCCGGCTTCCGGGATATGTTCTTCGCGGCAGGCCCATTGCCAGGTGCGCTTCCACACCTTGTCCATCTCGCGGTTGAAGAAGTCCTGCGTCACATAGCGGTCGGCGGGAATGTCGGCATCGCCCAGAAATTCATAATGTTGTTCGCGCAGCACGGCTGGCGCGGGGTTGATGTCGGCGGCAATCAGGTCCTGCACCGACGGGCCGGGGCAGCGCGCCTCGCCCCGAACCAGGCTGGTACTGCCGTCTCGCGGCATGGTGGACAGGCGCGGACGCTGGATCTGGATCGTCATGTTCACTCCCCGACCGGATACGCTGGACAGACAATCCATCCGGTGCGTCCCGCATATTGTTTACACAGGAGAGTAAAGTACGCTGGAAACAAATGTGTATCAAGCGGGGCCGGCGCGGCTTCAGCGCGGCGAGCGTTTGGCGAGGATACGTTGCAGCGTCCGACGGTGCATTTTCAAACGGCGGGCCGTCTCCGAAACATTGCGGTCGCACAGTTCGTATACGCGCTGGATATGCTCCCAGCGCACACGATCGGCGGTCATCGGCTCGTCGGGCGCAGCTGGCTTGCTTTCATTGTCGGCCATCAGGGCGCGGATGATGTCATCAGGATCAGCAGGCTTGGCGAGATAATCAACGGCGCCTGCCTTGATGGCGGAGACGGCAGTAGCGAGGTTGCCGTATCCGGTCAGCATGACGATGCGGACATCTGGTCGCAACGCACGCAATTCCGCCACGAGATCGAGGCCGTGGCCGTCTTCGAGGCGCATGTCGAGTATGGTGTGGGTCGGTTTCAGCTGCGCCGCCACGACACGCGCACTGGCAACGCTGTCGGCCTGGGTCACGGCAAAGCCACGTCGTTCCAGGGTCAGCGCCAGACGTTGGCGGAAGGCATTGTCATCGTCCACCAGAAGCAACGAAGCGGGAGACGCAAGCGGTTGATCCGTCACGGGCAGTTGATCATGCGGCATGACTGGTGTCCTTGTTGTCTGTGGCCTGTTCCAGTTGAGCGCGTGGCCAGGTCGCGGTCACGTACGCGCCTGAATGCGGGCCGTTCTCGAAACGCAGCCGGGCGCCGGTCCGTTCCAGCAGGGTCGTGGCAATGAAGACGCCAAGCCCCATGCCGCCGCGTCGCGAGATTGATGGGCCGAGATAAGGCTCGCCAAGTTTGGGCAGCACATCATCCGCAAAGCCGTCGCCATCATCGCTGATCGACAGCGCCACCTGTGTCTCTGTGGCGCTGGCCAGCAGCATGACGCGGCTTTTCGCATGGCGCACGGCATTGTCGATGATATTGGCCAGCCCGTGCACCAGTTCGGGCGTGCGGGCGATGGTGATCGAACCGGCATGATCGGTTTCAACCATGATTTCGATGTCAGCATGGCTGTGCGGCTGCGCGATTTCATGCAGCAGCGCGGCCATGCTGACATTGCTGAACGGCTCTGTCGCCTCGGCGCGCTGGGCGATGCCCGAAAGAATGGCGCCTGCACGTTTGGCCTCGGCGGTCAAAAGCGCGACATCGGCACCGAAATCCGGATCGCCCGCCAGCGCGTCCTCAAGATCGCGGGCGACGAGGGTGATCGTGCCCAATGGCCCCCCCAGTTCATGCGCTGCCGCTGCTGCGAGCGCGCCCAGTGCCGACATCTTCGTTTCGCGCTCGAGCGCCGCCTGGGTGGCCACCAGCGCCTGCTGCCAACGCCGCGCTTCACTGGCCACGCTCAGGGCGTAAAGCGCAAGAAACACGAGCGTGAAGACAAGGGCCGCCGCATGGCCCAGCCGGTAGGCGGTGGGCAGGGTCGGGATCACGCCCTTCCATGGGAGCGGCAACGACCAGAAGAACAGCACCGCGATGATGCCAAGGGAAAGCATGATGAGGATGAACGTGGTGCGCGTGCACAAAAGTGTCGCCGCGATCGTCACCGGGACGATGAGCAGCAGGCAAAAAGGATTGAACAGGCCGCCGGTCAGGTAAAGCAGCACCCCAAGCTGGACGAGATCAAAACCAAGGTGGAGCATCGCCTCGGCCCCGACCACCCGGCTGCCGGGCCGATAAAAGGCGGTGAGACTGACATTGAGTGCAACCGATGCCAGAACCGTGGCTGCCGTTGCCAGACGCGGAAATTGGAAATCAAGCCATATGGCCACAATGGCCAGCGTCAGTGACTGTCCGATGATCGCCATCCAGCGGATCAGCAGAAGCGTGTGCACGCGCACGCCGGGCTGTCCGAGCGCTTCGGGGAGGCGGGAACGGTCTATCACAGCGTTGATATAGCAGGCCTTCGCGGTTTCGCCCAATTCACGTGCGCATATGTCGCACCTCAGCTTGCCGGGAATGTCAAAATCCGGCAAGCGGCGCGCAACAGTCATGGGAGGATTGCAGTGTCCAGGATCACGCGCTGGCATTTCGTGCGGCATGCACCCGTCATTAATGCGCCGAAATCGCTGCTTTACGCCACGCCCGACGAGCCGGCCGATTGCAGCGATATGTCCTCTTTTCAGGGGCTGGCGGGTTTTCTGCCACAGTCGGCGCTGCTTTTGACAACCGGTCTCAGGCGAACCGAAGCGACCGCCGATGCCATTGTTGCCCAAGGCTGGGCGCATGATGCGCGCCATGTCGAAGACCGGCTGGCCGAACAGCATTATGGCGACTGGCATGGCCGCGAACTGGATGAGATCCGGCGCGCCGATGACGGAGGGCTGCGCCACAAGCACTGGATGACGACGGCAGACGACCTTCCGCCTGGTGGCGAGAGTTTCCGCATGGTGGCGGCGCGTGTGGCGGCGGCAATGGATGAATGGACTGCGCGCACGGGCGGTGGTCATATCGTCGCCGTTGCCCATGGCGGCACGATCCGCGCCGCGCTTGCGCATGCACTGGGCATCGATCTGGACCGGGCATTGACGATCAGTGTCGAGAATCTGTCGACCACGCGTATCGACCATGTGCCGGGCGCGGGGCTGGGTGGGGACTGGCGCGTCGTTTACGTCAACCGGCGGCCACGCTGACCTACCCCAGCGCCGTTACCGATCAGGCTGGACCGGAAACGGCGAAAAGCCGGCGCGTCAGCGTGAATGGACAATACTCTAGAGGCCGGGTCCGGCGACTGCGGCCTTTTTCGTCTGGTCTTTCTTGTCGGACTCCTCGATCAGCCTGAGGATGGCGGCGGCGCGGCGGTCATTCTGGGCATAGTCGCGTGCCGAGAGGCCAGCGATATTATCCGACAGATCAGGGTTGGCGCCATTGTCCAGAAGCAGGCGGGCGCTTGCGGCATCGCGATTGTGCACTGCCTTGATGAGCGGCGTTTCACCAGCGTTATTGGCGATATTGACGTTGGCTTTCAGCACGGTCAGCACCCGCACGCCTTCGACAAAGCCGAGTTCGGCGGCAATGACGAGCGGTGTGGCGCCACTACGGTCGCGGGCATCGACATTGGCGCCAAGGCCATGAAGAAAACCGATCCACGGTGCGTCACGGCGCCGTACAACGATGTGCATCGCCATTTCCCCCGTATCGGGGCTGCGCGCGTTGATGATCGTCGAGCCGGGCTGGTCGGCATATTTCTTGGCTTCCAGCACGTCCTTGTCGCGCACGGCCTTCAGAAAAAGATAGCCGTCAGAAAAGCCGGCACTGGCGGGCGCCGTCATGGTGGCAGCAACAGCACCCATCGCTAGGGCAACGATCAACCGACGCATCCGGGACATGGCAATCCTTCAGAAAAACACATATGAAGACGAGCTTGGATGATTTCATATAGTGTGTTGGACGGCCAGATGAAACAGAAGCGTCGTTTTCCTCTTGGGTGGCTGGTTGGCGGGCTTGTCATTTTGGGCGCGGCTGGTGCAGCGCTCTATTTCACGCCGGGCGCGCCGCAAAGCGAGGCAGAGCGCATCGGCAATCTGGCAGGCGCTGCGATTGGCGGAAATTTCAGTCTGATCGATCAGAACAGCCGCCTTGTCACCAATGACAGTCTGAAGGGGCGTTGGCGGCTGATCTATTTCGGCTACACCTATTGCCCCGATATCTGTCCCGTCGATGCCCAAAAGCTGGGACAGGCGCTGAAATTGCTGGAAAAGCAGGACCCGTTGCAGGCGGCCAGGGTGCAGCCGATCTTCATCACCGTCGATCCCGAACGCGACACGCCGGCGGCTGTTGGCGATTTCGCGCGGCAGTTTCATCCGCGCATGATCGGGCTGACAGGATCGCCCAAGCAGGTGCAGGATGCCATGGCCGTCCATCGCGTCTATGCCAAGAAACAGGGGAAGCCAGGCGATGTCGACTATCTCGTCGACCATAGCACGATGATCTACCTGATGAATGATGCCGGCGCGCCAGTTGCCTTTTTCACCCGCGACCAGAGCGCTGAAACCATCGCCAAGGATCTGGCGCAGTTCGTCAAATGAGTTTCTGGCGAACGACACCGCTTGACCGCATGACCCGCGCACAGTGGGAATCGCTGTGCGACGGCTGTGGCAAATGTTGCGTCCACAAACTGGAGGACGAGGAAACGGGCGAACTGCTTCCGACCAACGTCGCCTGCCGTCTGCTGGACCGTCGCACCGGGCGCTGCAAGGACTATCGCAATCGCCGCGCACATGTGCCTGAATGTGTGCGCCTGACGCCGGCACGGGTGCATCAGCTCGACTGGCTGCCCGCAACCTGTGCCTATCTCCTGGTCGCCAATGGCGAAGACCTGCCCGATTGGCATCCGCTGGTGTCGGGAGATCCCGAATCGGTGCACCGGGCCGGACAATCGGTCCGTGGCTGGACGGTCTCGGAAGACGATGCGGGACCGCTGGAACATCATATCGTCGAGCGCGATTTGTGATCGGTTTCCTGCGGCGCAAGCCGGATGTCCCTGATCGCCTGACGGTTGCTGGCCGCTGTCTGCCGCTGGAAATCGTCCATAATCCGCGTGCGCGCAGGCTGGCACTGAAAGCGGATGCCAGCCGGGGCATTGTGCGCCTGCGCTTGCCCACTGCGGCCTCAACGCGCGAGGGGCTGACGTTTCTTGAAGATCATCAGGCCTGGCTGGCGCGACAGATCGAACGCTGGCCTGTCGCGCGGCCCTTTGCGCCGGGTGCCACGGTTCCCTTTGATGGTCGCGAAATCCGTATCGACTGGGACGCGACCCGTCCGCGCACGGTGCGGATGACAGAGACCCATTTGCTTGTCGGTGGACCGGAGGAGGGGCTGTCCGGCCGGATCACGCGCGGCCTCAGACGTACGGCACTGGCCGATATGGCACCGCGTGCCACGGCGCTCGCGGACAGAATCGGCCGGGCGGTGCGTCATGTCCGGCTCAGCGATCCGCACAGCCGCTGGGCGAGTTGCACGCACGACGCGACGCTCGCCTTTTCATGGCGTCTCATGCTGGCCCCGGCGTGGGTGCGCGACAGTGTCGTGGCGCACGAGGTCGCGCATCTGGTGCACATGAACCATGGGCGCGCTTTCTGGCAGCTGGCGACCGAACTTTATGGCAGCGACATGGCCGCGCCGCGCGCATGGCTGGCGCGGCATGGCGCGGCGCTGCACTGGGTTGGCCGCACAGCCTGACGCACAAGGGGCCTAACGCGGCTCGTCGGTTCTGTCGATCACATTGCCAAGCCACTGGCTGTCCAGCCGCGGCTGTCCGCTATCCGGGGTGTCGGCGGCTTCGGGCGGCGCAGGCGGCGGGACATAGTCGGGATCGTACACATCCGGGTCGGCAAGACGTGGCGCGCTGTCTTCGCCTTCCGGTGTCAGGCCATAGACTTCGGCATCCGGTTCCAATGTGCCATCATCCAGCATGACTTCTGTGGTCAGCGGCTGCGCCGGCATGCCTTGCGTTGCGATTTTCATGAAGGCGGAGAATGCCTGTGCCGGTGCGCGCCCGCCTTGCAAGCCGCGTACCGTGCGGGCATCGTCCCGGCCCATCCACACACCCGCAACAAGATCGCCGGTAAAGCCGATGAACCAGCCATCCTTGTTGGAACTTGTCGTGCCGGTTTTGCCCGCCATGGGGCGTCCGATCTGCGCGGCGCGCCCTGTACCGGTTTCGACGGCAGCCTGCAAAAGTTCGGTCATGCGGGCAGCAACCCATGGCGCGACCAGCATACGGGGGGAGGTGGCGTTGCGTTCGTAAAGCACATCGCCGCGTGCGGTGGTGATCTTGCTGATCGTATAGGGCCTGACTTCCACGCCGCCGCGTGCGACAGCTGCATAGGCGGCCGTCATTTCCAGAAGCGTGACATCGGACGTGCCAAGCGCCATCGACGGTTTCGTTGAAATCGGTGTCGATATGCCAAAGCGCCGCGCCATGTCCGAGACCGTGCCATAGCCGACGCGGCCCGCCAGCTGCACCGCCACGGTGTTGACCGACAGGGCAAAGGCATCGCGCACGCTGATTTCGCCGACATATTGGCCGGTGCTGTTACGCGGTGACCAGTTGTCGATGGTCATCGGTTCATCGATGAAAACGTCGTCGGGCGATACGCCATCTTCGATGGCCGCCAGATAGACGAAAAGCTTGAAGGCCGAACCGGGCTGGCGGCGGGCGGTTGCGGCCCGGTTGTAGATCGACGAGATATAATCGCGCCCGCCGATCATCGCGCGGATCGCACCGTCGGTCGAGAGGGCGACAAGTGCGCCTTGGGCGCCTTCGGGGGTGGTCGCCAGCACGGCGTCTTCGCCCGCTTTTTGCATCGACGATATCAGCGTGGTGGTGACCACCAGCGGCTCGATGGTCTCGTCGGTCAGGGTTTCCAGCTCGGCCAAGGCCCAGTCGGTGAAATAGCGCACATTATTCTGGCGCGGCTGGGGCGAGAAGCGCAGTGCTTTCAACGCGGTTTTGGCTTGGGCCGCCTCGTCGGGGATGATTTTTTCTGCGTCGAGCATGGTATCGAGCACAACCGAAGCCCGGCCGCGTGCGCGTTCGGCATCGGCGGATGGGGCATAGCGCGACGGGGCTTTCACAAGCCCTGCAATGATGGCGGCTTCTTCAAGGTTCAGTGTGCGGGCGCTGTGGCCGAAAAACTTGCGGCTGGCGGCATCGATGCCGTAGGCACCGCCGCCAAAATAGACGCGGTTGAGATAAAGGGCGAGAATTTCCTGCTTGCTGAACCGCTGTTCGATGGCAAGGGCGAGGATCGCCTCGCGCACCTTGCGGCCATAGGCGCGCTGCGACGTCAGGAAGATGTTGCGCGCCAGCTGCTGGGTGATGGTCGATCCGCCCTGCACCTTGCGGCCCGCCTTCATGTTCACATAAAGCGCGCGTGCGGTGCCGATCGGATCGACACCGGGGTGCCATGGAAAGCGCCGGTCCTCGACCGCGATCATCGCGTCGACCATCACCTGCGGGATTTCCGAATAGCGCAGCCATTCGCCATAGCTTGGTCCGACCGTGACCAGAACCGCGCCGTCTGCGCTTTTGACCTGGATCGCCTGTCCGACCGGCGAACGCATCATCCGCTCGTAAGAAGGGAGCGACGCCATCGACATGGCAACAGCGGCGACAAGCAGAACCGCGCCCAGAAGGCCAAGACCGACACCGATCTTGAGCAGTGTGATGAAAAAGCGCGCAACAGGCCCGCGCGAGCCGGAACTGGAAGATTTCGCCATCAAGGCCCGCGCTTAAGGCGCAACTGCGGCCAGATCATGACAGCGGACGCGCCGCATCAGCTTTTGTCGCGGTCCTGAAAATCGAGGGCGGCGCTATTCATGCAAAAGCGCAGGCCGGTGGGCTGTGGCCCATCGGGAAAGACATGACCGAGATGGCCACCGCATTTTGCACACAAGGCCTCGATCCGGCGCATGCCGTGGCTGCCGTCTTCGCGGGCGGCAATGGCGCCGGGATCGACAGGCGCCCAGAAGCTCGGCCAGCCGCTGCCCGATTCATATTTTGTCGTGCTGTCGAACAGGGGCGTGCCGCAGCCGGCGCAGGCATAGATGCCGTCGCCGTGATGATCCCAATATTTGCCGGTAAAAGCGCGTTCGGTGCCCGCTTCGCGCAGCACATGATATTGTTGTGGATCAAGGCGCGTGCGCCAATCGTCGTCTTTCATGTCGCTCATGGTTGCATGATGAGCAGATTCGCGCAGCCGGGCAAGCCTCGCGTGGTTGCTCCGCACGGGCGGGCGCGATAGGGAGAGGCGTCGCCGGGACAGGAGAGATGAATGAACACGATGATGGCGTTGCTGAGTGTGCTGATCATGCTGATCGACGTTGTCATCTGGATGGTGGTGATTCAGGCGATTCTGTCTTGGCTTGTCGCGTTCAACATCATCAATGTGCACAATGGCGTTGTGCGGTCGATCCTCATGACGCTCGACAGGCTGCTTGATCCGCTTCTGAAGCCGATCCGGCGTGTGATGCCCGATCTGGGCGGCATTGACCTGTCGCCGATGGTGCTGGTGCTTGCGCTTGTGCTGGTGCAGCGGTTGCTGCCGGCCTTGCTGCTGGATTCGGGCCTGCTTTGAACAGGCCCTGGCGGTCCGATGGCGATGGCGTGCAACTGGTGGTGCGGGTGACACCACGCGGCGGTTGCGACAGGATAGACGGGCTGCGCGAAAGTGACGACGGCAGCGTTGCGCTGGGTGTACGCGTTGCGGCGGCGCCCAATGACGGTGCGGCAAATGAAGCCCTCACCCGGCTCCTGGCCAAGGCACTTGATTTGCCGCGCCGCGCGGTCATCGTGACGGCAGGTGAAACAAGCCGTATCAAGCGGCTGCGTCTGACGGGAGATGTCGCGCGTATCAGTGCGGCCTTGGAAGGTTTTTGTGTGGAGAGCGGGCAATGACGGCAGCAATCATCGACGGCAAGGCCTTTGCGGAAGAACTGCGCGCCCGTGTGGGCCGGGCGGTCGGGCGTTTTCGTGACGCAGCGGGTCGTGTTCCGGGGCTGGCGGTGGTGCTGGTCGGCGCCGATCCTGCAAGCCAGGTTTATGTCGGTGCGAAGGGCAAGGCCACGCTTGCTGCCGGCATGCAGTCCATCGAGCATCGCCTGCCCGCCGAGACGACGCAGGCCGAGCTGATCGCGCTGATCGCGCGCCTGAATGACGATCCTGATGTCGATGGCATTCTGGTTCAGCTGCCCTTGCCGCCGCAGATTGCCGAAGATGCGGTGATCGCAGCCATTGATCCGGACAAGGACGTCGACGGTTTTCACGTCGTCAATGCCGGACGACTGGCGACCGGTCAGCCCGGACTGGTGCCCTGTACGCCGCTTGGCTGCCTCATGTTGATCGAGGATCAGCTTGGTCCCGATCTTTCGGGCAAGGAGGCCATTGTCATCGGCCGGTCGAACATTGTCGGCAAACCGATGGCGCAGCTGTTGCTGTCGCGCAACGCGACCGTCGTCATGGCGCATTCACGCACCCGCGACCTGTCAAAGCTGTGCCGTCAGGCCGACATCGTGGTGGCTGCTGTCGGTCGTCCTGAAATGGTGAAGGGTGAATGGATCAAGGAAGGCGCTGTCGTCATCGACGTCGGCATCAACCGCATTTCCGCGCCCGAACTGGGCGCGGGCAAGACGCGGCTGGTCGGGGATGTCGATTTTGCCACGACGGTGGGCCACGCCGGTGCCATGACGCCGGTGCCGGGTGGCGTTGGTCCCATGACGATCGCCTGCCTTTTGCGCAACACGCTGGTGGCCGCGCACAAGCGGGCCGGCCTCGAACCGCCGCTCGGTTTCTGACCTTTTAGCGCCCCGGCTTCAGCCGGTTGCCGACCGGGGTGAAGTCATAAAGCGCGGCGTCGTTGTTGAAGACATAGAAGCGCTCGGGCAGCAGAGGCATCTGGGTACCAAAGCTGGCGTTGAAGATCTGACGATAGAGATTCACCGGCGATTCCTGTGGCGCAATTGTCAGGCCTTTCGGGCTGTGGATGGCGTAGAGGATGCCCATCTTCTCGCGCAGAGCGTCATCGCTGAGGCGCGCCCAGTCGACGGCAACCGGGTCCTGTCCGATCTGTAATTCATTGCCGACATGCGGCTTCGGCCAGGGGCCTTCGTCCGCCTGCAGGATGATGATCGCCGGGCGCGGGCCTTTCTGGATGGCATCAACCAGCTCAAGAAGCCGCGCATTGGCATAGCGCAGCTGGCCGATGTAATTGTCGCGGCGGCTCGCTTTTCGTGCAGTGTCGGCATTGCGGCAGCTGCCGTCGGCGTTGATGACGAACGGCGGGTGCGGCACGAGGAGATGGGCGAAGACATATTTGCGCCCGCCCTGTGCGCCAAGCGTGGTCAGCGTGTCGAACTGGTCGCGGACGCGCAGGCACTGGTCATGCCGGCTGTCGCCAAAGGGCAGGGCGAACAGTTTCAGGCCGACGCCGATCAGCGAGGTTTCGATCAGCGCGCGCCCGAATTCGGGTAGGCTGCGATAGCTGTGATTGATATCGGCGCGCGGGCTTTTACGCGTCGGATTCCACCACGAGCCCATGTAATGGGTTTGATAGCCAGCGCGGGAAAAACCGCGCATGACACGATTGTCGCCAAGCGCGGCATAAAGTGTGCGCCAGTCGCTGCCGCGCGCCCGGCCATGATGGGCCACCGGGTCGAGATAGTCGTAATTCAACGTCGATGTCAGCGAATGGGCGGTGCGCTGGTAATTGGAATAGGCATCGGGGCTGATTTTGAACCCCCGCTGTTCAAGTGCCGCGAGGAAAGGCTGGTTATCAAAGGCATACACGCGGTCCAGTATCGCGGCGCTGGCATAGCGATCCAGGATGATGTGCCAGACATCGGGGGCGTTGGCGGCCGGCTTCAGGGCGGGCGTGGGGTAGATGACGCTGGCCGGGGTGATGTCGGTTGCCTTGACCTGGTGCCAGGCCAGTTGGCCGCCCGTGATGGCAACGACGATCAGAAGAACGCTGTTGGCGGCCTTTGTCGATGCCGACCAATCGCGCGTGGACCGGCGAATCGCGGCCAGCGCGCCGCCCATCAACAGGATGGCAGCCGTGAAGCCCATGGCTAGCGCGGCAGGCGATGGCCAGCGCGCCAGCAGCGGGCCGGAAAACAGGCCGATCGCGACAAGGCTGGTCAGGCCCCACCCCGCTCTCTGCCAGTCGCGCATGAGAGGACGCAGTACCAGCAGCAGCCCGAGACCGAGTGCAATCAGCACGGCGAACGCCGGCGCGATATCGGTCAGCGTCAACCGCGCGACATTGCCGCGCCACAGGTTCAGGCCGACAAAAAGCAGGAGCAACAGCCCGTGCAGCGGCCACTGCCGCAAGATGCGCTCTGCTTTCATGGTCGCACTAGCGCCGGTCGAACCAAAGCAGCAGGCGATCGCCGCCCAGAAGATGCTCGGTTTTCACGATGCGCGCGCGCTGGCCGACGAGGGCGCAAAAATGCGCCTCGTCGTAGTCGGGGAAGATATCCGTGCGATTGGCGAGCAGGCGCCTGACCATCGCGTCGGCCTTGGTCGGAAACTCGATCACGCCCGCTGGCGCCATACCGATCAGCCAGTCGATCACCATGTCGAGCGGTACGTTGCGGCCGATGGCAATGTGATGAATGAACGCAAGCGCAATCAGCGCATCGCCTTGCGCACGGTCATTCAGTCCCTTGCGTTCTTGCTGCGCCCAGCCCTGCGCCGGGCTGGGATTGGCGGCATCGAGCCAGAGCGGCAGCATCCAGCGCCCTTGCGCGCTAAACCGGCGATAGGCGGCTTCGAGCGCATTGTGATCATAGTCGAAACCGACCACGCGCTGTGCCCCGGCTTCAAGCGCGACTTCGGAATAATCACCGGAGTTGCAACCGAAATCGAACAGAAGGCCGGGCTGCGTCGCGCGCACCATGTCGCTGACGAACGCGCGCTTCTGGCGGGCGTCGTCACTGTCATAGCTGTTGTCGTGGGCGTAATTACCCCAGACGCTGTCTTGCTGCGGCAGTGCCATGTGAGCGATGAAGTCGCGCAGGCCTGTCAGCATCGCCGTCAGCGCGGTCTTTGACAGGCGGCCCTGAGCATTCGCGCTGGCGGATGCGCTGCTGCCAAGCGATTTCCTGTGCAGCCATGCCTGCATCACGACATGGCTGAAGACAGTCCAACTTGCCTTGTGACGCAGCTTGAGCAGGGGGGCGAGATCCTCGGGGGCGATGCCTTCGAGGCTGCCCCGGAACCAGGCATTGGGTTGCAGCCCCAGTCGGGTCCACATGATCAGGGGATTCAGGAATTGCATGCAGAACTGGCGATGCGCCTGCCACAGCTGGCCATCCTGATAGGGGACCAGCGACAGGTGGTCGATGAACACTGGCTGCGTGCCCTGGAACTGCACATTATAGGCTGTGGCATCCGAAAGCTGGAAACCGCTGGCGAGCGCCTCGATCATCACATCAAGCTGCAGAAGCGCGGCTGCACGGTGCAGCGAAAAACTCCATTCATAGGGATAGCTGATGAACGGCAGCTTCGGATGTTCAAGCAGATGCACCGTCTCGGCTGGCAGTCCGGCAATGCCGGTGGCGTTGACCTCTGCCGAATCGAGCAACCAGCCGCGCCGGGCCAGGCGGTCGATCAGCGTACTGTCGCGCGCCTGCGTATAAGCGTCGGCGTGCGGCGGCAGGACAGCGCGGAGAATCCGGTTGTCGAAGGTCAGCACGCGACCGCCAGGATCGCGGAACGACCCGGCATCCTGAATGGCTGTGGCCATGGGATCAGTCCAGCTTGTCGCTGTTGCTGTCTGCCGCGCGCTGGCCGGTAAAGAAAGCGCGGACGCGTGCCATCAGGGTTTTTCCGAACAGGGCTGCGCCCATCGCGGCCCCAACAAGCGCCTGCAACGCCATGCTGCTGGCGGCGGGATCAATATAGGCATGGGCCGGGGTTGTGGCGCCGATCAGGGCGATCAGCGTGACGAGGGTCGATTTGATGGCGAGTGTCATGGGCCGCTTCTCCGTGGATGTGGCCCGACGCTAGCCGGAAAATGGTTAATGATTTGCTATGCGGCCGCGCGATGCCTTTACTGCACCATGCTGCCTGCCGCGATCGCTGCCTCAAAGCCTGTCATGTCGACTGCGATGATCGCGGCCTCGCCCTCTTCGTCGTCGGCAATGGTGTACCGCATGGGCAGGTGCAGCACGACTTCGCCCCGCCCATCTTCGGCGCGCCAGCCGATGTCGGCGCTCCATGCATCGCCGGGCAGTGCCTCGATGGGGCCGAGCGTTTCGACCGCGAGCGAGACGATGCCCGCCGCACGCAAACGCGCGATTTCATCGTTGATCCACTGATCGAGCGATTCGCCCGATTCGATGAAATCATTGCGATGCGCGTGGAGCAGCAGCAACGGCACATCCATGCAGTTGGCAATGGCGTCGGCGTCCATCACGCCGCACGCTGCGGCAAGGCTGTCGAGCAGCATGCGGACGCCGACGTCGCTGGTCACAGGCCCTCGCGGCGACCCAGAAGGCGCAGGCGCAGGGCGTTGAGCTTGATGAAGCCCTTGGCGTCGCGTTGGTCATAGGCGCCCTGATCGTCCTCGAAGGTGACGATCGACGAGGAATAAAGCGAGTTTGGCGACTTGCGGCCAACCACCCAGGCGCTGCCCTTGTACAATTTCAGGCGGACGGTGCCGGTGACCTTCGCCTGGCTGTAATCGATGGCGGCCTGCAGCATCTCGCGTTCGGGCGAGAACCAGAAACCGTTGTAGATCAGTTCCGCATAGCGCGGCATCAGCTCGTCCTTAAGGTGGGCAGCGCCGCGATCCAGCGTGATCTGCTCAATCCCACGGTGGGCAGAGGCATAGATCGTGCCGCCCGGGGTTTCATACATCCCACGGCTCTTCATGCCGACAAAGCGGTTTTCGACGAGGTCGAGACGACCGATGCCATGCGCGCGGCCCAGTTCGTTGAGCTTGGTGAGCAGCGCAGCCGGCGACAGTGCGACACCGTCGATCGCAACCGCGTCACCACGCTCGAAGTCGATGGTAACATATTGCGGCTGGTCGGGCGCGTCTTCGGGGTTGATTGTGCGCGAATAGACATAATCCGGGGTTTCTTCCCACGGATCTTCGAGCACCTTACCCTCGGACGAGGTGTGCAGCAGGTTCGCATCGGTCGAAAATGGCGATTCGCCACGCTTGTCGCGCGGGATCGGAATCTGGTTTTCCTCGGCGAACTGGATCAGCGCCTCGCGGCTGGCCAGATCCCACTCGCGCCACGGCGCGATGATCTTGATGTCGGGATTGAGGGCGTAATAGCCGAGTTCGAACCGGACCTGGTCATTGCCTTTTCCGGTCGCGCCGTGGCTGACGGCATCGGCGCCGACCATCTTGGCAATCTCGATCTGGCGCTTGGCGATCAGCGGGCGCGCGATCGAGGTGCCGAGGAGATACTGGCCTTCATAGACCGCATTGGCGCGGAACATCGGAAAGACGTAATCGCGCACGAATTCTTCGCGCAGATCATCGATGAAAATATGTTCCGGCTTGATGCCGAGCAGTTCGGCTTTCTTGCGTGCCGGTTCCAGTTCCTCACCCTGACCGAGATCGGCGGTGAAGGTCACGACCTCGCAGTTATAGGTCGTCTGGAGCCATTTCAGGATCACGCTGGTATCGAGACCGCCCGAATAGGCCAGCACCACGCGCTTCACATCACCTGCCATCGTCGTCCTCATGAGAAAACTTGTCGTTGTTGCTCCCCATAACGCGGTTGCGCGACGATGCAATGAAAGTTGCATGAAAAAGCGGGCCGGAGCGCGCGCGTTCCGGCCCAGTCAACAGGCTCCGGGGAGGCGTGGGGAGCCGTAGAGGTGATGTCAGCGTGCCGCGATGCGCGGACGATCGAGTGCCGCCATGGTGGCACCGGCCCAGTCAAACAGGCGCATACGGCTGTCGATGGGCAAAATTTCGGCGCAGACGGCGTCAAAGTCAGCCATGTCGTCATGGGACGCCGCGCGTGCCATGCGCATGATCGTCCACTCATCAGGGCTGAGCATGCAGGCGCAACCGGGACGCTTCAGGCCCAGCGGATCAGGCCATGCGCCGCACAGACCGATCGCAAGTTTCAGGACGGATTCGGCGGCCGTATCGCTAAGGCCGCGGGCAGCACCGCTGCGGATGCCGGACAGTGGCGGCGTGCGGTTGAGTGTTGCCTGTCCCCAGCCGCGCAGGCCGTCGAGCAGCAGGCGTTCCGTGCGTGACAGCACCGAAGGTCTGGGCAGGCAGAAGAGCAGGCGAAGGTCGGTCATGGCGGCGTCTCCTCAGCGGATGAGATGACTTAAGCACGTCAGTTAATGACAATCAATATCAATAATTCATTTCCTCGCATCATCCGTTCAGGGGATGGACAGGTGCCGCCACGTATCAAAAATCAGAGCCGGCTTCAGACCGGGTTGGATGATGACAGGAGACGATGATGCGTAAGTCGATGATGATCCTTTCTCTTGTGGCAACGGCGGCAGCGATTCCGGCGCTGGCCATGCATCATGGTGACGGCAAGATGATGGATCACAGCAAGCCGATCACCCGCGCACAGGTTGAAACGATGGTGAAAACCCGTTTTCAGGAAGCGGATGCCAACAAGGACGGCGTGGTGACATCCGCCGAGCACGACGCTGTCCGCGCCGCGCGCAGGCAGGCGATGCACGACGCGAAATTTGCGCGGATGGATGGCGACAAGAATGGCCAGATCAGCAAGGCCGAATTCGACAGCTTTCATGCCGCGCGTGCGGACGCCATGGCGGATCGCAAGGGCATGAAAGCCGAGCGCGGTGGCAAGCATGGCCATCACATGGGTCGTGGCTTTACCACGATGGATGCCAACAAGGACGGTCAGCTCACGCTGGAGGAATCACTCGCCCGTCCGCTGGCGATGTTCGACCGTGCGGACAGCAACAAGGACGGCACGGTGACGCCGGAAGAACACCGGGCCATGATGGATGGCATGCGCCACGGCCACGGCATGAAGCGCGGTGGCGGCATGATGCAGGACGGCAATGCGCCGCAACCGGCGCCAGCCCCGCAGAAATAAGATGCATCATGAGCGCGGTTTTTCGTTCAAGCTGACGCGCACGGAAAAGCAACGCTCAAATGCCGTGCGGGCATTGGCCGCTCCGGTCAGCCTGAATGGACACTGCAATCAAATAGATTGGCACGATTATCCCGGCGTGGCCTCTGGCCCGCCGGGACAGGCTCAGGACAGGGACCGGTAGCGCGCTTCGGCTGCGGCGATATAGTCGCGGGTGATGGGTACGCTGTCACGCTTCTTGCCAAGCTGGATCTGGAAATTGACGTGGCCATCGTGCCGGAAGGCGACAATCGCCCCGGCGAGATA
Organism: uncultured Sphingomonadaceae bacterium; assembly: GCA_964635065.1. Classification (GTDB taxonomy): domain Bacteria; phylum Pseudomonadota; class Alphaproteobacteria; order Sphingomonadales; family Sphingomonadaceae; genus CAZWMK01. The sequence continues at coordinate 17,555 of CAZWMK010000001.1, read as the reverse complement.
GAAGAGCCACATGCGATAGAAACGCGCATCGTAAAGCGCCTCGATTTCGGCGCGTGCCCTGACTACTCGATCATACCAATGCTGAAGCGTGTGCATATAGTGCAGGCGCAGCACTTCGATGTCGGTAATCCATAACGCTGCGCGTTCGATGACGGGGATGATCTGGGACAGGGCCGGCGAATAACCGCCGGGGAAGATGTATTTCGCGGTCCATGAATCGGTGCCGCCCGGTCCGTCGGCACGTCCGATGGTATGAAGCAGGGCCACGCCGTCGTCTGTCAGCAAATCCCGGACCTGGGCGAAAAAGGCGGGATAATGCGGCACGCCGACATGTTCGAACATGCCAACCGAGACGATGCGGTCGAACTGGCCGCGAATCTTGCGATAGTCGATCAGTTCGAAACGAACGCGGTCGGAGACACCAGCCTCGGCCGCGCGGCGACGCGCGACCTTGAGCTGTTCCTCGGAGAGCGTCACGCCAAGCACATCGACGTCGGCAACACGGTTCAGATAGAGCGCCATGCCACCCCAGCCGCAGCCGATGTCGAGGACGCGCATGCCGGGCTGAAGCGCAAGCTTGGCAGCGATATGCGCCTTCTTGTCAGCCTGCGCCTGTTCGAGGCTGTTTACCGGATCGGTGAAATAGGCGCAGCTATATTGCCGGTCGGCATCGAGGAAGAGATCGTAAAGCCGGTCCGACAGGTCATAATGGTGGGCGACATTGCGTTTCGCGCGGCGGCCGTAATTGAACTGGTCGATGCGCGACGCCAGCATCTGTCCGGCCCACAGATCGATCCGTGCCTGGTTGCCGGAATCCCAGCGCATGTTGAAGCCGACGAGGTCGAGAAGATCGAGGATGTCGCCGCCATTTTCCATGACGAGGCGCCCGTCCATCCATGCTTCACCCGCGCCGAGTGCGGCATCGCGTGCGATGGCCCAGGGCGTGCCGGCGGTTGTCAGACGGATGGCGACGGGCGGACGGCCCGCCAGCGGGGTGCCATAGTGAAAAATGCGACCGCGATGATCGGTCAGATACAGCTCACCGGATTTGATCAGGCGGCGAAGTAGACGGTTAAGCAACAGCATGATGCAGGCAACGCCTCCATGGCAGTGCAGACCATGCTGATAACAACCCGATTTCAGATGCTAATCAAGTCGTTTCCCAGAGTTTTTCCTTTTCCGCCGCGCGGCGGTCAAGTTCGGCACGACTGATCTTTTCCGATGCCGACTTCAATTGACCACATGCGGCCATGATATCGCGACCGCGCGGTGTCCTGACAGGTGCGGAAATACCTGCCTTGAAAATAATGTCCGAGAAACGGGCGATACGTTCGTCATCGGAACATTCATAGCCGACGCCCGGCCAAGGGTTGAACGGGATGAGATTGACCTTGGCCGGAATGCGATAGTGCCGCAACAGGCGCACCAATTCACGCGCATCGGCATCGCTGTCGTTCTTGTCCTTCAGCATGACATATTCAAATGTGATGCGTCTGGCGTTGTTCGACCCCGGATAACTGGCGCAGGCTTTCAGCAGTTCGTCGATACCGTACTTCTTGTTGATCGGCACGATTTCGTCGCGCACCTCCTTGGTGACGGCGTGGAGCGAGACGGCAAGGTTGACGCCGATTTCCGCGCCTGCACGCGCCATCATCGGCACGACCCCGGACGTCGACAGGGTGATGCGGCGGCGCGACAGCGACAGGCCGTCGCCGTCCATCACCACGGTCAGCGCCTGTTTGACGTTGTCGAAATTATAAAGCGGTTCGCCCATGCCCATCATGACGATGTTGGTCAGCAACCGCCCGTCGGGGGGGCTGGGCCATTCGCCCAGCGCGTCGCGCGCCAGCATCACCTGTCCGACGATTTCGCCCGGTGTCAGGTTCCTGACGAGCTTCATCGTGCCGGTGTGGCAGAAACGGCAGTTCAGGGTGCAGCCGACCTGGCTCGACACGCACAGCGTGCCGCGATCCGCGTCGGGGATGAACACCATTTCATATTCCTGCGCATCAGGACTGCGCAAAAGCCATTTGCGCGTGCCGTCGCTGGAAATCTGCGCGGTGACGACTTCGGGGCGGCCGATGACGAATCGGTCGGCGAGAATCGCGCGCGCGTCCTTGGCGATGTTGGTCATCGCATCGAATTCGGTGACCCCGCGATGATAGACCCAGCCCCAGATCTGATTGCTGCGCATCTTGGCCTGCGCTTCGGGAATCCCGGCTGCGATCAGCGCGTTACGCAATTGTTCGCGGCTCAGGCCGACAAGGTCGATACGGCCGTCCGCGCGCGCGGGCATGTCGCGCGGGACGGTCATGGGGTCAATGGCGCCGGGGATCTGCATTGGCGGCATGTAATATGCCTGCGTGCTTTTGCCAACATCGCCGCCGCATCCCGCCTGCCGCGCCGCCGCCGGGATCAGCGTCGACTGGACGCCGGTGCGGGGCAACCCAGCGTTGCGGCATCAAGAGCAGAGGCAACGGCCTGCAAGCGGTAAATGTCGCGCACACGCCTGCCGTCCACCGTCTGTCCACTGGCTTCCATGCTGTTGGCCCCGCGCATGGCGGCCACGATGGCGCGATCAGTGGCGGCATCGGCTGCCCAAGCCTGCGTCCCGCGCGCGACGAGCTGGAACCGGTGCCGCCCGACCCGCAACGCTACCGGTTTGTCTGGTGCGACTGCGCGGCTCAGGATGAAATGCACCTGCTCGCGCACGCGCTGCAAAGGCCATGTGCCGACGCTGGCGGCGGTTTCTGCTTGTTTTTTCTCACCGGTGAATGCGCCGTGGCTGTATTCCGGCATGGCGATGGCATAGCAGCGCAAGGTCGCGCCCTTGCCGTCACGGAATACCGCCCAGTCGCCGAAGACGCCGAGCGACTGTCGCACCGGTTGCGCGGCCTGCGCCGGTGCAAGGGCGAGCCATGGGCCAAGCAGAGCAAGGATGACAGGCCAGCGCGGCATGGGGCCTAAAAACCTTGTCGATGCCCGCCTGTCGATCCGGTGCCGACATGCAGCATGGATTCGACGCTGCCGGCGATACGGAACACCGTGCCCTGCGGGGCTTCGGGCGCGATCGGTACACAGCCAGGCTCGAAGGGGGTGCCGCCAACAAGATGACCGCGCAGCACGCGCGACGTCAGGCCATGGCTGATCGCCAGCACGGGGCGGTCGTCCGGCAGCGCCGTCAGCCATGCTTTCAGGCGCGCAGCCATGTCGGGATACCATTCGCCGCCCGGTGGTCTCTGGCTGAACAGCCGGCGTTCGGGACAGACGATCGGGCCATGCGCCTTTACGATATCATGATAACGCTGTCCGACCCATGCGCCGACGTTGATTTCCGCAAGGCGGGCATCGGTCGTGATGTCGAAATAGTAAAGGCCGAGATGTTCGGCGATGATCGAAGCCGTCTGCAATGTGCGCCCGGTAGGAGAGGCCCAGATGGCAAGATCGGGCTTGGTGCCGAAGTGACGGGCCAGCGCCGTGCCCATTGCCTCGGCCTGCGCGATGCCATCGCGCGTCAACGGCGTGTGTGCGGCATTGCCCTGCATCCGGGCGTCGCGGTTGAAGATGGTTTCGGCATGGCGCGCGAGATAGATCAATGGTGGCATGGTGCAGGTCTAGCCCAGCGCCGCCGATGCTGCCAGTGCCGACGCTTTTCTTTTCCATGCGTGGGCGATAGCCTGCCCGGTTGTGTCGCGGGAGGGGGCCTTGGCCAGAAGCAAGATTTATCCTGATGTAGTCGCGGCAAGTCAGCAAGATGATCTGCAGCTATGTCGGCGAGAACGATCTGTTCGAGCAGTTGTACATGGCGGGCGAAATCGCCATCGAGTTCGATCCGCAAGGCACGTTGGCTGAGCGCATGCGGGCGGGCGGCGCGGGCATTCCGGCCTTCTACACGCGGACCGGAGTCGGGACAGTCGTGGCAGACGGCAAGGAACAGCGGGTTTTCGCTGGCGAAGCCTATCTCATGGAAACCGCGCTCAATGCCGATATTGCCATCGTCAAGGTGTGGAAGGGTGACAGATACGGCAATCTCATCTTCCGCAAGAGCGCGCGCAACTTCAATCCGCTCGCGGCCATGTGCGCGCGCGTCTGCGTGGCCGAAGTGGAGGAACTGATCGCGCCGGGGAGCCACGATCCCGATGCCTTTCACCCGCCCGGCATCGGCATCACGCTGCATGGCGAAAACGGCATGATGGGCCTTGGGCCATTTCCCCTGGCGGGCAGCGAATACGCCGCCATTATCAATGCCGGCAAGCAGGCCATTACCGAATTGCGCCGCACCACCTATGTCGACAGCGCAACCAGTTTTGCCATGGTCCGTGGCGGCCACCTTGATCTGTCGATCCTTGGCGGCATGGAAGTGGCGGAAAACGGCGATCTCGCGAACTGGATGGTGCCTGGAAAACTGGTCAAGGGCATGGGCGGCGCCATGGATCTGGTGGCGGGCGTGCGGCGGATCATCGTCCTCATGGAACATTGCACCAGGGCTGGGGCGCCGAAATTCCGTAAACGCTGCACGCTGCAGCTGACCGGTCTCAATGTCGTGGATATGGTCATCACCAATCTTGGCGTCTTTGCGCGTGCCGATCGCAAGGGGGCGCCTTTTCGCCTGATCGAATGCGCGGCCGGTGTGACGCCCGAGGCGATTCGCGAACAAACCGAGGCGGATTATGTCGTCGCGCTGGAGACGCCGGCGTCGAGCACCTGACGCACTTTTTGCGCCAGCTGGGCGTGGGTGAAAGGCTTGGTCAGAAAGACAGCGCCGGTTTCCGGATCTTCCAGCATCCGGCTGTCGGCGGCATAGCCGGTGACATAGAGGACCGGCAGGCCGGGGCGTTCAAGGCGCATCGTCTGCGCCAGTTGGCCGCCGGTCATGCCGGGCATGACGATGTCGCTGAACAGCAAGTCGATTCGCGCGTGCCCGGCCGCGCGTTCCAGCGCTTCCGGGCCGCTTCCGGCGCTGATCACGTCATAGCCCAGTTCGCGCAAGGCATCGCATGACATCTGCCGCACATCGTCCTCGTCCTCGACGACCAGGATGACTTCGCCGTTTCTGGCATGGGGCAGGCTGGTTTCAATCATGATCTGGCCGACGTCATCGGCCCGTGTTGCCGGTTCGGAATCGCGGGGAAGCAGGATGGCAATGGTGGTGCCGCTGCCGGGTTGCGAACTGATGTCGATGTGCCCACCCGTCTGGGTAACGAAGCCATAGACCTGACTGAGGCCCAGTCCCGTGCCCTTGCCGACGCCCTTTGTGGTGAAAAAGGGATCGAAGGCGCGCGAAATGATGTCGGCGCTCATTCCCATGCCGGTGTCTGTGACGCGCAGGCGGACATAGGCGCCGGGCTGTATGGTCTGGCTGACGTCTGCCGCAATCTCGATATTGTCGACGGCCAGGGTCAAAAGGCCGCCACCCGGCATGGCATCGCGTGCGTTGACCGCGAGGTTGACGATGGCGTTTTCCAGCTGGCCGGGGTCAGCGCGTGTGCGCCACAAGGCGGGGGCAATGGTGGTTTTCAGCTCGACCATTTCGCCAAGCGTCCGGCGCAGCAACTCGACCATGCCGTTGACCAGCAACCCGACATCGAGTGTTTGCGGTTCGAGCGGCTGCATCCGGGCAAAGCTGAGCAGCCGCTGCGTCAGGGTGGCGGCGCGGTTGGCGCCGGACATGGCATTGTCGATGAGCCGCATGAGACGCGGTTCGGCATCGGGGCCCATGCGCCGCGACAGCATGTCGAGGCTGCCGATGACGATGGCGAGCATATTGTTGAAATCGTGCGAGATCCCACCGGTCAGGCTGCCCAGCGCTTCCATTTTCTGCGCCTGCCGCAAGGCCTGTTCGGTCATGAGGCGGCTTTCGGTTTCGCGTTGCAGGCTGGCATAGGCCTCTTCCAGCGCTGCATTTGACTGCGACAGCTCGCGCAACTGAATTTCACTGCGCCGCTGAGTCTGCACTGCCATGAACGTCGCAAGCATGAGACTGGCAATCAGGCCGCCGCGGGTCAGCCAGCCGCTGATCAGTAAATCGCCCTGCATCTGTTCGAGATGGCGGGCTTCGTCAGTGAGGATGGCATCAAGGATGCGGCGCGCGTCGTCCATGCTGCTTTGACCGCCATGCCCGCGCATCAGGGCCAGCGCCTGATCGCGCTGGTCGAGCTTCACATAGCGCGTCATTGCCAGAAGGTCGGCCAAGCGGCTTTCGATTGCCCGTCGCAACTGATGCACGCGCTCGGCTTGATGCGGGTCACTCGCGACCGTGCGACCAAGCGCATCATAGGCGCTGAAAATGAGGTTGCGCGACGCTTCGAACGCCGCCAGATCGCGTGGGTCGCCCGACAGCATGTAGGCGCGCTGGCGAGTTTCGGCGTCGCTGAGCCGCAGTTTCAGTTCAGCCGCTTCGCTGCGGACCTGTTGCGCCACGGCCATGGTGCTGCCGGTGGCAAAGCGCCATTGCGCGACCATCAAGGTGGCAAAACCGGCCAGAAACAGCAGAAGAAATCCGGAGAAGAGCGGATTTTCCGTCATCTGGCGATAGCGCTGCAACATGGTCCATGGATGACGCAAAGCCGTCTGCGCTGCAAGCCGGAACAGGGCGGGCAGGAATAACTGCGCCGAACTGTGCGCTGGCGCTTGAGGCTGCGGCGGCGCTGTGCAAAATAGGCCAAAGTCCGCGCGTGGCGGCAAAGGGTTCAGGGGGAACAGGTTCGGATGAAGGCGACGGTTGAACGCTCGGCACTGCTCAAGTCGCTGGCGCATGTGCAGTCTGTGGTCGAACGGCGCAATACCATTCCGATCCTGTCGAATGTGCTGATCGAAGCGCAAGGCGACGGTTTGCGCCTGATGGCGACCGATCTGGACCTTCAGGTTGTCGAAGCCGTGGCCGCGCATGTCGAGGCGCCAGGGGCGACGACGGTTTCGGCGCATACGCTGTTCGACATTGCCCGCAAGTTGCCCGATGGCGCCCAGGTCGAACTGGCCGTGTCGGACGACCGCATGTCTGTTGTGGCCGGTCGAGCGCGCTTCACGCTGGCCACCTTGCCACGCGACGATTTTCCGGTGATCGCCGAAAGCGACCTGCCCACCCGCTTTGTGCTGCCGGCGGCGACGCTGCGCCAGATCATCGACAAGACGCGCTTTGCCATCTCGACCGAGGAAACGCGTTATTATCTGAACGGCATCTTCATGCACGTCGCCGACGGCAACCTGCGCGCCGTTGCCACGGACGGCCATCGTCTGGCCCGTGTGCAACTGCCCTGCCCCGAAGGTGCTGCGGACATGCCCGACGTTATCGTGCCGCGCAAATGCGTGGGCGAAGTCCGCAAGCTGCTCGACGAGGTGGATGGCACGGTCGAAATGTCGCTGTCGGCGTCGAAGATCCGTTTTCTTCTGGGCAATGCCATCCTGACCAGCAAGCTGATCGATGGCACCTTCCCTGATTACAGCCGCGTCATCCCGACGGCAAACGACCGTCTGCTCAAGATCGAAACCAGGGCGCTGGCCGAAGGCGTCGATCGCGTGTCGGCGATCGCCAGCGAAAAGACCCGTGCGGTCAAGCTCAGCCTCGATACCGGCAAACTTGGACTGTCGGTCACCAGCCCTGAAAATGGCACGGCGACCGAAGAAGTTGCAGCCGACTATGAGGCCGCCGCTTTCGACATCGGTTTTAACGCCCGTTATCTCCTCGATATTCTGGGCGAAGTCGAAACCGACATCGTCGAGTTGCATCTTGCCGATGCCAGTGCGCCCACGCTGATCCGCGAGGGCGGTAACAGCCCTGCGCTTTATGTGCTGATGCCGATGCGGGTCTGACCCGCATCGCGCTTGCAGCCGGATTTCATTTCGCCGGGGCCAGCGCCTCGGCGGCCTGCTGCATCCCCTGTTTCATGCCGCCGACGATGTCATCGACCGTTTGCGGCGGGGCAGGAAGGGTGAAATGACCTGCCGGAAAATCGGCAGGTTTTACAGTTTCGATCTGGAATTGTCCCGGTGCCGACAGCGGGGTGCCAAGCGCGAAAGTGCGGCGAATGTCGGCGATCATGTCGTTGGTTTGCGGCCCGAGGAAGGGCGCAGCAAGTACCATCGTGCTTTCCAGAAACATTTGCAGCCCCCGTCCGACAGGTGCCAGCGCGGGATCGTTCGAGACGATCCAGTCAACCGTCCGCGACGGATTTCCGGGATCGATGCCGGTGATGCGATAGCTCTGGCCCTGAAAACCGGCAAAGCTGGTGGCGCTGCCCTTTTCGATGCGCAGGCCGGCGCGTGGTGCCGGCGCCTTGGCCGCGGCATCGAACAGGCCTTTCAGCATCGGCCCCATCACCTGATCGAAGGCGGCGGAAATGTCGCGCAGGCGCGCCACCTTGGGGGCGCCCGACCGCGTTTCGACGAGATAAAGTTCGTCGTTTTCAATGATGCCATATTGCTGCGGTTCGACGCCGCCGATGCGGATGGCGCCATTGTCGCCGACATCGAGAACAAGCCGTTTGCCATCGCCGTTGACATAGCTGGCGGTTGTGCCGGCGACAGCGACGGTTGCGGCGGGCAGGGCGAGACAGGTCAGGACAAGGGCAAGAACCAGGCGCATCATGCGTCCTTTCAGGAACAGGCGGTTATTATCATGCTAGCATGAACATCAGGTCAGGTCAGTGCCTGATAGAGCAGGCGCCCTGTCAGCGTCAGTGATGTGACGATCAGAAGTGGCCTGATGACCCGCGCGCCAAAGCGAAGCGCGGTATGTGTCCCAAGCCAGGCGCCGCCCATGGCGCCCAAAGCCATCGTCAGGCCGAGAAGCCACACGGTATGGCCGCCCATGGCCAGCATGATCATGCCGGCAAAATTACTGGTGCAGTTCAAAAGCTTGGTATGGGCCGCCGCGCGCGTCAGGCCCATGCCGCGCAAGGCGACAAGGCTGGTCGTGAAAAAGGACCCCGTGCCCGGGCCGAAAAAGCCATCGTAAAACCCGATGCTGCCGGCAACCGGCATATAAGCACCGGGCGTGATGCGCTGATGGGCGTCCTCGTCGTGCATGCGGGGTGACAGCAGCACATAGGCGGCCACCAGCATCAGCAGCAGCGGCACGAGAATGGCCAGCACGTCGCTTGTGATCATTTGCACCAGCCATGCCCCCAGGAGCGAACCGGCAAAGACGATGGCGACCGTCATTGGCAGGCGCGGCGCGTCGATCAGGCCTTTTTGTGCATAATTCCATGTCGCGACGACCGCGCCGAACACCGATTGCAGCTTGTTGGTGGCCAGCACGTTGAGCGGCGGAATCCCGGCTGACAGCATGGCGGGGACGGTCAGCAAACCACCGCCACCGGCGATGGCATCGATGAATCCGGCCAGTGCGGCAATGGCTGTCAGCAGCGCATAGGTTTCAGGCGCCAGCGCCATGTCTTTTCCCCTGTCGTCCGACCGGCCTAGCAGCCGCCGCGCCGAACGGCTAGGACAGACGCGATGCAGCCTCGTCCGGTTCATGTCGCGCGTATGGCGTTGACCGATTTCCGTTCCTACGCCGCCGCCGTGGTGACGGCAGCGCCGGGGCTTGTCGTCGTGACGGGCGACAATGGCGCGGGCAAGACCAATTTGCTGGAAGCCATTTCGCTGTTGTCGCCGGGGCGCGGTCTGCGTGGAGTGGCGCTGTCGGACATGGCGCGCAGCGCTGGGCCGGGCGGCTTTGCCATCGCCGCGACGCTCGCTGTGGGGGACGATCCGGCCATCGATATCGGCACCGGCACACGCGCGACGGCGCCCGACCGTCGCCTGCTCAGGATCAATGGCGCGTCGGCTGCGGCGTCCTCGCTTGCGGAATGGCTGTCGGTTTTGTGGCTGACGCCGGCAATGGATCGGCTGTTTACCGAGGCGGCAAGCGGGCGCCGGCGCTTTCTCGACCGTTTCGCCCTCGCCCTTCATCCCGGTCACGGTCATCATGCGGCGCGTTACGAGGTGGCGATGCGCGCGCGCAACCGCTTGCTGTCCAGCGATGGCGCGCCCGATCCGGCGTGGCTGTCGGCGCTGGAGCGGCAGATGGCCGATCATGGCGCAGCCCTTGCCGCAGCACGTGACGACACCGTGGCAGCACTTTCCGCAGCGCTGGCCGCGGCCCCCGATGGCCCCTTCCCCAAAGCCACGCTGGCGCTTGATGGCTGGACCGGCGAGAGCGGCGATATCGCGGACATGCTACGGGCAAGGCGCCGCATCGACGCCAGCGCCGGGCGCACCACCACAGGGCCGCACAGGGTCGATCTCGCTGTCACGCATCAGGCCAAGGGGCAACCGGCGGCACGCTGTTCGACCGGCGAACAAAAGGCGCTGCTTTTGGGGCTGGTCCTTGCCCATGCCGCGCTGGTGACCGATAAGACAGGGCGTCAGCCGCTGTTGCTGCTCGATGAAGTCGCAGCGCATCTGGACGCGCAACGGCGCGGGGCGCTATTCCAGCAACTGGCGGCACTGGGTGCGCAGGTCTGGATGACGGGGACGGACCGTGCACTTTTCGACGTGCCACATGGGCCTGTCACCTATATAGACGTGGCAGGCGGCCAGCTTAGGATCGCATGAGGAAAGAGAACACGTTGAGCGACGAGCAAAACCCGGCAGGCAGTGCGGCATATGGCGCGGAATCGATCAAGGTTCTGAAAGGCCTCGACGCGGTTCGCAAGCGGCCGGGCATGTATATCGGCGACACCGACGACGGGTCGGGTCTGCACCACATGGTCTTCGAAGTGTCGGACAATGCCATCGACGAGGCGCTGGCCGGCTATTGCGACCGTGTGCTGATCACGCTCAACCCCGACGGTTCGTGCACCATCGAAGACAATGGCCGCGGTATCCCGACCGGCATCCATCCCGAAGAAGGCGTGTCGGCGGCCGAGGTCATCATGACCCAGCTCCATGCGGGCGGCAAGTTCGATAACGCCGAGGATTCGAACGCCTACAAGGTTTCGGGCGGCCTGCACGGCGTCGGGGTTTCGGTGGTGAACGCGCTGTCGGAATGGCTGGAACTGCGCATATGGCGCGACGGCGCCGAACATTTCATGCGCTTTCGTCATGGCGAAGCCGAAGCGCCGCTCGCTGTGGTCGGACCGCAGAGCGACAAGCGCGGCACCGCTGTCACCTTCATGCCGTCGGTCGAGCGCGTTGCCCGCGACGGCGGTACGTTCCGCAATGTGACCGAATTCGATTTCGACCGGCTCGAACACCGTTTCCGCGAACTCGCCTTCCTCAATTCCGGCGTCCGCCTGCTGCTGACCGATGCGCGCCATGCCGAACCGAAATCGGTCGAGCTTTATTATGAAGGCGGCATCGCGGCCTTTGTTTCCTATCTCGACCGCACCAAGACGCCGCTTCTTTCCGCACCCATTGCCATTTCGGGCGAGCATAACGGCATCGGCATCGACGTCGCGCTCGAATGGAACGACAGCTATTACGAACAGGTGCTGTGCTTTACCAACAACATCCCGCAGCGGGATGGTGGCACCCACCTGGCGGCCTTCCGCACGGCCCTGACGCGCACGCTCAACAACTATGCCGAAAGTTCGGGGATCCTGAAAAAGGAAAAGATCCAGCCGACTGGCGAAGACATGCGCGAAGGCTTGACTGCGATTGTGTCGGTCAAGCTGCCCGATCCGAAATTTTCCAGCCAGACCAAGGACAAGCTGGTTTCATCCGAAGTCCGTCAGCCGCTGGAATCGCTGATGGCCGACAAGCTGGCCGAATGGCTGGAAGAAAACCCGGCCCCGGCAAAGCAGGTGATCGACAAGATCGTGTCGGCCGCCGTCGCGCGCGAAGCGGCGCGGCGCGCGCGCGAGGCCAGCCGCAAGAATGTGCTGACCATCTCTTCGCTTCCGGGCAAGCTGGCCGACTGTCAGGAAAAAGATCCGTCGAAATCCGAACTCTATCTCGTCGAAGGCGATTCGGCCGGTGGCTCGGCCAAGCAGGGGCGTAATCGCCACAATCAGGCGATCCTGCCCTTGAAGGGCAAGATCCTGAACGTCGAGCGCGCCCGGCTCGACCGCATGCTCGGGTCGAAGGAAATCGGCACGATCATCCAGGCGCTCGGTACCGGCATTCGCGACGATTTCAACCTTGAAAAACTGCGCTATCACAAGATTGTGATCATGACCGACGCAGACGTCGACGGTGCGCATATCCGCACGCTCCTGCTCACCTTCTTCTATCGTCAGATGCCGGAAATCATCCGCGCCGGTCATCTCTACATCGCCCAGCCACCGCTCTATAAGGTCTCGCGCGGCCGCTCTGAGGTCTATCTCAAGGATCAGGCGGCGCTCGATAATTATCTCATCGACACCGGTCTTGCCGATGTCACGGTGGAAACCGCGACCGGGCCGCGCACGGGCGAAGGCCTGAAGGCGCTCGTCGATCATGCGCGGCGGATGCGCACGCTCATGGCCTATATGCCGCGCCGTTATGATATGCGCGTGATCGAAGGGCTGGCGATCTCGGGCGGTCTCAATCCCGATCTCCTGAGCGATCCGGCCAAGCTGGCGGCGGCCGCCCAACAGGCGGCGCAGTGGCTGAATCAGACCGGCCGTGGCGGCTGGCAGGGCGAAGCCAGCGCCGATGGCGGTTATCATCTGATGCAGACGCTGATGGGCGTGACAGACCATCATGTCGTCGATCGTGCGCTGATCGGTTCGACCGAATCGCGCAAGTTGCACGCATTGATGGCTGAAGAAGCCGCAACCTATGCCCAGCCGATCAGGCTTGGCACGCAGTTGCTGGCCCGCCCGTCTGACCTGCTTGAAACCGTGTTCGAAACGGGCCGCAAGGGGCTGGCGATCCAGCGTTACAAGGGCCTTGGTGAAATGAACGCGGAACAGCTGTGGGAAACCACGCTTGATCCGGCGGTGCGCACCATGCTCAGGGTGGAAATCGCCCAGGCAGATCAGGCCGATGAAATCTTTACCAAGCTGATGGGCGATGTCGTCGAACCGCGGCGCGAATTCATTCAGGACAATGCCCTGACCGTTGCCAACCTCGACGTCTGACGCCTGATCAGAGGATTGCATGATGACATTCAAGACGATCAGCTGCGCTGCCGCGCTTGCCGCGACTCTGGTCACAGGGCCTGTTGCAGCCGGCACCAAGGGCTGGGGCCGCGCCAGCGACATCGGGGCGGGGGTCCTCGGCCTTGCTGCGATTGGCGGGCCGGTCGTCGGCAATGACGGCGACGGGCTGTTGCAGGCGGGCGGTAGCATCGCCGTGGGGAGCGGCATTGCGTTCGGTATGAAGGAGCTGATCCACGAACAGCGTCCTGACCGCAGCGGCAACGACAGCTTCCCGTCGGCGCACACCGCCTTTTCCTTTTCGGCGGCAGCGACGATGCATCGTCGCTATGGCTGGCAGGTCGGACTACCGGCGACAGTCGTGGCGGCCTTTGTTGGCCTTGCCCGCGTCGAGGCGAAGAAGCACCACTGGTACGACGTTCTGGCAGGTGCGGCGATTGGCGAAGCCAGCGGCATGCTGATCACACACCCGTTCGATGACCGCGTCACGCTGACGCCATGGGCCGATAGCCACGGCGCGGGCTTCGCCTCGACCGTCCGTTTCTGACCGGCGGAAGCGCGGGAGGACGACCATTAAAAATCGCCCTTTTTATCAACGTCTTGGTTTTGCACTAGCGGGACTGAAGGCCTGTTTCCTGACGGAACGCAGTTTTCGCACGCATTGCCTGGCGGCGATTTTTGCGCTGGCGCTTTTGCTGTGGCTCAGACCCGGTGCGGTCTGGTGGGGACTGATTGCGCTGGTGACAGCGCTGGTGCTGGCGTTCGAGCTTTTGAACAGCGCGCTCGAACGGTTCATCGACCATCTTCACCCCGACCGGCATCCGGAGATCAAGCTCGTCAAAGACATGGCGGCTGCCGCGGTCCTGATTCTGAGCATGGCGGCCGTGGCAATCGCGGCCGCCATGCTTGGCGATTCCCTATAGATCAGGCACTTTCGTCGGTTTCGGCATTTTCGAGAAAAGCCTCAACGACGCCTTTCAGCTTGATCGTCATGGCATTGCCGAAACGGTCACGGCTTTTGCCGGCCGCGACGCGAATCCAGCCTTCCGAAATGCAATATTCCTCGACATTTGTTTTTTCGACGCCGTTGAACCGGATGCCGACGCCCCTGGCGAGCAGATCGGCATCATAGTGCGGGCTGTCGGGATTGATCGACAGGCGGTCGGGCATGCTTTCGGTGGTCATGGCGGTCTCGTTCGTTTTTTTGACTGATGATGGCGTCGCTATAAAGGCTGAACGCCTGCGGTGGAAGCCCGTCCGCCCATGGCCGCGCCAACATCGGTATCTTGTCGGCGTTAATCATGCATCTTAACGCTGGCCTTACTTCATGCTGATAAGAGACAGGGCATGAAAATGCTGAAGCATTTGCAGCATCTGGCTGGTCTTTCGGCGGTTGCCGCACTGGGTTTCGCCGTGGTGCGCGCCGAGCCTGTGGCGTCTTCGCCGACCTATCTCAAGTTCGAGCCGCTGATCGTGCCTGTTTATGCCGAACAGGGAAGCGCGGGCTTGCTGGCGGTGCGTGTGGTGATCGAGGCGGCGGACAGCAGTGCCCGCCAGCGTCTCGATCACTTGCGCCCCCGCTTGATCGACGGCTGGACGGTAGCGCTTGTCGATCATGCACGCCTGCACGTCGATCCCGCCCGTCCGCTCGATATGCCGGCGCTGGCGGCGACGGTGAAACAGGCTGCCGTTCGGATTGGCCATGCCGATGTCCGCAATGTCTATCTGATCGAAGCTGCCGCGCGCCCCTCGACCTGATCGCACCCACGATCCCCCGGCAAGCGCTGTCCGTCGCCACGCTGCATCGCGTCGATGATCCCAGCCGCATCGGCCACGATGCCGCAACAAAAGGCCGGTTTCCCTGTCTGGCAGGCTGTGCGGGCATGATGGAGTACGCGGCGTTTCCTCATGCCCGCATGCTGTTCACCAAGTCAGCTTCAGATTCTTGCGCAGGTCATGGATGCTGAGATTGTCGAGACCGGCTTTTTTGCGGGCTGAATCCCAGCCGCCATAAATGGAATTATATGGTTTCTTGGTCCGCGGGTTAATGATGACATAATTGCAGCTTGGCGCGCGCGGCAGCGCTGCGAGAACGGCGACCGCCGCTTCGGGCAGATGGATCTCGCGCGGGTCGCCCGACCGCGAAGCCGGAATGGTCCAGACAGATTTCTCCAGCGAAATATCGTCCCACGTCGCTGTGAGCAGTTCCTGAAACCGTACGCCGGCCAGCACAACAAGCGCGATGATATTCTTGAGCTGGGGATTCGGGCTGTCGATCACAGCCCTCTTGAGCCGCTCCCATTCCTCGGGGCTGAGTTGCATGGCGTTATTGTTGCTCATGCCATTATTGACTAACGCCATGTCCTGTAACGGACTGCTGGCCGCAAAGAGCGACCGCACCCGCATGTGGGCCATGCCATCGGCGCCCGCCATGCTCTGACCGGTTTCCAGTTCCGGCAGCATCAGCCCCAGCTGTGTAGCCAGCATGTCGACATTGTCCATGCCCAGGCTGTGCCATGGCCGCGGCTTTTCCGTCTGGGCTGCCCCTATCAGGCCATATTTGGCGATGAGATAAGGGGCCACGCGCTGGCTTATGGTCAGACCACCAGCGCCGTCATCGATCAGCGGACGCGCAAAAGCGATGCCACAGCCGCGATCGCCCGCACGGCGCACACTGGCGACTTCCAGTTGTCCTTCACCGAGGTCGAGAATCAACTGCGTACCGACCGGCACGTCGATCTGCCCTTCGATGAAGGCACCGCTTTCGGACAGGTTGCGCACCAGGACGGGATAGCAATAGCCGCTCAGGATGATGGCGGCCTTGCGATACATGGACCGTCGCGTGCTGCGATGCCGCGCCGGACCTGCGGGCGTGATCGCCCATGTGCCATCCCCCAGCATCTGGTTCAGTGTCGCGTTGTCGATGGGTTTTGAATAGACATAGCCCTGCACGTGGCTGACCCCAAGATCGCGCATCAGTTCCAGCTGGTCGAAGGTTTCGATGCCTTCGGCGGTTGTTTCCATGTCCAGTGCGCCGGCAAGGGCCACGATGGCCGCAATGATGGCGCCATTGCGGCTGCCGGGGCGGGTGGCGCCGCGGACGAAACTCTGGTCGATCTTGATCTTGTCGAAGGGCGCAGTCTTGAGATAGCCCAGTGAAGAGTAGCCGGTCCCGAAATCATCCAGCGCCAACCGCACGCCCAGCGCCTTGAGATTGGCGAACATCGTATCGGTCTGGACGGATTCCGACAGGAATACGCCTTCGGTCAGTTCGAGTTCCAGACGTCCGGGCAAGAGGCCCGAACTGGCCAGCGCCGACGCCACGATCTTGGTCAATCCGGCATTTGCGAACTGGATGGGAGAGACGTTTACCGCCACCTTGATGTCACCCGGCCAGCGCGCGGCATCCTGGCAGGCCTTGCGGATGATCCATTCACCCATCGCATCGATCAGATTGGCTTCTTCTGCGATCGGGATGAATATGCCGGGCGAAACCGGGCCGTGTTTCGGATGGTTCCAGCGGATCAGTGCCTCGACGCCCGTAACATTATTGTTCCCGGTGCTGACCTGCGGCTGGTAATGTAATTCAAGTTCGCCCCGCGCCAGGGCGTCGCGCAAATCCTCTTCCAGCTGACGTCGGTTTTCCGCGGTTTCCAGCAGACTGTCCGAAAAATAGCGATAGCAGCCACGTCCCGCGCTTTTGGCGGCGTAAAGCGCCAGATCGGCCTTGCGCATCAGGTCTTCGCCGCCATCTCCGTCATCGGGACTGATCGCCATGCCGACGGAAGCGCCGATGACACAGCGTATGCCATCGATTGAATAGGGCTGTGACAGGCTGGAGATGATGTCGTGCGCGATCTCCCCCAGCCGCTCGCGATGCGTGCAACCGGGCAGGATGACCTGGAACTCGTCACCGCCGAGACGGAAGATCTTGTTCTTGTCAGTAATGATCTTGAGCAGGCGTCCCGCAACCAGCTTCAGCAATGAATCGCCGGCCGGGTGACCAAGCGAATCATTGACGGCCTTGAAGCGGTCGAGGTCGAGCATCAGCACGGCGCCAGGGCGCCCGCGTCCGATATTGGCGGCAAGATAATGCGACATGTTGAGGCGGTTGGGCAGACCGGTCAGCGTGTCATAGCGGGCTAGCATGGTCGCGGATTCTGCTGATGCCAGATGCTCGGTTACATCGACGCCAAAGCCGATAAAGCCCAGGAAGTTGCCCGCGTTATCGCGTTTTGCGCGTCCGGACACTTCCCAGCTCCGACGGGCGCTGGCGTGGGTCGAGTTCAGCTTCAGCCGGTCAAAGTCGGTCTGGCGGTTCAGCATGAACGGCAGGCGTTCGCGCACGGCCGTGTCGGCATTGTTGGGCGCGAACAGCAGGCTGAAGGGGGGGGCCAGCAGATCCTTGCGATCCTGCCCGAAGAAATCGGCAAGATACTCTGACAGATACGTCATCCGCCCATCGGCATCAGTGGCCCAGAACCAGCCACTGCCTGATTGTTCGAACATATCGAAAAAGCGCGATTGCGGCGT